>JAWPMT010000002.1:736680-1105020 GCA_033344775.1 Cytophagales bacterium | reverse complement strand
GAACAGGAAGTCGACCTTGTCGCACCTTGCCTTCGTCGTCCCTATCGGGGTCGACCGGCCGTGCTGGGGCTGTCGGTGTCCTCGCCCAGGTCGAGCTTGATGTCGTCCCCGTCGTCCTCGGGCATGGTGGTGGACTCTTCGCCGCCCGCCGTGCCCTCGGCCGATGCAGACGCGCTCGCCGTGGTGTTGGGCGGGGTCTGCCTTTCGCGAGGCCTTTGCTCAGGCGACGAACGCCAGCGTCGACAAGGCAAGAGTCCAACGATGCATCCGGGAAACCTACCACGAACCACCCGTAGACCCGTTGGAACGGCGGATCAGCGCGCGTCTCGTCGAAGCGGCAGGCCACGAGCTTCCAGGTGGAAGTGGTCGTCGTCCTCTTCGGGTCGCTGCCCGGGGGTGAGCGGATTGCGGAACGACGCACTGTCCGCAAACACCCGCTCGACTGCGGCCAACTCGGCTACGTCGCCGTAGTCCCGTTTCACCACCGCGACCCGGCCATCGTCCAGCCGCACCTCGAACACGTCCATCGCCAGCCCGATCGCATGACGGCTGAGGATGTTGGTCTTACGACCGGTTCCGCTTCACGTGGCGGTAGTCGCACATGGTGGAAAACCGAGGGCTTCCACGCCGAGCGCGCGAAGCTTTGGCGCGACTTCGTGCACCACCCTCGGCTTAAAGGCAGTCCATCACGAACGGGCCCTTCCGCCATGTGGGCTCCAGCCGAAGCCCTCCCAGCTCCATCTTGGAACCACGATCGGAGAGTTGACCTTCTTGCCGTGCCCCGGCTCAAACGGCACGTCACGGTGGCTCAACGCCTCACGACAGGCGGCATCGGCCTCGAGCATCGCGGCATTGGGCGGCCAGCTCCCCAACCGCGCGGCATGTTCGGCACACGCCGCTTTGCCTTTGCCAGCCACCGGCGGACGCGGGCGTCAGCACGAGGGCCAACGCCACGACGAAGATGCGAGACGCCACGTCTGCGGGGACCACCGCCCCGCGGGTCGGGTTCAAATCAGGCGGCGAGAATGCGCTGGGCCGCACGAAGGCTGCGCCCAGCTCACGGACGCGTCCCGAACTATCGCCGCCGAGTGCCGCGACGTAGAGGAGGTCGCCATCGACCTCCAATCCCCGCACGGTCATCTCTTCTTCTCACCGCTGCGCCGGATGCGAGGCACCGCCTTGCCACGACCAACGATGGGCGTAACAGCGGCCAGCATGCTGAGATCCAGCGGCGTGAGGCTGTTGCTCACCAGCAGGCCCGCATCGTCGACCAACAACACCGCGTCCACGATCTCGCGCGCTCCGCAGCGTACGTCGCTGGATTCCAGCGCCTCGGCGTGGTGTTCTCCGAGCGCTTGATTCGGCGATCGGTCTGGCCTCGCTGGGGTTTGGGAGCTTCGCGATCCGCAGCGACATCACACTGGCCGTCCTGGCATTCGACTACCACCTCCCCCCCCCTGGCGGGTGGCGACGGCACCTGCGCGATGTGGAAGTGTGGCTTGCCTCTGGCCCAACGCCGACATGCATGCGAACACCAGTCATTAACGGACGGAGAACACCCGCGCCCCACATGCACGTCGACGCCATCACACCGTGAACTCTGGACCCACCATGGCCGATGCTTGGTCGATCACGCCGATCCCGGGCGGATGGCGGTGGCCGCCTGCTGTTCGGGGGACTCACCGCCGCAGTCATGGCTGCGCTGGCGCGCGTCGCGTCGAGCCCGATCCACAACGCGGGCTCCGCACCTCCAGCGGATCCAGTTTTGATCGCGCCCATCGTCGCAGGCGAGGTGCGCGGCGAGGTCTCCGTCCTCCGCCTAGGCAGCAACATCTCGTTCCTGGAGGTGCGCCTGTACCAAGAGGGAGCAGACGGGTTGCGCGCGCTCCACTCTCGTGCCTGCCAAGGCCCTCGAGAGCACGCTCGACGTCGCGGGTCCCCCTGCTCCTCAGACGCCCCGAGCCCGAGTCCCTGCGCCGCCCTGCCATACGTCGAAGGCCTCTTCCCGAGTTCGCTGCACGCTGCGATCGACATGCGGTGGACCGACGGCAGACTTCTACTCGGGCGCAACCGCCGCTTTCACGGGCATGTTCCGCTACCGCAGTCCCGCTCTCGGCGGCCTGCGAAGTCGTGTGCTCACCCTGCTCGACACCTGGCCCCTGCCGAGCCTGCTCGCTGGCGAACAAACCCTGCCCCGCCAGCACCGTGTCCTGGACTGCCCACCTGCTGGAGCATCCGATTCCTCGACGGATGGTTCACTATGAGTACGAAACGCTGGTCGGCGCCAACGGCCTGCACACGGTGCAAGGGCAATTTCTACGATCGCCTGGGCTACTTCTGGTGGTGGTCTCGAACAGCTCGTGGCCGTGTTCGCCGATTCCGCATTGACCGCTGTCCGGACACAGCGCAGATGATGCTGCTCTGGTAAAAGTTATGAAGCGCTTGTCAAACAAGAATTGAAAGAAGACTTGGAAGACAACTGGTCTAACCGATGGAATTCATGGAATTATGTACAACTCGCTCCAGGAACGGATAAAGCAGCCGTAGAAACCTATTTATCAGACGTAAGTGTCAAACAATATGCGGAACAAGAAAATGATGTTCCATCCTTCTATCTTCAGAAGATCACTGACATCAATCCAGGTCCCATGGTCGGAAACGCGATAGGCCCTGGTATTCCAATGTTATTTGTTTACTTCCTCGCCGGTATGGCTCTGGTCATTATTCTATCGGCTTGTTTCAACTACACCAATCTATCCCTGGCACGATCGCTAAACCGGGCAAGGGAAGTAGGTGTTCGAAAGGTGTTTGGGGCGTCTCGGGCACAGATCATTACACAGTTCCTGGCAGAATCCGTCTTGATTTCGGTTTTCGCTTTTATCTTTTCTCTTGGTGTACTTACTTTCATCAAACCCATCTTTTTGGGGCTCAATTTCAGTCAGTTATTGGACTGGAACCTGAGTGAGTCCGTGTCTGTTTACACCATCTGTTTGGGCTTCTCAGTTTTTGTGGGGCTGGCTGCAGGTATTGTCCCTTCCATCTTTCATTCTTCGGTTAGAGCGATGGAAGCACTCAAAAGCCTTGCAGGAGTTAAAGTCTTTTCAAAAATGGGCATGCGCAATTTCCTGATTGTCTCGCAATTTGGCTTGTCTTTGTTTTTGATCATTACCGTGAAGCTGGTCTACAATCAAATGAACTTCATGATCAAAACGGATTATGGATTTGATGCCGAAAACATTGTAGTGGTCAGAATGAATGGCGCGGATCCGCAATTGCTTCAAAATGAACTGATCAAATATCCAAATCTCATCAGCAGTTCTCAAGCAGATTTTGTGCCTGCCTCCGGAACCAGTTCTACCTCGGATGTTATGTACAACGAAGAGGAATACACATTCAATCAAATGTCCGTTGACCATGCTTACGTCAACAATATGGGGCTTGACCTGCTGGCAGGAACTGGACTTATCAAAGGTCAGGAAGATAATCAGGTAATTCTTAACGAATCCGCCGCAAAAGCCTTGCAATTTGATTTCCCCAGGGATGCCATCGGCCAACGATTGTTAAGAGGAGATTCAACCTACAATACCATCGTAGGGGTTGTTGCAGATTATCATCATGAAACCATGTTTTCTGCCATAAAACCTTTGATGTTATTTCATGATCCGGAACGTTTGAACATTCTACAGGTGAAAGTAAATGCGACCAATTTCTCGGCAGCGCTTCATGATATTGAAGCCGCCTGGGCTACGGTGAATCCTGACCTTCAGTTCGATTACAAGATCATGAATGAGGAAATTGCCTTTTTCGCAGAGTTGATCTTTGGTGACCTTTCTAAGATTGTAACGTTTATTTCTCTATTGGCGCTGATCATTGCGGCCCTGGGATTAATGGGTATGGTTGTCTATGCAATGCAAGTGCGTATGAAAGAAGTTTCTATCCGAAAAGTGCTTGGATCGACGAGCGGTCAATTAGTATACGTACTTTCCAAGAAATTCCTGATGTTGTTGGTAATCGCCATTATCGTCAGTCTGCCACTCACTTACCTGGTTAATTCCTTGTGGTTAGATGCCATTGCTTACAGTGTGAACTTAAGCGTGGGAGTCATTCTGTTTGGTGTAGGAGTAATTGTCTTACTCGGAGCCCTGGTAGTAGGTAGCCAAACCTGGAAAACGGCCAACACCAATCCTTCGGAAGTGTTGAGGTACGAGTAGATTTCGCCCTTCCTGCCTCGTGGCAGGACGGGCGAGTGCCTTAGGGTTCAAATTTGGAACTTGTCACCCTGAGCTTGTCGAAAGGTAACAAGTTCATTCATCCCCTTTTCAACGGTTGATCACTTTGTCTTTTAAGAATCGGAGTAGGTCCTTCACTTTTGAATGAAATTCAAAAACTTATGAAAAGGATCATTACATTTTATACCCTGTTCTTCTGGACGATCAGCTCACCACAGGCGAATAACATTATCAAGCCAAAAAATACGCATCAATTCAAAGCCTTTAATGGCATTCGCTTTGAATACAGCCTCCTATTACCTGAAGGCTATGACCGTTCAAAAAAGTACGAGATCATTGCTCTGCTATGTGAGACACATGAAAGTCATCGGGCCTGGGACAAAACCATGAATCTGCTATCAGACATTGATCTGGACCGGTCAATTGTCATTGTTCCGAAGATCCCAATTGGGAAAGACGGCTGGGGCACGCATCCGATCCATCATGCCTTCAATGACCTGCTCAAACATGTCAGAACTTCGCACGGTCGTGCCAAACAAAAATTCCACCTTATAGGATACGAATTTGGTCAGGAAGTAGCTTTTTGGTGGACTTACGGGTCGAAGGAACTCATCGCCTCTACTTCCATCATCAATGGTGACCTCTGGAGTCAAAATCACTGGGACGAAAAATGGTACAACAACCTCATGCGTTCTGGCATACCCATCATTGCATATGAGTCCGAGGAGCCTTCTAAATTCGATATGTCGAAGATCAAATTCCGGAATAAAGCTTCGCTGGCTCAAGTCATTGATGACATTGAAGGAAGTTGAATCTAAAGAATCATGGTCGCCAGGCATAACCAATCTTGAAGAATAAGGTCTGATTGACTTGCGTCAATGCAATCTGTCGTTCTTCAAATTCATCATTTAGCCCAGTATGATTATCAATGTATCCCAGAAACACAACGGACTGTGGATTGACTTTGTAGGATAGCAGTAGTTGGGCAAACACCGACTTATCTACGGTGTGAACGCTTGTCTCATAGAGATCAGGATTTCTGACGGTGTGGCGGTATTGTAAGATGAACTTGAAAAACAACCTTGGATTAAAGTTATAGGCACCCTGCAATTGGGTCAAATTAGCGGTAAAAATGGTTAATCCAGTTTCCTGCTGACGGAGCTGGACAAAGCGATGATTGATGGTCATATCAATGTGTGTCCCGATTCGAATATCGGACTCAATTCGAAACTGGGTATTATCCGCCTTCCGGTTATTCGCAAAATCTACCGCCGGACCCAGGTTTATCCAGCCATTGATGCCCAGATTGCCCAGTGGCTGAGTATCAAATCCAAACCAGAGTCTGCGCAATGTGTAGTTGGAACCTTGAAACTGCTGCCAGATCACATCAGGGTTCACCCAGAAATTGGTTTGTAAGGGCCCATTGATAAATCCACTTACCCACATTCCTCCTGACTCCAGGAGCCCATCCGTTGAAGTTCGACGAAAACCACCGGTGTTCCCACCAAAGTTGACAATAGGACCTTTATTATCGGGCCAAAAAACCCGTTCGACCCAAAATCGATGGTGTACAAAATCCACTTGTGGTACAAATCCCGCATCTGCCCGAAACCCCGGATCCCGATATTCAAAAGTGTACTGGGCATTCCAATTTCTAGTATCAAACCGACTCGTCAGGTTATACGAATTCCCAGAAGGTGTATCATCAGACAAGTTATTCTCATCGACGATACGATCATCGTAGCGGGTATCAGAGCTCATGTATTGCCAGCGAAAAGTCAGAGGCTGCCAAGGACGAATAAATCCATCAACACCCCCTACTCGATTGAGATAATTGGCCGAAGTACGATGCGTGAATAATCCTCCTATGTTCACATTTTCTCCTATATCTCTTCGATATCTTCCGATCACATTGGTCACTTTTTCCTCTGCGATGAAACTGCTGGAACTTTGAAATCCAGGTAGGATCAATTGATTGGAACGATCATCGGCCACCAACAAACCAACGGCATTTCTACCAACCTTTCCCGTGAGCTTGGCGCCAAAAGTAGGTGCAACGATTGATCGAGTAAAAAAGGCCTGTAAAGGTGTATTGAAAAAATCTGCTCCTTCAACAAAGAATGGACGCTTTTCCGGGAATCGCAAAGCAAAACGGTTGTTGATGTCTATCTGCGCAGCATCCGCTTCTACATTCGAAAAATCAGGATTGAAAGTACCATTAAAGCTTAAATCCGTGGTAATACCCCAACGTGCATCAAGTCCGACATTGTGTTCCCAGCCTCCTCTGGACCATTCCTTCTCCGGAAAGTCAGGCCTCTGATCGATCTTGTTCAATGTATAGGTCGGTGTGAATTCCAGGTTTCTACCTGGTGTGATGCCTTGCAGTCCAGTGAATGTCCTGGCCTGACATAGCACACAGGCATTGTCCTGATCAACAGACATGTTGTGGAACACCTTGAAAACACTACGAGGATATACCCTTCGTGCAAAGAAGCGCCAGGTTTGGATGTCTGTCGTATTCGGGAATCTCAAGGATTTGAAGGGAATAGCCCCTTCCACCACATATCCCCGTTCCGTGATCCGCCCGTTAGAATTCCAGATGCCATCCCAGCTCAAGTCTTCATTACCCGTTTGCTGATCAAAAAAGCCATCTTGTTGTATTCCAAACGGATTCAAGGTGAAGAAAAAAGCCCTCCTGGAATCGTTGAATGGATCCAGGAAAAGCGAAACCCGATCATTATCATCCAGCCGGTCTCGATCATTCAGGATGGCGCGTATGGCCGTCGGGTCAGGGTCAAACACTTCAAAAGCAAAGTATAATTGCTCCTGATCATAGGCCAACCTGAGTATCGTCTCTGTGGTCGCTTCAAGGTTATTCCCCGGATGAGTTTCATAATTTAAGCTGATTGGCACCGCTTTTTGCCAAATCGACTCTTGCAGCAAGCCATCAATAGTTACTTTTTCCTGGATCGCTTCAATGGTTACACTTTCCTGCGCTGTTGCCGATAACAACGAAAAACAGGACAAACAAAAAATAAGACAGTGCTTCATCTGCTTCGAGTTTTTGAGGTTTATTGATGAGCACGTCCTTTACACGGCGACAGATGTCTGATTTCGTTCGGAATCCGTCTATTCGTACCTTTTGATGGCCCTATTCGGGTTCAGCCCACCCAACATTCAAGATTGAACTACCGTAAGATTGGAGTATATGCTCCTACTGCTGTTCGCTGCCTGGCTACAACTGATACCCATATCCGATTCTACCCAAATCCGACGGTACCAATGCCCGCCCTGTGGTTGTGAAGCGGATGGTCACGTTCATTCCGGGCCTGGAACATGTGAGTCTTGTCAAATGCCTTTGGTCCCTATCGAATCGGCGACAGCAATCCATATAGATCAATCGATAGGTCCACTATTTAACGATGGTGCGTTAGGTATTTTTTATCCCAAGCTGATCTATCCGGTTTTCGTCATTTCCATACTGATGGGTTTAGCCTTATTCTGGAAGTTTCTAACCCACAAGAAAACAATGGATCCCTTCCTCACGCTGTTCATTTTGGTGATCGCTTCATATGGTTTTAAAAATCAGATTTATGGGGTGGACAATGGCATTACCAATAATCCCTATTACTTGTACTTGCCTATTTCATGGATCGTAGCGATCGGGCCACTAATTTGGCTGCACGTCAACATGGTCATCCAAAAGGATCGACAGTTGAAGCGTAGATGGACTTATCATTTCCTCCCCGCAGGAATGATCTGGCTTGGGTACTTTGTGTTAGCCATAGGGCCAGACAGCTGGCGTACCCGTCTCATGATCACTCCTTTTGAAACAGCTTTCAGCCATCTGGAACAAATAATTGCCTTAATGCTGGGTTGGGGATATTGGTACCTGGCATTCCGTTCCTACCGAATTTGGTCCGGAGTAGCGTCGAACCACGTGAAACACAAAAAGTGGTTGCGAACCTTTCTGTTAACCACGGGTTCGTTATTATCGGTTTGGAGCATGATCATCTCACTCAACATAGGCATTTACAAAGGCGGCATAACCACCCTGACTTACAATCCTTTATGGCTTGCGATTTTCTTCACCATTCTCGTGGTTACGGTTGCCTTTTTAAGGGACTCAAAATTCTTTTTCAGCAATGGATATCAGTGGCCGGACAATGTAAATGCCTGGTCCAATCACCCAGTTGAACAACAATTGGAGGACTTCATGCAGTCAGAAAAACCATACCTGGACCCTGAACTCAGCCTTAACAAACTTGCCCAACAAACCGGAATCAATTCCAAGTTATTGAGTGCGACACTCAACAAAGGTGTGGGTCAGAATTTCTACGATTACGTCAATGGTTATCGAATCGATGAAGTAAAAAAACTATTGCTCAATCAGGAAAATAAGAACCTGACCATTGAAGCAATGGCCAACATGGCGGGCTTCAAATCTAAATCCAGTTTCAACATGGCCTTCAAAAAGGTGACGCAAATGACTCCCCGTGAATTTCTTAAGCACGAGCAAGCAACCTAAAAATTGGCTGCTACTCAAAACTATTCTCAGCTGAAACTAAGCTCTCTTTTCCTTCCATATTCACCATATACAATGCCGGATATCCTTCTTGCTGACCTTCGGATAAATCTCTGGTAAAGGCAATGAATTGACCATCAGGCGACCAGTTCGGATAAAACAACTGATAGCCTTCTTTCTTGACCAACACTTGCTTTTCCCTGGTTTTAATATCCAATACCCAAAGTTCAAATACGCCCTCAGTCACCTGAACATAGCAAATTTTATCCCCGCCAGGGGACCAATTCTGATGAAACTCTCCCCGCTGGCCAATAGTGACCTGTTCCTTTTGTCTTGTTTTTATGTCCATCACATAAAGGTCAGAAGCTCCGAATTCATCTGAAGCCATTTTGTAAAGTATCTTCTTACCATCTGGTGACCATCTTGGGGTATATTCGAACGTTGAAGTTTGCGTGAGTGCGGAGATAGTTTTGTCTTCGAGATCATAAATGAATAGGTCGCTGTTCCCACTCCTGTTGCTCGAGAAAACAACTTTCTTTCCATCTGATGAGAAATGTCCATCCGTATCCTCATCATCCGAAACAATCAGCCGTTCAGTTTCGCGAGTAGCTAAATCCATTCGGTAGATCTGATGATTTCCATCTCGAACACTCGTGAAAATCAAGCTGTTTCCTTCCGGGGACCAGTCGGGCATAAAATCACGCTCAGGATGTTGGTCCAGTACCTGGAAATTGCTCCCATCAGTATTCACCAGGTAGATATCCTCGATGGCGTGGATGTAGAAGAAAGCCAATTGACTTCCGTCCGGTGACCAAACCTGAGCGTATGTGGTTAATATGCTAAGAAAAGATAAGGCACAAAGAATTCGACGCATGGTCATTTTTTAAAACAAATGACCATTGTTTAGCGCACATTCCATCAACTTTTAAATCGGCAGATGTACGAATACCGTCGATTCGGACAAATAAGCAACGCTTCTATTATTTCCTCGCTACAACAATATACCTGGTAGAGGCACAGGAATCATCATTTTCCTCGATCGGCTTTAGGTCAACCGCGTCATACAAGTCTACGGATTGGAAGTACTTTTCGAAGTAGCTCCTGATTCGGAAGACCGGAGCCAAAAAGCGTTTGTGTTTACCTGCATGATGGATATGCATTTTCCCTTCAAGCGTGTTGATATTTACAATTTCTGATTCCTGGAATGAAGCACCATTTTCCTCGATCAATACAGGAGTTCTGATCGATACTACTTTCTTTTCAGGACCATAGATCACATTAGGATACCATCGAATATGATCCGGTGTGATGAAATCTCCGAGAAAGTAACCTCCATCGTTCAGGATGTCAGCAGTCCGTCTAACAGCTTCCTCCAGACGTTCATGTGGCAGATATTGGTACACATTCAATCCTGAATAAGCCAGGTCCCATTTCCTGACCTCAGGATCCAGTGTCAACAGGTCTCCAACATCGGCATGAATACGCTGCTTCGCTTCAACAATCATCGATTCTGAGATGTCTATCCCATAGATCTGATCAGCAGCGAGGTTGTATTTTGAAATGATCCGCTCTTCTACCAATCCTGTGCCGCATCCGATGGACAATGTATGCGCCTGCGCAAAATCGACTCCATACTTCGTCACGAAGAAATCAATATAACGTTCCATGAAGGAGTCTAAACAGGAATGCCCGATGATCCGATCATACACTTCAGCATACTTGTGGAAAGTATCGGCAGTATTATCTGACTGGTCATGAGACGCTTGTACAGCCGCCGCTTCTCTTAATTCCCTCTGCAGAATTTTCCACTGGATGGAATGATTGACTTTATCCGTTTCCACATCCGTGATCTCCTGCAGATAGGTAATGAAAGGATTGATGTGTGCCGGATCAAAGACATACTGATAGTAGTCCTCAGCCTCAGCGTCATCGGCTTTTAACATCCTTTTGTAAGACTCCAAATGAAAGCGAAGCTCCGTAGCAAAATCAGCCTTAGGCCCCTCCTGCTTTTTGACAATCTGGTCTTTCTTCAAGTTGAAGAATGCACCTCCATTCACGCGTTGGATCTCCAGGTTATGCAAGTCAAATATTCTGGCTTCACCTGTGATATTATCTTGGGGATCAACGTGTCCGTAGATGTGTAAACTCAAAAATGGCTCCTGATCACTGTTGCCCATCTGATGGACCAGCGAATGTCCCACACCTAGCACGTCTCCTTCTTTTACCTGCCATCGGGCAAGCGTTGAGATGTCTTCATCCTCCCATCGGAAAGTCGCATGTTCTGCTTGTCCAAAGATCTTTACCGCACCCCACATCGTGTGGCCATGATCATGGATCGCGGAGAAGTCACCTTGATTCCAGGACATCACCATGATCTCATAGTTATCTCCTTTATAGACCATTTTTCTGCCATAGCTGTCTTTTCCAGGGTGGTCAAAATCTGCGTAAGGCAACAGGTCTTCTTTGGTTACGCCCGATTTTTTGACAATCGAAACGATCTGTGAGGGCTTGGTAGGCTGTTCTTTCTCTAAAACATCGACAATGGCTGCCAGCGCTTCGGGAAGGTTCATTCGGGGTTAATTTGAAGGTTGGGTGAATCACTTAACCAAGAGGATTCCCGTCAGGAAAGTCATGGTTTTCACCCACAAATTTATAAATCTCCACGAGCTTACTTGTTATAACAAGGCTTTTTTATATCCCTAAGAAAAAACATAAAAATGGCTCAACTTTATCTGTAGAGCCATCCGGCTTCATCACTTAATAATCAGTCAGAGTCCTGAGTCGCTCGAAGGACGAAGACTACTCATCCCTCAAAGATTTAGTAGGATTGGCCAGGGCCGCTCCGATGGTTTTTAGGCTCATGGTAATCATGGAAACAAAAAACGTAACCAATGCCGCTACAACAAAAACACCCCAACCCATTGAAATACGATAGGCAAAACCATCCAGCCACTGATCCATGACCCAATAAGAGGCAGGAATTGCCATGACCAGTGAAAGCAGATACAATTTGATGAAGTCATAAGAAAGTAACGCAACAATTTTCTGAACGGAAGCACCCAATACTTTTCTAACCCCAATTTCCTTGGCTCGCTGAGCAGTACTGAAAATCGTCAATCCAAACAGCCCCAAACAAGCCACGAATATGGCCAACCCTGAAAAGATTGAAAACACATTTCCAAAACGTGCATCTGTCTCATATTGCCTATTGAAATTCTGATCGTTGAATCGGGAAACAAAGGGATAATGAGGAGCTAAACCATTCCATATACCTTCCAATTCAGCTAAGGTCTCCTGAAAATCCTGGGAATTCAACCTCATTGAAAGCATAGAAGTAGTCCATTTGGTGGAATACCTCAAGGTCATCGGTTCCACTTCCTGATGAAGCGACAGGTAATTGAAATTCTTCACCACACCAATTACCTGGCCTTCTCTGCCCCATTGTGAAAATTTCTTTCCGACAATTTCCTTCGGGTCCTCATAGCCATAGAGTTTTGCGGCCGCCTCGTTTACAATTAAGGATGTTGCTGAATCTGCTGGGAAGCGTCGATCGAAATTTCTTCCAGCTACCATCTCCATTTGGTAGGTTGGAATAAAGTCTTCATCAATCTCATACAAAGCCGGACTGAAACCGAGCATTTCACCGTTTTTGGAGGCAATGGATGTTCCTGCTCCGGGGAAAAAATCTCCAGGAGTAGCTCTGGATGCAGAAATGGCCTGGACAGATGGGTGTTCCGCCAATGCCGATTTGATCACTTTCAGGTTTCGCTGCACTTTATTGTCCCAACCATAATCGATGACCAACACTTGTTCTGAATCATATCCTTTATCGTAACTCCGCAAATAATTGAGCTGATTGGCAACAACTGTGGTGCCCACCAACAAAATTACCGACAATGAAAATTGAAGGACAACTAATCCTTTGCGTAACCAAACACCATTTTTGGAACTTTTGAAGGAGCCTTTTAGCACGGTCACCGCTTTGAAGTTCGAGATCACAAAAGCGGGATAGCTACCGGTCAGTAATCCAAGAATCAGTACTCCGACCACAAAAAGAACATAATTGACTGGCTGTAAAAGCCCACTGACTGTCAATGACTTCCCTACCAGTAATTCCAGGTAAGGAAATCCGACGATCACTAGAACCAGGGCTAATGAAGCTGCAATACTTGTCATAAGTGTGGCTTCCATCAGGAATTGCACCACCAGCGCGGACTTTCTGGAACCAATCGTTTTGCGAATGGCTACCTCCTTTGCTCGCTCCATCGACCTGGCTGTAGACAAATTCATGAAGTTGATACAAGCAATGACCAGAATGAAAATGGCCACCGAAATAAACAGGTAGATGTTGCTACTGTTTCCTACGGGGCCAGGTTGTCTTTTTGCGTCTGAATTGAGATAAGCATCCGCCAAGGCCTCAAACCTCAGGTGATACCACGAAATTTCGTCGTATCGCTGCTTCAGGAATTCGGGAATACGTGTCTCCATGGAAGCTATTGAGGTGTTCTCCCGCAAAGTGAAATACGTATAGAAATCGACATAACCCCAGTTCTCGAAGATTTGAGGGCGCATGTTGATGAAAGAGGTCATGGACATGAATGCCGGATAATCGAAATGGGAATTGGGAGGAATTTCATAGACGGCTGTGACTTCATATTTTTCATCACCATCCATGGTCATTTGCTCGCCAATAGGATTCTCATTTCCAAAATATTTTTCAGCCATTGCTGCCGATAAAATGATTGTACCTGGACGTGTTAGCGCTGTTTTTGGATCACCCGCAATCCAATCCCATTCAAATACCTGATAAAGGGTGGAATCCGCAAAACAAATCCCTTTCTCCTGAAACCGATTCCCGTTGTATTCAACTAGCCAGTCAAAATCACTGGTAAAACGAAAAACGTGTTCCACTTCCGGAAAGAAATCCATCATAGCGCCCGCAACTGGTGCATTACCCCAAACCTGATATTCCGAAACCGGCAATTGATCTTCGGGAGAAGTAGCGATTTCACCTCCAAATCGCTGCAAAACACGATAGGTTTGATCGTATTTTGAGTTATACGTGTCATATGAAAGCTCATTTTGCACGAAAATGAGGATCATGAGACAACTGGCGATACCTATACCAAGACCTAGCACATTCAATAGTGTGAATGTTTTCTTTCGAAGCATGCTACGCACACTTACTTTTAAATGATTTTTGACCATACCGTAATTATTGAGTTTTTGAGTTCCGTCTACAGGTTTGATGATGTCCTTTCGGAATAGCTTGATCACCTCCAGGGTAAATTTCCAACGAGCTTTTCTCAAGCCCTTTTGTTCGATATTGAGATCAAACAGTTCCAGGAGGTCTCCTTCCAGGTATTTATGCAATTCTGGTCTGCAGAACCACTTAAAGAACCGAAGCATCCATTGTGGCGGCTCGTACCGGACTTCCTTCATCTACAAGGCAAATTTCAGATCGAGGGCTACCTTGGGGATTTCATCATACAATTGATTTCTGATCTTTCGGGCGTACTCAATGGCATCCCGTCCTGCAGCTGTTAGTGTAAAATACAATTTGGGACGACCGCCCCTGGCACTGGTAGATTCGCCTTCCTTAGAAAGCAAATAACCCTTCTCTTCCAATCGTTTTAGTGCAGATTGCAGTGCGCCCACGCTTACGGATCGGTTGAGTCGTTCTTCAATAGAAAGCTTGATCGAAACCCCGTAAGCTTCTCCATAGAGCACCCCTACCGTCAGTAAAACGATCTCTTCAAATTCACCTAATTGATACTTACCCATGGTATTTTCCTAATTGCAGTGTTGCAATATTAGTACACCAATAGGTAATTTCCTAATTGCAGTGTTGGTATTTGAGTTTACTCCGGATGATAAACCCTTTTGGCCTTCTTCCTCACTTCATCTATATCTAGCGTCATGGGTTTTAGTTGTTGATTAGCAAACATTCCCATTTGGTCATCATAGTGAGGACTATTGGGTTGGTTGGAAGATCCGTAGACATTGACGGTTTCTATGATTGGCAATCCTTGTTCAGGATACCGTACCAACATGATGTAGGACTCCCCTTGCACTGCATGCCGGGTACCGTCTTTTTGAGGTTTACTGTTCATGGCCGCCAGCACATCATTCATTCCATGAATCGGCACCTTTTTATCTCCGCGTACAAGGAATTGAAATTCATCTAGGCGAACATCTACTTTTCCAAAATGCTCTGTCAGGTATTCATGGGCATGAACCAATGCAGAATCAAGATCTGATGTTGGTGGTTTGAAATAAGTGCGATAAGGCGTCTTGTGTTTTCTATTCAGCCACTCATAAGTAAGCATCGCTTGTGCTGGGCCTATCGCGTCTTTATCTGCTTTTCGATCCCATCGACTGATTAAATTTTTAACCTCCCGTGCCGCTGCAGATGCTGGACGGTATTCGGCTCTTAATAAAGCATTTACATCAATAGGAAACATCAATGAATCCGGTAAAGTCAGGTCATATTTGATGGTTTTGAAACGATCATAGGACAATGACTCCTGCTCGCTCATCAATTGCAACAATCGGGAACTCCGGTTGTTTTCCCAAACCCGGTAACCCATGGTCGGGTCGTATTTATCCGGGTCAGGGTTATTTCCTTCAGAACTGCTACTGAAGGCTGAATTGTTGGTATTGAAAATGAATCCACTCGATGGGTCCAGGTTTTGTGGTAAGTCATCGAAACCATGATACTTGCCTGACCAAAGATCCTCTTTGTTTCCTGGCAGTGTGGCCCCCCAATCATATCCTTTCTTCCTCACTGGAATTTTACCATAACCGATGTGATAGATATGGTCTTTTGCATCCGCATAAACGATATTGAAGCCAGGATTGGAAACATCTTTTAAGATATTTCGAAACTCCTCAAAAGTCCTGGATTTGTTCATGTAATACCATTGTTCGATGGCGCTGATATCATCCAGCGTGCTCATACGGAAAGCAAATACACCCTTATCATTTCTCAATGCCGGACCAAAATCTGACCAAAGCACATCGCGTTTTACTGTCACTACCACCCCGAATACTTTCACCTTTAGCTTCACTCGCTCTTTCTCCAATGTTTTCCATCGTCCGTCTACACGGTATTGGTCTTCATCGTCTGGGTTCAACTCCAATTGATACGTATCGATTTTATCAGGATAATTGACTGTATGTGCCCAGCCTAAGTTTTCATTGGTCCCATGTAAAATAACAGGAGCTCCTGGAAACATTCCTCCCATCATGTTCCACCCTTCATCACTGACCACATGCGCCTCATACCAGGCTACTGGGCCTTCAAGTGGTTGGTGACTATTTACGGCCAGGTAAGTGTATTCATCATCTGTTTTCTTTCTTGAAACAGCGATTGCATTGGAACCTGTTGCTCCCCAGGAAGCCACGGGTTCTACTTTGCCGTTGTATAAATTCTTGATCAGTCCATCCGCACCGGAAATCACGGATAAAGACAGGCCATAGGCTTTCAGCACATCCAGTTCGGTAATCGGAAATGCTTTGCTCACCAAAACCCGATTTGGGTACTTCTCTGCGAAAGCATTCATCGCTGCCGCATAAGCGTTGACAAGTTTCCTGAATTTGGGATCAATATTCCTTTGATAGCGTTTAGCCGTTTCCTCTAGTCGAAGCAAGGCCGCTACATAATCTACGGCGGCCCCTCCTTTGCCCAGGTGTCTACCCAGCATTCGTTTCGCCGAGATCAACGGCAATTGAATGGTCTCAAAGTCATCTTCCGCATGTGCCCAGGCCAATCCATAGGTTGCAGCCTCGTCCGTTGGCGCATCGATATGTGGCACGCCCCATTGGTCGCGGATGATGTCAATTTGAGCCGGATCGATGCGTTGTGCAGGTAAACTGAGGGCCACCACTGTCAAGGCGATCAGCAGGAAATAGGGTCTCATCATTTGAGTTAATCTAAAAGGTGACCCAAAAGATATTCAATAAGGTCATACAGCAGCTGGTTTACCCGAATTATTCTCTAATTTTATGTTTCAAAGCCAAGGCTCCCATGGAAGACTTCAAGAAGCTGACGACCAAAGAAAAAGCGCTTCAACTCAATCTGAATGATAAGATCTACGGCACCATCGCGGAAATCGGTGGAGGTCAGGATGTTGCAGCACATTTTTTCAAAGCGGGTGGTGCCTCAGGCTCTATCGCCAAAACCATGTCTGCTTATGACATGACATTTAGTGATGCCATCTATGGCAAGACCAAACGTTATGTCTGTGAAGAAAAGCTGCTGAAGATGCTCGATAAGGAGTATGGCTTGTTGGCTCGAAGACTGACGGGCAGATCTAAACGCTCTCACTTTTTTGCTTTCGCCAATACGGTAGAGACCCTGAACTACAAGAAGACCAATAATGGTCACGGATGGCTGGGTCTTCGGTTCCAATTGCATGCAAATTCCGAGCATAATGATTGTATTATTCATGTCAATCTAAAAGACAATGATGCCGTTTGGCAACAGCAGGTGCTGGGTATGATTGGTGTAAACCTGATCCATGCATGTTATCATTACTCCGATGCTGAGGAGATCATGATGGCGCTTGCCGATAACCTATCCAATGACCGGTTTGAAATTGATATGTTCCGTATCTCCGGGCCCGATTTTCATCATGTGGACAACCGTGTCATGACCCTGAAACTGGTGAAGAATGGCTTGACCCATGCCGCCATGTTCGGTCCGAAAAGAAACGTAATGCAAGCCTCTCAAACACTGTACAAAAAAAATGTATTGGTGCTTCGTGGCAGGTTCAGACCCGTGACCATGGTGAACGTCGACATGATGTTCAGTGGGATGCGCAGCTTCAAAAAGGAAAAAGACGTCAATACAGACAACATCCTAACGCTGACCGAGCTCACCTTGAATGACTTGTCCATGGGCGGGGATATCGATGAAGCTGATTTCCTGGATCGTGTAGATTGCCTGTGTTCTCTAGGTCAGAATGTAATGATCTCCAATTATCAAGAGCACTATAAACTGGCCTCCTATCTTTCTCAGTTTACCCGAAAACAAAAACTGGCCATCATTCTGGGATTCAACAATCTGGTTCGGATCTTTGACGAATCCTATTACCATAATCTAGAAGGTGGTATTCTGGAATCATTCAGTCGACTATTCGGGAGTAATGTTCAGTTATATGTCTACCCTACGCTAGATAAAGATGACCAGGTGAAAACGATCAAAGACTTTGAGCCTGAACCACATCTTGAACACTTGTTCAAATATCTGGTGGCAAATGACAAGATTAACAATTTGGGTAATGCCAAAACGAGTCATTTACATATCATCTCCGATAACATCCTGGAAATGATCCGCAACAATGAAAAAGGCTGGGAAAAGAACGTTCCTCCACGGGTAGCTCGCCTGATCCAAGAACACCACATGTTCGACTATCCCTATGAAGTTCCTCTTGACGAAGAAGAGGATTATTTACAGGTGGATTGAAAATCATAGTCACCCTCAATTCACCCTAATCATTCACTCCTACTCCACCTTGATCGCCTTTACGGGATTTGAGGAGGCTGCTTTCCAGCTCAGATAACTGACGGTGAATACTGCAATAAGAAAGATCAACAATCCGGTAATCACAAAGACCCAAATCGGTTGATCGATGCGATATGCGAATGCTGCAAGCCACTGACTCATCAACCAGGACGCTACAGGAACCGCCATAATGAAGGACAATATGATCAGCTTGATAAACTGATGGTTGATCATATACATCAATCGCAGCGTTCCTGCACCCAGCACTTTTCTCAAACCAATTTCCTTGAACCTTCGCTCAGTGGTGAATAAGGCAGAACCAAATAAACCAAGTGCGCCGAGGAGTATTGACACGAAACTAAAAATGGTGAATAATTGCGTATTATTCTTCTCTCTTTCATAAAGATCCAGTGCTTGTTGGTCGAGAAAGTTATAAAAGAAAGGAACGGACTCCCCAAAAGTCTGATACCATCCGGATTCCAATTGTGCAATATTTTGCTGGAAGTTGTTGGACTTTAATCGGACGGAAATATAGTCCAGGCGATCCCAATTCACATACATCACAAATGGCTGAATCTCATGATGCAAGGATCGGTAATGAAAGTCTTCTACTACTCCAATGATTTTACCCGTGATATCTAATCCTGTATCAGTGATCGTTTTACCAATGGCCGCTTCCGGTCTTAACCCGATAGCCTTTACCGCACTTTCATTGAGCACAAAAGCATTGGAATCTGTGGATATGCTATGATCAAACCCTCTTCCTGTCAGGACATTCAGATCAAAGGTTTTGAGATAAGATTGCTCTACTGTGTATCTCTCCCATTTGAATTCCTCGTCTATGCCATTTATCTCGAAAATGGAGATATAGGTGTAATCAGAAAACATCTCATGAGAGGCTGCCGATACTTGTTCAATACCCGGATGAGTCGTCACCTCATTACGAAAAGCATTGATTTTTGGGATTACTGCCTCATCATTGTGGATAGGCATATTCACGATGACCGAATGATCAAAGCCCAGTTCCTTGTTCTGTAAGTACTGTAGTTGCAGGAAAACCATCATCGTACAAATTATCAAAATCGTGGTAATAGTGAATTGCGCGGTAACAATGGTCTCTCTTACAGTTTTACCGCCAGCCCCACCACGTCCTTGTCGCATGAGATGCAGCGATTGAATACCGGAAATGTAGAGCGCAGGGTAAGCGCCCGCGATAATTGCAACAAGTAATAAGATTCCAACAAAGAGTGATACGAACTTGAGGTTCAATAGATCAGCGATCGCATATTGATGTGAGGTAAGCTCAGCCAACAATGGAAGCAACAGATAGGTAATTCCAAGGGAAACCATACCCGCAAAGCATACAAAACAGATGGTTTCAAATAAAGTCTGCTGAGCAATTTGCTTCTTCCTACTTCCAAGCACTTTTCTAACACCAACTTCCTTGGAACGCTGCCCTGCCTGAGCGGTGATCATATTGGTAAAATTGAAAGCGCCCAGGCATAGGATGATCAAGCCAATTACCGCAAACATAGTCAGACTTTGTTGGTCGTTGCTGCTGCTCCACTCACCGATATCCTGGGGTTCGCTCAGATGAATGCTGGTCAATGGCTGTAATGAGGTTTTCCAGGCCGTAGGGTCATCGGGAGTGAAATTGGCCGAAGTGGCTTTCTGAGCTTCTTCTAATACCAATGCTGTAGTACCTGGTTTCACCTGAACATATGCACTGACGAACATGTTGTTCCAATCTCGCCACCTTCTGCCTCGCCACATGGTTTGTTCACATGTCTCA
The DNA here is from genome assembly GCA_033344775.1 of Cytophagales bacterium. Lineage (NCBI taxonomy): Bacteria > Pseudomonadati > Bacteroidota > Cytophagia > Cytophagales > Cytophagales bacterium. Next base: position 1,084,966 of record JAWPMT010000002.1, on the reverse strand, counting down.
ATGTTCGAAATCAGATCCAGTTGGAAGCTTGTATTGGAGGGAAAATCCTGAAAAACACCTACGACTTCTAAGGCCGTTTCTTCTTCCCAGCTAAAGATCAAGGTCTCTCCTATTGGGTTTTGATCACCGAAATACTTCTGAGAGATCCGCTCGCTGATGACCACTACATTGGGCCGGTCCAATGCGGTGCTGGCATCTCCATGAATGAACGGTCTGTCAAACATGTCAAAGAATGATGGGTCCGCCCAACCAAAGCGCGGTTCATTGAATGAATTCTGTGTATTGACAGCAGTGATCGGAATAGCTCTTCTGTATTTAAATATGCGGACTCCATTCTCTACTGATCCCAGGTTTTCCAAGAGATGCGGAACCATGCCCAGGGGCGCAAATCCATAAGACCTTCCGGACTTTTGACTTAAATGATTGATCCGATAGACTTTATCCGCATTGGCGTACACTTCATTGTAGGTCACTTCTTTGTTGAGGTACAAAAAGATCAGTGCGGAACAGGTGATCCCAAGGGCCAGACTTATGATTGATATGGTGGAATACGTTCTCGAGCGAGCCATGTTTCTGAACAACACCCGGCCATATTGAAGTAGCAATGCCCAACTGTTCAGTACGCTTGATTGGCGATAATTTTCCATGATTCCCAGATTTCTTCGATTCAGAGATTGTAGAATTTCTTTGTAGAGATGTCGGCGAGCCTTTTGGGGAGTTTCCCGGCACCTATCCTCATAGGCTTCAAGGAGATCCCCCTCGACTTCATCAATGAGGTCTGCCTTACAATACCACCTGAGTAGCTTAAATGGCCAATTAGGTAATCCGCGGTTCGCCATCAGAAAGACATTTTTGGAATAAGTGTCCAGAGTTCCTCGCGTTGATTTCGCAATTCCGTAATCAGTTGATACCCGGAATTTGTAAGCGTATAAATCCTTTTCTTTCGTCCCCCACGCTCCTTGGTTGGTGCTGAATCCTGAGAACGTAACAGCCCTTTATCTTCCAGCCTTTTGAGTACGGTATGAATCGCAGGAATGGAAATGTCCTTACTGGTTCTCTGGACATATTCTCTTCTGATCGATACCGCATATGCATCTTCTTGCAAAGCCGCCACCAATAAGATGACCAGTTCTTCGAGTGCACCAATTTTATACATTGATTTAATAAACTTTTGTATAAGTACGGAGAGGTGTACTAAAGGTTACGTGATTGCCAACTCAGCTAATTATAATTCAGAATTTGAATTAACTTTCCTCGCAATGAGGGCAAACCAATTATGGCTAAAAAGAAAAAAGTAAATTCCGCATTGATCATCGCCATCCTCGCGTTGGTCATCAACATCATTACCGCAAGCATCTACATTTATCAGGCATCCATCATGCGGGAAGAACAACATGCTGCGGTGTGGCCACATGTTGAATGGGGACTCCACTACGTCCAGGATGAAAGTTTTTATCTGGAAGTAAGAAATAATGGCGTTGGACCTGCACTGATCAAAGACACGGAAATGAAACTAAACGGAACCATTGCACCTTCAATCGATTCGTTGCTAGTACTTGCTACCGGAACACGCTCGCTGCCGCATGTCTATGGTACCGTAGACAATCGTGTGATTGCTCCCGGTGAATCAATCAAACTGATCAATGTAACAGATGATCTATGGGCCGAGCGATTGTTCTATAAAATTGCCCATTCCAACAAATTCGAGTACACGATAGCCTATGAATCGATCTATGGGCAGCAATGGATCAGTGAAGGATATGAGGTCAGATCAGCCGACTAACATTGGTTCCCTCCTTGATTCTAATCTGCTTTCAGGTACACGATTAAAATTCTTTCTTAAGCAAACGATATCGCTGATTAACATCATAGATAGATACGTGCATTTCTCATGTTTCCCGGAAAACTGATTAAACACCTTTGTTTCGGTCAACAATCACAGACCACTTAAATAAAGGCGTTCAACAAAAAACCAGGAACCATGAAAAATACAAACCTGAAATCCATATTTGAAGGGCTCGACGAATTAGGATTATCTAATGCCAAAGGAGTCATGTGGAACCTCCAGCCTGCTGAGTTGATTTCAGAGGCCGTAAAAAACGGCGAAGGAGTATTGGCCAACAATGGGGCGTTGATGGTAGATACTGGAAAATTTACCGGAAGGTCCCCGAAAGATCGATTCATCGTCAAAGACGAATTCACGGAAGATCGGGTTTGGTGGGGTGATATCAACAAACCATTCGATTCAGATAAGTTCGATTCCCTGTTCAATAAAATGATCGCAGAGGCGAATATGAAAAAACTGTATGTCCGTGATGCCTACGCTGGTGCAGACCCTGAGCATCGAATGCGGGTAAGGGTTATTGATACGGAAGCATCTCACAACTTGTTTTGCTACAATATGTTCATCCGTCCTTCTAACGAGGAACTAGTGGACTTTCACCCGGACTTTACGGTACTGGCCATTCCAGACTTCAAAGCCAGCCCTGAAATCGACGGCACTCGTCAGGAGAATTTCGCGATCATCAATTTTACCCGAAGACTGATCATCGTCGGAGGAACGGGCTATACAGGTGAAACCAAAAAAGGCATTTTTAGTGTGCTGAATTTCTTACTTCCCGAAACGGAGAACATCTTATCTATGCACTGCAGTGCAAACAAAGGAGAAACCGGAGATACTGCGCTCTTCTTCGGCTTGTCTGGAACAGGTAAAACTACACTATCTGCTGACCCAAACCGTCTACTGATTGGTGATGACGAACACGGATGGACCGAAGAAGGTATCTTTAATTTCGAAGGCGGTTGTTACGCCAAGGCAATTGATTTGGAAGAAGAGAAAGAGCCTGAAATCTATCGTGCTATTCGGTTCGGAGCCATCCTGGAAAATACTCGGTTTATTCCGGGAACTTGCGACGTAGATTACACCAACAGGTCTGTGACCGAAAATACCCGTGTTTCTTACCCTATTGATCATATTCCGAATGCCGTAGAACCCTCTGTGGGTGGTCATCCTAAAAACATCTTCTTCCTGACTTGCGATGCCCATGGCGTATTGCCTCCTATCAGCAAGTTGACGGTGAATCAGGGGATGTATCACTTCATTTCCGGGTATACGGCCAAAGTAGCCGGAACTGAAACTGGAATTATCGACCCGGTTAGCGTGTTCTCCGCTTGCTTCGGAGCTCCTTTCATGCCACTTCATCCGACTAAATACGCAGAATTACTGGGTGATCGAATTGATCATTTCGGTGCGAATATTTGGCTGGTCAATACGGGCTGGACTGGCGGACCATTTGGTGTCGGGAAACGCATGAAACTGAAGTACACAAGGGCCATGATCACAGCTGCCTTGAATAGTGAATTGGATACAGTAGTTTTCGAGGAAGATCCGATCTTCGGACTGGTCATGCCCACCACTTGCCCTGGCGTTCCTTCAGAAGTACTCAATCCGAAAAACACCTGGAGTGATCCTTTGGCTTATGACAACAAAGCGCATGATCTGGCTGAAAAATTCATCAAGAATTTCCGACAGTTTGAAACTGAAGCAAACCAAAGTATTCTCGAAGGAGGACCGAAAATCTCCGAACGGGAATTGGTATAATTAGCTAGTTCATTAAGAGGATGTAAGGCCTCCCTGCAACCAGGGTGGCTTTCTTTTTTTTATATACTTGGTTATACATATCTATTCAAACTCTCTTAACAATGTGGGAAAGAATCCGTATTTGGAAGGGAATTACAATCAAGCAATGAAAATTCCAAGTTGTCCTCCTGCTCCTGCCAATAAAGCTCAATACATCAATGAAATTGGTCACGAATTAGTGGCTACTTATGGCAAAAAGGACTTTTACAACCCCGAAGAAGTACGCCAGATTCATCGCAAGAAAAGTAAAGATACTACCGTAGAACTTGATCCCGATTTTGTCTGTTGGGCCATGAGCATTTTTAGCTCTCACGAAGACTTTGATGAATATCACCTATCCAAAGGAGATTCTTGTGATTACATCGAAATGCGCCAGGAAATGCTGGGAGGTTCGGAATCGAGTATATGGGATGATTTGATCAGTATGCCCGATATCGACATGGACGCCTCCTGGATTTCTTTTACCGAAGTACTTGGCTCCGTCTCTGATGGCGTCGGAAGTATCCTCTCAGGACTTACGGATCTCCTTGATATCTAAGTATTACTTCAACTTATCAGCGAATTGCTTGACGAATTTGTCTACTTTCGGACGCACCACAAACTGACAATACGGCTGCGATCCATTTTGATTGAAATAATCATCGTGATAGTTTTCTGCCTCGTAGAATCGTTCGAATGGCGCGATCTCCGTCACAATAGGATCTTTCCAGGTGCCTGATTGATCCAGTTGTACCTTGTAAGCCTCTGTTTGCTTACGCTGTTCATCATCGTGATAAAAAACCACGGATCGGTATTGCGTACCCACATCATTTCCCTGTCGATTAAGCGTGGTAGGATCGTGCGTATTCCAAAAAACTTCTAATAACTCATCAAAAGTAATTTGTTCGTCATCATAAGTGATCTGCAAAACTTCAGCGTGCCCCGAGGTTCCGGAGCATACTTCCCTATAGGTGGGGTTGTCGATTTTCCCTCCGGAATACCCGGACTTCACCTTCGACACTCCTTTAAGTTTTTGAAAAACGGCTTCTGTACACCAGAAGCATCCATTGCCAAATGTAGCTACTGCTTGCATGTGCGGTTATTGATTTGATAGAAAACAGCTCGCCAATATTAATGGTTCGGAGGGATCTGGAAAAAATTGGAAGTCGATTTTCTGAGGATTGTACAAAATAAAACCCCGCCTCTTTAAGAGACGGGGTTTTACTAGCTTAGACAAATAATCAACCAACACGTGATACGTGTAGACTGCAAACATAAGCTACTAAAGAATATTCGCAATAGCAATGAGGGTGACAAAGAGTATACACCGGACCAGCGGTCATTATCTCTTCTAAAGATGTTAGACCTGATCAGGAGCTACCTGAAAGTCCTCCAGACGATCTCCGCTAATGACAATAACACCCGGCTTCGGAATGGTTCCCGTACCTCCCGGCCAATTTGATGTCAGGTACTGAATGCCTTTACTGGTCTCCCCGGGATGTTGTACACTTAAAAACAATTCTCCATCGGGACCAAAACACGGTCCGGTAAACTCCGCATCATTCGGTGCACTGGCCATCTGGATCACTTGCCCGGCATTGACACCACTCCGAGGTACCACAAACAACCCATTGTTCCCAAAACTGTCGTAAGGTGGCAGATTCAATTCACTACCTGAAATATCTGACGTAAACCACAAATTACCCGCCGGATCGAATGCCAGGTTATCCGGACAGGCAAAACCAGTTTCTTCGCCGCCTGTCAGGTAAGTTTCATAACTAAACGTCAATCCATCATAGCCGTCGGTTTCCTTCAATCGCATCAATGAACCAAAATAGTTCTCCTCGGGTTTGTTGTTGGTCAGGGCGATGATCACACTTCCATCAATCGGATCGATCTCTATGTCTTCGGGTCTATCCAGAGGCGTTCCGTCAACATACTTAGCCGCAAGCCTGGTCTTGATCAGCATCTGTGTCTCACTTTCAAAGCGGGTCTTTAATTCAGGTCGTTCGTAATTAATGGCTTGCCACTGACCTGCACTAAAATCACCCACATACAGCTTTCCGGGATAGATCTTACCCGCCTCATCTGAGACATATTTATACAAGCATCCGCCATTCATGTCATCACCAGAATAGATCACTACCCGACCATCCGGTAATTCTTTTACCGTTGCACATTCATGAGCAAAACGCCCCAAACCAATGTGTTTCTTCGCTGTTTTCGAGGAAGGATCATATTCTACGACCCAACCATAGTGTTCGGTTTTGTTTCTGGGAAAAAACAACTCCCATTGCAAAGGGCTTGCCTCGTAAGTTCCCAGAAGGTCATTATAATCGCCGTAGAAGGTATCGTAGTTCTCTTCACAAGTTAAAATCGTACCCCAGGGGGTCACTCCTCCTGAACAATTAGCCAGTGTTCCCATTGCTTTTTCAGCCCCTGCTACCCGATCATGCCACTCAAAAGGGATTTCACTACTACCTGTCAGTTTGAAATTAGCTTCATCGTCCTGAATGATATTCCAGGAGCCTCCACTTTTTTTAATACGAAAGATGGAACCGCCCACATCTTCCATTTCTTGTTTTATCTTTTTTCTTAATCGGGCCTTATCAGTATCATACTCCGGATCCAGTACTGGATTCACAGACTCATGATTTACCCACAATAAGCCAGAACGTTTCGAATCTTTGAGAAAAGCAATGTAGTCGTTGTTGTACCCAAAGTTCATACTTGCGGTGATGGGGTCACCCCATTTTACCAACAGGTCATATTGTAAACCATCAGCCAATACAACCTCATCCCTGGCACTCGACGAAATTCCGGTGATAGCTTCTGTTAAGTATTCTCCACCTGATGTACATGAGGACAACAAACTGGTCAAAACCGGTGCGGCCACCATTCCCTTACCTAAAAATTCAATGAAGGATCTTCTGTTCATAGTTTCTAAATCGCTTCAAATCTAAGCATGCCGATGGAATCCCGTCCTATCTATTATCCTCTTCTCGCGCCTTCCATCATGTCAAAGACAAGATAAAATCTGAATCCGCGTTATCTTGTGAACCGATGACTAACTTAATATGAAGAAAGAAATTTTTGTTATGCTAATGGGGCTCATTATATATGCATGTGGCCCTTCAGAACAGCCGTACGAGACCAAGACTGCTACGGAAAACGGCTATACTTACGAGTATGTGGTGGGTGATCCGATGAATACCCGGATATACACGCTGGAAAACGGACTAAAAGTATACCTGAGTGATTATGAGAACGCTCCTCGTGTCCATGTCTTTATTCCGGTAAAGGCTGGCGGAAAAAATGACCCTGCCGATAATACTGGTCTGGCTCACTACCTGGAACACATGATGTTCAAGGGCAATGATGAGTTCGGCACCTTAAATTACGAAGAAGAAGTGGCCATGCTGGATAGCATTGAACAAATGTTCAATCACTACGGCACACTGGAAGATGCTTCTGATCGAAAAGCTTATTATGCCAAAATAGATCAATATTCCAATGAAGCTGCCAAGTTGGCAATTCCGAATGAATACGATAAAATGATGTCGATGATCGGTGCAAAAGGCCTGAATGCCTACACTACCGTAGATCGAACAGTGTACACTGTAGACATCCCAGCTAATGAAGTCGGTAGGTTCCTTAAGATTGAAGGTTCCCGCTTCAGCAAGATTGTTAATCGTCTCTTTCATACCGAATTGGAAGCGGTCTATGAAGAAAAGAACCGGTCTCTGGACAATGATTTTTGGAAAGTTTATGAAACGATGTATCAAGGTGCCTTTGAAAAGCACCAATATGGAACGCAAACGGTAATCGGCACCATCGATCACCTCAAAAACCCATCAATCACGGAGATCAAGAATTACTTCAACAAGTATTACCGGCCCAACAATGTAGCCATTTGCATGAGCGGAGACATTGATTTTAATGAAACCATCCAACTGATCGATCAGCATTTCGGCAGCTGGGAGTCTAATAAAAATCTACCTAAATGGGAAAAACCAGAAGAAGCTCCAATAACTGAGCCGGTAGTAAAAGAAGTTTATGGCCCGGATGCAGAGTTTCTGAATCTGGCTTTCCGATTTGGTGGCACCAGCTCTGAAGAATTGGTTAAAGTGAAATTGATTGATATGATTCTCAACAACGCTGAGGCAGGACTAATTGATTTGAACCTGAAACAAAAGCAGGCCGTGCTCAATGCAGGTTCTTATGTCGATGACATGAATGACTATTCGCTTCATACGGTCTATGGAAATGCCAAAAACAACCAGTCGCTTGAAGAAGTCAGGGATTTGATTCTTGAACAGATAGCATTGGTGAAAAATGGTGATTTTGATGACTGGCTATTAGATGCGGTGATCACGGATCTTAAGAAATCCAGAATGCAGGGGCTTGAAAGTAATTGGTCACGTGCCAACAACATGGTGAAGGCCTTCACGAATAATATGGATTGGTCGGATTACATCCAGGAAATCGACAAGATGGAAAAAATCACCAAAGAGGAGTTGGTGGCTTTTGCCAATGAAAATTACAACGACAACTATGTGGTCGTCTACAAGCGTAATGGAGAAGATACAAATAAGCAAAAGGTGGAAAAACCCGAGATCAATAAAGTACCTCTGAACAGAGAAAATAAATCTGATTTCCATCAGGCGATGGCCGATACGGAAGTGAATAAGCTCACTCCTGCTTTCGTCAATTTTTCCGAAGACATTGATCAATTTTCTGTCAATAACGTGGACGTCTTGTCCAAGAAAAACAAGGAAAATGAGCTCTTTCGATTGACCTACTTGTTGGACCTGGGTAAAAATGCAGATCCAAAGATGGCGATGGCCGTGCAATATCTGGAATTTTTGGGCACCGATGCTTACAACGCAGAAGAATTCAAAAAGGAATTGTACAAAATCGGTTGCAGCTTCAGTGTTTTTGCCTCGACAGAACGGACATATGTCACTTTATCCGGATTGGATGAAAACATGGAAAAAGCTACTGCCTTATTCGAATCACTCCTGGCAAACCCTCAACCTGATCAGGAAGCGCTGGATAACATGGTCGATCGAACCTTTAAATCACGTTCCGATGCCAAGAAAAACAAAGGCAATATTCTTTGGGACGGACTATACAATTACGGTAAATACGGAGAGGTCAATCCATTCAACGATGTGATGGCCAATGCCGAACTGCAGGAAGTTCAGGCAGAAGAGTTAACCGATATCATCAAAGGGATCACTAAACTTCCCCACCGAATCTTGTACTATGGTCCCCGTGAAGCTGATGCCGTCAGTGAGTTTCTTGCTACGAACCACCCAGTACCAGCAGAATTTGATCCGGTTCCGTCCTTGAAAAGATATGAGGAGTTGGCCATTGATGAATCTCAGGTATTCTGGACAGATTATGACATGGTACAAACGGAGATCATCTTCCTGGCCAAAGGTGAAAACTACGATGCTCAAAATGAACCTGCTGTCCGTCTGTTCAACGAATACTTTGGCGGTGGTATGAATAGCATTGTCTTCCAGGAAATCCGGGAGGCGCAAGGCCTTGCTTACTCGGTATTCTCCACCTATTCTCAACCCTCGAAAAAGGACAAAGCAAACTATCTGTTTGCCTATGTAGGCACACAAGCCGACAAACAGGCCGAAGCCATGAATGCCATGATGGGCCTATTAAATGACATGCCAGAATCGGAAGAAGCCTTCAACATTGCCAAAAATGCGATTCTCAATAAAATCGAAAGTGAGCGAATCACAGGCTCGGGTGTCTTGTGGAATTACATCAGTGCTCAGGACAAGGGACTGGACTATGACGTAAGGAAAGATATTTACGAACAGGTCTCAAGCATAGAATTCGAGAACCTTAAATCCTTCCATGAAAATTACATCAAAGACCAAAAGTATGTGACCGTCCTGGTAGGTGCCCGGGATAAAATTGATTTTAATGCTTTGAAAACTTATGGAGAGGTAACTGAGTTATCGTTAGACGAATTATTCGGTTATACTGATAATGAGCCCATCGAACCGGGCAAATAAAGATCTTACCCAAAATTGATTAGTAAAAGGCCATTCTCAATAGGATGGCCTTTTCAATTTCAGGGCTTCGTAACAAATGGGCTATTTCGTAATCGCTTCTGAAGCTCAATCCCTCTGATATTCCAATCCGGGGCCATCACAAGCCAGCCAGGTTCCGAATAAAGCATTGTTTCGAAAAGAAAGCAATTCCTTCAGGTCTCCTGTACAATTGCCGATGATCTCCGAGCTTTCGCTGTAGGTGAATTCGAAATAGGGCCCATCTGATAGATCGACAATCTGATAACTCCCTATAGCAGTAATTGTGGCTCCATCTTCCTGTCTTTCTTTGGTAAAATCACCACTTTCGGTCAGCGTATAAACTTCTTGCCAGGCCATGTCCGCTCCGGTCGTTTCGGAGTTGATAAAACTACCAGTCATTCGAACCAATCTCCATTGTTGATTCTCAATACGAATACCTTCTTGTTCTGCAGCTTTCAATTTCAAATCGTTACAAGCAAAATAAATCAATAATACGGTCAAAAATAGTAGAGGTGATTTCATCATCATTTTGTCTAGTGTGTATCGTGATTGAAACTAAAATTGTGCCGAAATGGGTTAAGTCTATGAAGTGATCTCATTTGAAGTCAATTTTAATAAAAAAGATGAGTTAGATGGGTTTTCATTTTGTGATCCCCCCCCATTGACCTTGTTTTGCTGTCGTTGATCTACGTCGAAGTTATACTGCCATTGCCCCTTCCGGGAACATTTACTTATTCAGTCCCAGACGAATTTGCAGACTATGCGCAACCGGGCCACCGGGTAGTTGTTTCATTTGGTAAAACCCAATTTCACACGGGTGTGATCAGGAGGATTGTCGAGAAACAAGACCACCTCTCTCGGATCAAACCCATCATAGATGCCCTGGACCTGGAGCCGCTTGTATCGGAAGATCAGTTCTTGTTTTACGAATGGATCGCTGAATACTACCTCTGTACACTAGGCGAAACCCTTCAAGCAGCATTACCATCTGGCTTTAAGCTGTCTTCAGAGGCGTTCATTTCTCTGGCACCCAATGCTGAACCTGACCTCTATATTCTGACCGAAAAAGAGGAATGGATCCTACGGAAGTTGGAAGACAAAGACCTGCACATTAATGATGTCCGTAAACTCACGGGGCTGGAACAGCCAATCAAATTGATCAAGTCATTGCAAGAACGGGGCCTGATCCAATTATTGGAAAAACTGAAAGACAAGTACACGCCTAAAAGGGAAAAACGGATACGACTCACCCAACCGTACCTGCAAGAAGCCCAATTAGACGAGCTACTGCAACAGCTGGAGCGACGAACCAAGCAAATTGATGCATTGGTCATGTACCTGCGAGATGTGCCTGTATTACAAGACCCTTCTCAAAACCTTCTGGGTGCCAGTAAACCGGAGATGATCAAAGAAGGTGTCAGTCCTTCTTCTCTTCAGACATTGATCAAGAATGGTGTTTTCGAAGAATGGGATGAGATCGTAGATCGCTTCGGATATAATTCTCTGAATATCGGGCCTTTACCCGAATTGTCGGACATCCAGGGATTGAAAAGAGATCAGATCCTGACTGCCTTTGAAACCCAGCGTACTGTATTGTTAAAAGGGGTTACCGGAAGTGGTAAGACGGAAATCTACATGTCGCTGATTCATCAGGTCATCGAGCAAGGTGGTCGGGTGTTGTATCTGTTGCCGGAGATTGCACTCACCACTCAGATCATAGGACGGTTCAGAAAAATCTTCGGCAATCGTTTTGGCATCTACCACTCCCGTTTTTCAGATACGGAACGAATGGAAGTGTGGAAGAAGTGCCTTAAAGGAGAATTTGACTTTATCATTGGAGTGCGCAGTGCAGTATTCCTTCCCATGACCAATGTCGAATTGATCATCGTCGATGAAGAACATGAATCTTCTTTTAAACAGCACGATCCGGCACCCCGATATCATGCAAGAGATGCAGCCATCTATCTTGCCCATCAACTGGATGCAAAGATCTTGCTTGGAACAGCTACTCCTTCTCTTGAAACTTATACCAATGCCAGAAGTGGCAAATACGCACTGATCGAACTCAATGAACGCTTCAGTGATCAGCCCAAGCCCATTTACCAACTGGTCGACCTGACCGATGAGCGAAAACGCAAAACCATCAAAGGCAGCTTTTCTTCCCGATTGCTCAATGAATTGCAAGAAGTGATTGGCCGGGAAAAACAAGGCATTCTTTTCCAGAATCGACGTGGATATGCTCCGGTGGTCATGTGTGAAAGTTGCGGACATACTCCCAAGTGCCCAAACTGCTCCGTGAGCCTCACCTATCACATTTACGCCAATACGCTAAACTGTCACTACTGCGGCTACAAAGAATCCATGGTTGAAACTTGTGCATCCTGTGGTGAGAGAAGCTTAAAAACCGTGGGACTGGGCACGGAGAAGATAGAAGAAGAACTTAGTATCCTACTCCCTGAGGTAAGGATCCAACGTATGGACCTGGACAGCACGCGGAGTAAATATGCCTATCAGGACATCATTGACCGATTCGAACGTCGAGAAATTGACGTTTTGGTTGGCACGCAGATGATCAGTAAAGGACTGGATTTCGAACGGGTAGAACTTGTTGGCATTTTTGATGCCGATCGGATCATTCATTTTCCCGATTTTCGATCTCATGAACGTGCATATCAGTTGCTAACCCAGGTAGGTGGCCGTGCAGGTCGAAAACTGGAACGCGGTAGGGTCATCGTACAAACCAATGATCCTTCATTAAAGTTACTGACTCAGATCCAACAAGAGGATTATGAAGGGTTCTACCACGATGAGATGAAAGAACGCCACAAGTTCCGCTATCCTCCCTTCTACCGCTTGATTCAGGTTACGATAAGACATAAAGACAAACAGACGGCTTACGAAGCAGCTGATCAGCTTAGTTTCTTCCTTCGAAAACAATTGGGTGAGAGAAGTTCGCCTCCTATTGAACCAACAATCTCCAAGATTCGGAATTACTATCGGTTCCAACTGGTGATTCGTTTGGAAAAAGAAGGCATCAACCTGCCAGGAGTCCGCGAATTTTTAAAGTCAAGTAGGGATACGTTATTAGCTTTGCAGTCGTTTAAAAGTGTCAGGGTACACTTCGATGTAGATCCAATATGATCATTAAGAAATTAGGTTGGTTTAGTATGGTCTTGTTGCTCCTCGTATGGGGATGTAACGATTGTGAAGAATGTGTCACAACCGTGGACGCGCCGCGGGTTTCATTCGTATTCCTCAATCAGACTTCACTGGACACCTTAAATACGGATTTGGGGGCCATTGATGCTTCTCTGACGGAACTGCAAACCATGGCAACATCGCTGACAGCATCCAATGTGACTTTAGATTCCTTGCTGGATTCGCTAACCGCCAGAATTGCACGTGGCATGATCGAATTACGTGACGACTCTATGGCTACGGCCAATAAAATTGAAGCCAATAATCAGTTACTAACCAGTAATGCTGAATCACAAAACAGTTTAAATACGGAACGATCGGACCTTACCTCCATCATTGCAACGGTAGAGAGTGGAAACTTATTGGTGGATACGGTAACGAATATTGAAACAGGTACCTTTCAGACCTTCGCGGATTCTGCAACTGCCTACAAGCTACCTCTGGATCCGAATAATGCTGCTATCAGCTATGCCTTTTCCATTGCATCAATGGAATACGACCTAACGGTTACCTACACTACCTCTACTTCGCAAAGTGCCCGAAGGAACATACTGGTGGGTGCCGAGAACATTGCCTATACAACGACCTCATTTGATTCAGTCCGGGTTGATCCTGAAACCAATAATACAAATGCGACTACTACTATCTATTGTTCTTTTTAGTGGCTGCGTATTCTGCACCCTGGCGCAGGAAAGTGATAGTCTGACAGTTGCTGCGACTGATAGTGTTGCTGCGGAAGATTCTCCTGGAAAAAAAACATTTAATCTGGGATTCCACATCGATTACGGCAAGGTATTGACCCTGCCATTTGATTTTGAAAATAAAATAGAGGGCGGTGTAGTGCTGGAAATCGTTGAAAACATTGAATTAGTCGGAGAATACGGTTTCTGGGATAAATCCTCCAATCAGGCGATTGAAAATGGCACTTACAATTCGACAGGGAGCTATTACCGAGCCGGAATGGGGTTTTCGTTTCCCTTCAACACACCTGGTAATCGTATTGGCATTGGTTTCCGCTATGCCAGCAGTCAATTCGACGATGAAGGTACTTATACCATCGATCCCACAGATAACCTTTCTACAGAATTTACTGACTCCTTTCAAAGACAAAACCTATCTGCAACCTGGATTTCCGGAGTACTGACTTCCGTCGGACAATTAAAGCTGCGTAAATCCGTTCCAGAGTCTCCACTCAATCGCATGTTTCGCATCGGATTACAGCTTAGGTGGCGATTCTTACTGGACCGTGATCGTTTCGGAGATCCTTCTAACCCGGAAGTCATTGAAGTGTATACCATCCCCGGTTATGGACGTACGCTGGCAGACAGCAACCTCGCGATGAATTTCTTTATCCGGTTTTATCCCTTCGGAATCTAGAAGCTTTCACTGAAGCCATCGTTTGAGTCTTCTCAAACAGCACTGTCGTTACTTAAAAGTTTGTGAGGTCACTTCCGAGGAGGTTTTAGGTTAATCTGACCAATTTTCACCAGATCATGTATCTTTAATCTGATACCTCAATCGACCTCCCTTATGAAAAAATCACTACTGATCCTATTCCTTTCAACCGGAATTTGGGCCAATGCTCAGGAATTGAAAGACTTCCTCTCCTATTCCTTTGCATCAGATCTGGTTCGTTCTCCTTCTGCCACTAATGTAGCCTGGGTAGAAAACAAGGAAGGTGTCCGAAACATCTGGATTGCCACCACACCAAATCTGGAAGCAAAACAAGTGACTTACTTTGAATTGGACGATGGTCAGCCTTTGTCCAATCTGACTTTTACCAATGATGAAAATGCACTGGTATATGTCAAAGGTTCCGGTCCGAACCGACGGGGAGAATTCGCCAACCCTGCCTTGATCAGTTCAGGTGTAAACCGAGAAATCCGAGTGGTCTACTTCGAATCTGCGATCGACAGCTTGATTACAAGAGGGAATTCTCCTATGCTTTCGCCTAAAGGAAATACCATGGCGTTTGTGAAAGGTGGAAAAGTTTGGACAGTTGACCTTAGTAGCAAAGAAAAACCTACCCAGCTCTTCCATACACGTGCAAGCTGCAACACCCTTTGTTGGTCCCCTGAAGGCAATCGATTAGCCTTCGTCAGTAGTCGAGGAGATCACTCATTTTTAGGCGTTTATGATTTAGCAAGTAAAGCACTGAACTACCTCAACCCATCGGTGGATCATGACCGACATCCTGTATGGTCTCCTGATGGAAAACAATTGGCGTATGTCAAAATACCCAACGAACGAGAAAAACTCATCTTCGAACCGCACCGCAGCGGCCTTCCCTGGTCCATCTGGGTGGCTGATGTTAATAAAGGAGAATCAACGCAGGTATGGAAAGCAGACGAAGGCGCAGGAAGTGTCTATCGATCGATTAGCGCCAGTAATCAGATTTTTTGGAGCGCTGACAATCAAATTGTCTACCCGTGGGAAAAATATGGCTGGACCAATTTGTTCTCCGTGGACGTAGCATCGGGAAAAGTTCAGAGACTGACCGATGGAGAATTCGAAGTACAATTCGTATCCATGGGGCCACAAGGAAAATCTATGTATTACTCTAGCAATCAAGAAGACATAGACCGTCAGCACATCTGGAAAACGGAAATAAGCTCTGGTAAAACGACCCAATTATCGAAAGGTACTGGAGTAGAATGGGGACCAGTTGCCATAAAAGATCAAGTGGTGGCCATCGCTTCTACAGGAACGCAGCCTGCATCGGTCGTTAAACTCGAAAAGAAAAGTATTGAACCATTATCTGACGCTAATGACAATTATCGTTCAAGTCAACTTGTGCAACCCGAGCAAGTGATCTTCAAAGCAGAAGATGGCATGGAAATCCATGCACAATTGTTCAAGCCCAGTAATTATGACCCTAACAAACAGTATCCGGGCCTCCTGTTCTTTCACGGAGGATCAAGACGGCAAATGCTCATGGGTTTTCATCATCGAGGTTATTATCACTATGCTTATGCCCAAAATCAATATTTAGCTAGCCTTGGATATATGGTCTTATCTGTCAATTACCGCAGTGGTATCGGGTATGGCATGGAATTCCGTGAAGCACTTGCATATGGTGCAACCGGAGCTAGTGAAGTAAAAGACGTGATTGCCGCGGGAAAGTACTTACAGGCCAGAAACGATATCGATGCAAAACGGCTGGGATTATGGGGAGGATCCTATGGTGGATACCTTACCGCATGGGGATTAATCAAAGCCCCTGACATGTTTGCCGCCGGCGTAGATATTCATGGGGCCCACGACTGGAACATCATCATCAAAAACTTCATCCCTTCCTACGACCCCTTGAAACGATCAAAGTTCGCAAAACTAGCCTATGATTCCTCGCCGATCGCACATGTTCAAAGCTGGGAAGCCCCAGTGTTATTGATTCACGGAGACGATGACCGAAACGTACCTTTTAGAGAAACCGTAGATATTGCAGAAGCCCTCAGACGCAACAACGTGGAATTCGAACAATTGATATTCCCCGATGAAGTCCATGGCTTCCTCTTACATCAGAATTGGCTTGATGCTTATCAGGCTACCGCTGAATTTTTCAATAGAAAATTAGAAAAGTAAATTCGGGTACAGTTCAAGCAGAATACTGGGTGATAATGCCCTGTACCATAAAACGCCTTTCAAGTTGGGCACTGGAGTCTCCGGCACTTTTCTCAAGGTGCTGATACACTTTTTTGGCACAGGCGATCACATCACTGGATTCGTAGCTTTCAAGGTCTTTTCGGATCTCATCCAGAAACGCCTCTATAGAAGCTGGTAAATTCATTGGCTCTTTTTTATTAGGTTTTAGGTTATCACAAATAAATACAAAACTTAGAATAACATCCAAGATATTACTGAAAAAATTTAAAACACTATAAATGAGCGATTTACATAACCATACTTCAATCTTAAGATGAATTAATTAAAATACATAAAAAAACCCTTCAACTAGAAGTAGAAGGGTCTCACTGTTTGATCATCTTTCGTATCAATAATCCTTAAATCAGTAACATAGCTGGCTCCAAATCACATGGTCAGCCATACAGCTGTATCTTCAATTTCATTAATTCCAAACTGAACCTCAAATCTCTCTCTTTTTATCGGAGCGGTTGCATTCGAAACACATCAGCAGGAATAAACCCCTCCTCACCCGGAATACTCAGTATTTAACGACGTTAGATAGGCCCATATTTAATTGGAAATAATCGATCCTGCACTAATAAATCGGACCAAAACAGTAACTTTCCACCTTCAATACTTGAGAGCCATACATGACCTACACCTGCATCGCGATCGATGACGACCCTTTGTTCCTAAAAATGCTTCAGGTATTGATAGCCGATATCCCGGAGCTGGAACTGCTTGCTACTTTTACCAATCCAGTAGATGGTGTGATGGCTGCTGTGAAGCAAAAACCAAACCTGATGTTCGTCGATTATGAAATGCCTTATCTTGATGGATTCGAGTCCCTTGAGATCATGGATGAATTACCCAAGATCATTATGATCTCAGGTTACCTACAGGCATATGAAGTCGAGGATTCTGAACTTGATATTTCAGGCTTTATCAGTAAAAATGATTTACGTACTCCTGATATGTTGAGACAAAAGGTCCTGGATGTAATGAGTTAAATCTTCATTGGTTTCCATTTAGTTATTATCTTGGCTTCATATCTTCGGATACCATTACATTTGACAACTACTAAAGATTGATGACCAGGCCTAAAAAACCCTTTCCTATTCTACGACAGACAGGAATGATGGAATGTGGAACAACCAGTCTCGCTATGGTATTCAAATTCTATGGCTATTATGACATTAAGCGATTTCTTGCAGAATATGCCGAAGTAAACAAGGAAGGGATCGACCTGTACACATTAGCCCAGATCGCACAAAGCTTTGGATTCGAAGCTGATGGTTATCAAATGGGTTATGAGCACATTGCCCAAGTCTCATTGCCATTCATTGCTCACTTTGATGGAAATCACTTTGTGGTTGTTTATAAAGCTACTGAACAAAAAGTCTGGGTAGCTGATCCTGCAAATGGCAAGCGAGTTTACTCGAAAAAAGAGTTTGAAGAAAAATGGAATGGGATTGGGCTTGTACTGGAGCCCACACCCGACATTTTCAAACATAATGAGCTAACAGAGCTGGTAGAAGCCCAGCGAGCTAAGGAGAAAAGCCTGGCCAAGAGATTCTACCTCGCCTCACTGGAGGCTTCAAAAAAGAACCTCGTCTATGTATTGATCGGATCCCTCTTCATTATGGCTGGTGAATTGACCATACCGATATTCACCCAAACCATCATTGATAAAGTCCTGGTAAACAAGGACATTAAGATGCTATATGTCATCCTGTTCGGCATCGCAAGCCTAACAGTTGCCAATATCCTCTTAATGCATGGCAGGGACCTCATTCTTACACAGTTCAGGATCAATTTTGAGCGAAGTTTCTTTAGCAAATTCTTTTTGCATTTTGTGCGTTTGAAATTGAGTTACTTTGATCGGTTCAAAAGAGAGGACCTGATCAATCGCTTTCAGGAAAACCTCAAACTCAGGGAGATCATCACCCCTGCCACACTTGGTTCTATCCTTGACTTCTTCTTCTCCATTTTTCTGATCCTGATCCTGATCAATTACAATGCCCTATTGGGATATAGTACTGCGATCTTTTTTGTTCTGTTCATCTTATTAACTTCCCTGATGAACCCTAAGCTCATGCGGCTGGATGAGCAAGCTTTTCAGGAAAGCATGAAATCGATGGGGATGTTTCTGGATACATTGCTTGGCGTACAAGCCACCCGCCTGCTTGGCATTGAATACCTGAAGTACCAAAAGTGGCGTAATCAGTATACTAAGAGCCTGAATCGTGAGATCAAGATCACACGAACTTATCTGAACTACACCATGATGATCATGTCCATATGGTTTGCCGGACAAGTTTTTGTGTATTGGTACGGGGCCTACCTTATTTTTGATGGCTCCTTATCGATTGGTAGTTATGTTGCTTTTACGGCCATCTTCATGCGTTTATTTATGACCGTAGCCAGGACGGTCAATCTACAATTCATGTTTGTTAGACTCAGGTTATCGTACAATAAGCTTAACGATGTACTGTCACAACCGGAAATTGACCTGAAGGAAGGCGGAGTGCAACTCCCCGCTGCTCCGATCGCAATCAAGATCAATGACCTGACATTTAAATACCTCAAAAACCATCAGAACAATACGTTAGAGTCTCTAAACCTGGAAATCACACCGGGTTCATTTGTCGGAGTTGTAGGCAGAAATGGTTCCGGAAAGTCTACGCTCATCAAGCTGATCAGTAGACTGTACGACGAATACACGGGAGAAATAATGTTGTCCGGCTCAGACATTACAACAATTAGTGAAGCCTCACTTCGAAAGCGCATGGGAGTCATTCCTCAGGATGTCTTTGTTTTTGATGGATCGATTCGGGAAAACATTCTCTTAGGTAATCCCCAAGCTACTGAAGAGCAATTACTGGACGCCATAGAAAAGGCGGATTTCATGGATTACGTGAGATCGCAGTACCTGGGGCTGAACACGCACATTGGTGAGAATGGTACCAAGCTGTCTGGCGGAGAACAGCTGAAATTAGCATTCGCAAGACTATTTGTCTCATCACCGGAGTTGATCATTTTGGACGAAGCGAGTAGCGCACTAGATGTTGAGACAGAGAAAAAAATCATGAAAAATGTTCATGAACAATTTGGGGGCAAAACCATCATATCCATAGCACATCGATTGTACACCTTGAAAAACTGCGATCAGATCCTGGTGATCGATAAAGGGCAACTGGCCGAACAAGGAGATCATGCATCGTTGATGAAACAAGAAGGTTTATACGCACAATTTATCAGTAATTATGTCTCATTCTGATCTACAAGAACAATATGGCTTAGAAGAGCAACAAATCGACATTTTACTGCAGGAGGATGATGCTCCTCTGGAGAATATTTCACGAAGGGGTCATCGGGTGTTTTTCCTTACAGGTTTTGCCCTGGTTTTCCTGTTTATCGTGTTTTCGATAACCATTACCTTGCCACAAGAAGTGCAGTTGAATTTCGTTCTGAAAGGAGGCTCCGTTGAAGAAGTAAAACGTGTGGGTGAACCCATATTCGTTCACAAGTTATTGGTCACTACCGGAGATGAATTACCCGCCAATACCCCATTAATGGTGATCTCCTCCCCTGGCATCTTGCAAATGATCAGTGACGTAGATCGAAAGCGGCAATTACTGAAATTTCAGGAAAGCACAGCTACCGATTATTTACAAAAAGAATTAGAAGTCTATCGAACCAAAGGCTGGAGTTACAGGGAACAGGTAGTAGAACTTAAAAAAGAACTCACCATTCTTAAGGAAAACAGAGCGGCCGAAATTCAAGCCATAGAGCAACAGATTGCTATCCATAAAAATGACTTAAATCGTCAGGAAGCATTATTTAAGGAGCAAGTCATTAGTCAGTCACAGCTTGAACAAGCTCAATTAACGGTCCAACAGCAGGAACAGGATAAACGAACCGCATTACGTGCTTATGTCCTGTCAGAACAAACTTTACAGCAACAACTTCGTCTGGCGCAGACAGGCATTCAAGAGATCAACACAACATTGGCATTGCTTGAGCAAAAGCACGCCCTTGATCGGGAAAAGCTTCAACAGGAAGTATCAATTGCTGAAGAACAGCTTAAACTAACATTTGGCTCGAATCGCATTGACGGAGATCGATTAATGCTGTTAACGGAAACGCAGGGCACTGTCAATATGATTCGGGAACCAGAAACAAGAATAGGTGCCGGTGAAATTGTATGGCGTCTGGAAACGCAAAATCAAGCAGCATATGTCTATAGTGAAGCCAACTCTGCACAGGTTGGTCACTTAAAAGAAGGGCAAAAAGTTGTAATGAAATTTGAAAGCTTCCCCTATTTCTACTACGGAGCCAAAAGAGGACAGATCACCAGCATCGGAGATAGCCCATCCGATGAGGGTTACTATCCAATTAATATCCAACTCAATCAAAAAGATGATTTCAAACCCGAATTAAAAAAAGGGATGACCGGCAGGGCATCCGTACTGATTGAGGAACTGACGTTGGCACATCTCCTTTATAAGATGGTAGCAAGGAAAGTTGACGGTGAATAAAAAAACCTCTGACTGATCAGAGGCTTATTTCGTTCAATTAAGCTAAACGTTATCCATTAGGAATCTGAATTTCAGGTCCTCCTTTTATGGTCTGTTGTGCTTTGATCGTTAGCTTTTTCATTATGATTATTTATTTAATGGTGAATAAAAAGACAGTTCAATTCAATCTTGAGGAATTTTGACTTCTGGCCCCCCTTTGATGGTCTGCTGTAACTTTACAGTTAGCTTTTTCATTGTGATTATTTACTTTTTGTTGAATAAAAAGACAGTTTACTCAATCTTGAGGCACTTTGACATCTGGTCCCCCTTTGATCGTTTGTAACTGCATAGTTGTTAGCTTTTTCATTGTTTAATTTTTTAGCTTTTCAGAAAGACAATTAAGGAACAGGGATCGTAACATCTGGTCCACCTTTTACTGTCTGTTGCGCTTTGATTGTTAGCTTTTTCATTTAAAATGTATCTATTGGTAAACCTTTAATTTAATTGATAATTGACACAATTCCATGAATTTGCAGTATTCGCAAAAAATGTCACTTGGAGATTCCTTAAGTAGTTCCTGGTGAATAAAAAATCGCAGATAATCATCAGGAATACTTACATGCTTCCTCTAAGAATCACCATCCTTTGTATCAGAAATTAAATGATAGTCGGGCGTATAAGACGTGGAAGAAATCAAGGATCAGAAATAAAAAAGCCTCGATTTTGTTCGAGGCTTTCCACGTCAATTTTGAAAGTAGCCAGTTACGGCTGAGGAACCTGTGCTTTAGGACCACCTTTTACAGTCTGTTGTACTTTGATTGTTAGCTTTTTCATATGTATTTTATCTAATTATTATACCTCCAAATTAACCGATCGCATAGGCAATTACCAGTTTTTGCATAACTAGCCAAAAACATCATTTGGAGATTCCTGAGCCTAATGTAGTAGTTTAAGTTTGCGGGATCTTAATATCAGGCCCACCTTTAATTTCTCGCTGTTGCTTTTCTGTTAGTTCGGTCATATTCTATTGGAATATTATGAGAGATGAAAATAAGAAATTTCACCTTAGCATCAAAAAACAATAGATAAGTCCGTGATTTTCTTAGAAACAGAGAATTTACTCTACCTCTGCCTGGATTTGTTTAAGATCGTAGGTAGGGAGTTTTACAGTAAAGGTAGTGCCCTTATTATCCTGGCTATCGACAATGATCTGTCCCTGATTGAGCTCTACAAATTCATGAACCAGTTGAAGACCCAATCCAAGGCCCTTCTCTCCTTCTGTGCCCCAGGTACTGTTCTCTTCATTCAATTCGAACAGATGCCCAAGCTTTTCTTTGGGTATCCCTACGCCATTGTCATGTACTTCAATTTCCACGCACTCATCTAAACTACGAGCGTTGATGGTCACATGACCTTCCCGGGGAGTAAATTTCAGGGCATTGCTGACCAGGTTTCTAATGATGGTCATGGTGGTGTTTCGATCTGCCCAGGCATGCAAATCTTCAGGAACTGAACTGGACAAGTTAATTTGCTTGGAATTGGCCATGGTGGTAAATACATCTACCAAATCATCGGACATGGCTTTGATCTCGATCTTCTCAGGCACGTATGGAAATTCTCCCTGTTGTTGCACGGCCCAATTCAGCAGGTTGTCCAATAAAGAAGAAAGCCGATCCACCGATTGATCAATCTCTTCTGCTAATACTTCCAGCTGATCAATTTGCTTGTTTTGAACAAAAAACTTAATCATTCGAGATACCCCGTGAAACGCATTGACCGGCCCACGCAAATCATGTGAGATGATTGAAAAGAATCGGTCCTTGGTTCTATTTACCGCTTCGAGTTCGGACTTTTGTGTTTCCAATTCAGTTTTTTGATCTCGAAGCTCTTTATTTATTCGCATCCTTTGGCGACTGTTACGGTATTGCGCAATTCCAAAAACAGTTAATAGCCCCAATCCAAAGATCAAGGCAACATTGACCACCAGTTGGGTTTGTCGTTCGGCAGCCATCGCCGCTTCAGCCTGACCGATTTCAAATTCAGTTCTTTGGTTGGCAAGTTTTCGAACTGTCTCTGTGTTTTGAATACTGTCTTTGTACGCGACAAATTGTTTATGATAGCTTAATGCTTTTTCGAATTCTCCATTCTTTTGGTGTAAAGTACTTAGCAAATCCGAAGCATCTCGAATTTGTGCTTTCAAGTCAATTTTTTTTGCTATTTCAAGGCCCTTCGATATCGTTTCGATTGCCTTTTCATCATCTCCTCTCTCAACGTAGACTTTTCCTAGCTCATTTTGAAAGTCAGCAATTCCATAATTATCTCCTAGTGGATCTAATATATCAATGGCTCTTTTAAAATCCACTTCGGCTTCTTCAGTTAATCCCATCGCAAGCTTAGCAATTGCTCTATTTCCCACTACGTAGGCAATTCCAAACTCAAATTCTGAGTCTTCAAAAATCTGTTCAGCAATTGAGTAATGATGAAATGAAGAGTCCATGACACCAATTCTGTAAAACTGATTTGCCGCATTCAGCGTAGATAGTGCATAAGAAATATTATCACCAAGGCTTAAAAAAAGATCCGCCGAAAGCTGATTGTATTTCAGAGCATTCCGAAAATCACTATTTGATGAATGAACTGTGGCTATTTCCCCATAGGCCTCCGCAAGTCTTTTGAAGCTTTTATTCGTCTCTGCCAAACGCGCACTTTCTATTAGATATTCAAGGGCTTTGTCTAAATTTCCTATTAACCTATAAGCAGTGCCCAATGAAATAAGAGCTGCTTCTATATACTTATCATTATTTCGAGAAGTAGCTAAATCCATCAGGTCGTTTGCATAATTAATCTTATCTGATGGTGATGAGGACCAAATGGATATCAAATAAATAGACTCCATTCTAGCAGAATCACTTAATTCATTTTTAAGTGATGCCACAAGGCTATCCGCTTTTTGTTGATTTTGTGCTTGTAATTGAGCAACCCAGAATAGATTGGATAAAATGGAAATTACCAATAAAATCCTGGGCTTTGCTCCTAAAAAGGTCCTACAAATAAAGTCTCTATCCTTGAGGAATCTGAACATCCGGATCAACCGTAGTTTCTTTCCCGTCAGGAGTCTTATAGGTAATGTCATATCCGTTGTACTCAGGGTCACTAGGATCTACAGAATCACTTTTGATAGTACCCTCAAAAGTCTTTCCAGAACTATCGGTCTTCTTAGGCTTTGATTCCCAGAAATCCTTCCAATTCTTGTATCCTGACTTTTCTTTGTTCACATCAATCTTCTGAATTTTTTCAATTGAATCGTCGGCGCAAGTCCATGCTACAGTCTGACCAGGATCTGCCCCAACGGTGGAGTCTTCTTTCACTATCTCATACTCGGACATTTTAGCGGTTTTATAATAAAGGACGCCATCCTTATCAATTAAATTAATTGTTACGTCTGCCATGGTTATAAAATTAAAATAGTTAGTTACGGTGGTGGGTGTACGCAAATGCGTTGTGGCAGTCCGTTTTGCCTCTGGTTCGTCAACATGAATATAGCTCTCGGTTGGTCAATGGTGGGAAGATACACCAAAATTCCTTTATGGCATTGTGAAGCACATATTCATAGTAGGCTCAAAACGTCCAAACAGGAAAATTCGGGGATCAACCGGAATTATTCAAGCATTTTCGGGAACTGCTACTTCTTCGAAAACAGGTAGCCAAACACTGAATGTGGTGCCTTGATCAGGTGTACTCTCGACATTGATCTTACCCTTATTCAAAGCGACAAAATCATAGACCAATTGTAACCCGAGTCCCAGGCCTTTCTCACCATCCGTACCCCAGGTACTCTTCTTTGCCTGTAGCTTAAAGAGGTCATTTAACTTCTCCGCTGGTATTCCTACTCCATTGTCCAGCACCTGGATCAATATGGATTCATCATCTACGTCTGCTTTGATCTTCACTTCACCTTCATGTGGAGTAAATTTCAGTGCATTACTGACCAGGTTTCTGATGATGGTCATGGTGGTGTTTCTATCTGCCCATGCTTCAGTACCTTCTTCTACTTCTGCGACCAGAGCAATGTTTTTAGAAGTAGCCATGGTAGAAAAAGTCTTGACCAGATCATCTGCTATGGCATGAATATCCAGTTTCTCGGGGACGTAAGGGAAATTTCCTTGCTGCTGTACGGCCCAGTTCAATAGATTATCCAAAAGACTTGATAATCGATCAACTGATTGGTCTATGTCTTCTGCCAACTCTTCCAATTGTCCCATTTGCTTCTGTTGGACAAAGAATTTAATCATTCGAGATACGCCATGAAATGCGTTTACAGGACCTCTTAAGTCATGGGATATGATCGAGAAAAAGCGGTCTTTGGTCTGGTTCAATTCCTCAAGCTTCGTTTTCTGATCGTTGAGGATACGATTGGTCTTTTTCTTCTGGATGTTGTTTCGGTACTGGATTAACGCAAAAACCACCACAAATGCCAATCCAGCGATTAGGGAAATCCGAACAACACGTTGCGTTTCTCCTTCAGCTGTCAATAAATCCACCTCGGCTTGTTTCTGTCCTACTTCAAATTCCGTTCTCAGATCTGCCATACGTTGGATATTTTCCGCGTTGGTTATACTATCACGATAAGCGTAGTATTTATTCAGGTTTTGAATTGCAGGACCGTAATCCCCTGTATCCATATATATTTCATAAAGCTTGTAAGAGGCATCTCGTGCCTGAACTTTTAAGCCTTTTTCTTCTGAAACTTCCAGGCTTCCTCTCGCGTACTGGAGAGCTTGCTTATAATCCTTTCGCTGCCGATAGATATCAGCTATTTCTTTTTCAAAATCTGAGATGGCGTAGTAATCTTCATATTCCCGAAGACCAGTAACAGCGTCCTGCATGTTTTGCTCAGCTTGAGCATGTTCACCCATTTTAGCATAAACCAGTCCAATGTTCCCTAAGCAATACAATACTCCTGTCTCATAATTAATTGAATCAAACATTACCGAAGCCATCTTATGGTAAAGCAATGAAGAATCCAGCATTTCAACCCGATAAAGTTCGTACCCTAGATTAGCTAATGTTGCAGCAATGTGTATAGAATCATTACTTCGAGATAAGATACCAAAAGCTTTTTGATAGTATGAAATGGCGTTTAAATGATTTCCATTATCTGAATAAACATCACCTAAATTAGAATAGACCTGACCCAATCCGTCTTCGTAATTAAGGTTTTCAGCTATCTTGATCGCTTGAAAATAAGATTCAATTGCTTGCTCTAGATTTCCACTCAGCGTATATCCTTGACCTAAAGAATAATATCCTTTCCAAAGATCTGTTTGACTCGATAACCTCCCAGCCACTTCAATGAGCTTTTGAGAGTAAGTCACCATTTTCATTGGGTCGTTGTGATTGAAGGCAATTTGATATAAAATATCCATTCTGCTACTGTCATGATAATCCACAGATTGCAGAATGGAAATTAAACTGTCAGCGATCCTCTTATCTTGACTCGCTACTTGAAACAAGACAGAAAAAATAAGAAATACGCTAAATAAACAATTTTTATAATTCATCCTTCATTATCGTCCTCAGGAGGGGGATCCCCGGCAGGAACTTTAATTTTTGGATCTAAGATGAAACTTTCGCCAGACCTATTGGACACTTCAAATACGATATCATATTTCATTTCATAGGTCGTATCACCGTAATTACTTATCAATGACCCTAACCACATATCGGTTCCAGATTCTAATGATGGTTCTACATCCCAAACATCATCACCAGTCACTTTATTAATTCCGGTAATGCTTACTGAATCAGTACCATTTTTGGATTCAGGTGTCCATTGAATGGAAACACCTCCTCCAGCTTTGATGATGTCGAATGTACTGCTATCCCCGGGGATATCATCTGTGTCGTCATTGTCATCTGACAGGACTACTGTCGTGTTTACGTTTTCTGCTGTTAGGTTCTCCGTGTCCACGGTAACCAAAACATTAATGTCGGCCATAGTTTTCTTTTAGATTAAGTGTGATTTAATAGGACTTTCGGTTGCTGCGACCAAATTAGCCAAAAAACCGCTTTTCAGATTGTACAAGCAAAAAAGTTTGTCGAACCTGGAAAAATGTCATGGATGTGACCCGACTACAATCGTCCCATCCCTCCTATTTCAACGCTGACTCAAAGATATAGAATTACTATGGCTCAGATTTATTCGTTACGCAAGACGTTTGCCGGGTTGGCCCTCGTGGCTGCACGGGTTTGCCAGGCAATTGTTGAAAGCCCGATGATCAACACCACCAGCACTCCCGACATCAGATCCAGTGCATTTACCGTAACGCGGTTGACAAAATCGACCAGCACCATCTGCTCGAAGAAGAAATAAGAAAAGGGCATCGCGATCATTGCCGCAATTAGGAACATCCGCAAGAATCCCTTAGAAAGCAAGTAAAACAAGCTATTGGAAGAGGCTCCTAATACTTTTCTTACACTGATCTCTTTCATACGCGTTTCTGCAGTAAATACGGCCATTCCTAACAGACCCATGGAGGCAATAGAAATGGCTAAAAATGCCAGAAAAGTAAAAACCCTGAATTGCATTTGAAAATCCCTGTATGAATGTTCGATTCGCTCTTTGTAGTAAAGTGCTTCGAATGTGTGTACCTTGTCTACATCGGCAAATACTTTCTCTAATTTCGTCATGAATGCCAATGGGTCTGCGGCAGAAACTTGCAAATTGATCCAGGTAAAATCTTCTGCTTTACCCTGTATCAGTACACTTGGCTTGGACTCACTCACAATTTTCGTGTACTGGTAATCATTGATGACTCCTGTGATCTGCAATTTCATTCTCCCTTGATCCAGAGACAATACTTCACCAACTGCATCTACTGGTTCAGAAAACCCAAGCCGTTTTCTCAACGACTCATCAATCACCACAAACTGACTACTATCCTTATCATCGAATGGGAAAGTAGTTCCCGCTACAAATTGCAGCTCATGAAGATCTATATAGTCCTTGTTTACATAGTTAACGTGGACATCAACCGAATCCATAGGGTCTTTGTATTTCGCATCATCCCCCCATTGCTCTCCAGTATTTGGCAGCATGCCTGACATACTGATCTTCTGGATTTCAGGTATCTGTTGCAGACCAGGAAGGAATAGCTCCGGATCATTTTCATATAGCAGCATATTGACCAAATTGTCTGTCTTGAATCCAAGATCAAAATTGATGGAGTATTTGTACTGACGATAATCTATGGTTGCGGCTATGATCAATGCCATGGATATGACAAACTGAAATACAATTAACACCTTCCGAAAATTGATGCCTTTGATCAGCCCTTTGCTTGTCGCATCCTGAATGATGGAAATGGCCTTGACTTTGGAAAGCATCCAAGCAGGCAATCCCCCCGCCATGAAGCCAATGACAATGGCAAAAGCTAAAAAATATAGTCCATGGATCCATTCAAAATCGAGTGCCATGGGTGTGGTCTCCAGGACTATTTGCACAAAAGAAGGTTTGATGATTTGATACAATCCAAAGGCCAGGATCAGCGCCAAAGTAGATAGTATAATGGCCTCAAAAACGAATTGTGCAAATACCTGTGGGCGGTTGGCCCCTACTACTTTTCGAATACCCACTTCCTTCATTCTTCGCAGAGATCGCGCAATAGAGAGGTTCGTATAATTAAAACAAGAGGAAGCGATCACGATAGCAATCAGAAGGCCTAACTGTGAAATCATTAGCCAGGAAGTTGTGGGACCAATATTATTGGATAATTCAGGTCCAGGTGTCATTTCAGTAAGGTTCTGCAAATGAAAAGTAATGGTGTATCGATCTCTCGTTGCATTTTCCCCCGCTGCGATACGATCCAAATTACTTTGTAATGCTTCCGATGCATAACCTTCTGGCAATAACACATAAACATGGTTCATCCAGATACTACGCCATGTGTTGAAAGACTCCTGCCCCTCTTTCAATGCTATTACTTCAGCCGTTTTGAACGAACATAGCACTTTGAACTGCATATGACTATTGAATGGAACATCCGCCATCAATCCCGTGACCGTAAAGGACTCTTCTCCGGAGTGTACTATTTGACCAAGGGCCGGTTCGTTGCCAAAGAGTTTTTTGGCAACACTTTCAGTAAGGACAAGAGAATACGGCTCAAGCAAGGCTGTTTCCGGATCTCCTTCCAGCAAATCGAATGAAAATAACTCAAAAAACGCTGCTTCCGCATACAGTCCTCTAGATGGGATCACATTGTCACCCTTTTTAAAATCACGTCTGAAATTCCGTCGCATGATCAACACCTCTTCGAGATCCGGCATTTCTTCGCGAAGTTTCTTGCCTAAGAAGACGGAATTGGAACCCAGATCAAACGGATCTGAACCTGTAATGTCACTGTAGGTTGAGTTGACACGATAGATGCGGTCTTTCTTATCATGAAACACGTCATATGAGAGCAGCTGACTCAAGTATGTGATCATCAGTATGCCTATGGACATGGAAATCGCTAGCCCCACAATATTGATCGTGGAGAATAACTTGTTTCTGGCAAGGCTTCTGATAGATGTCTTGAAGTAATTCTTGGAAAGGTGGATAAAACTCATTTGTCCTAATACTTTGGGTGTTCGAATGGTGTACAGGCGAAAAAACTTGATCACGTCAATCAGGAAAATCAGGTTAGCGAAGGGTTTTCCTTTCTTTGAGCAATTGCGTTGGTAGTATTCATGTAAATCTCCTTGTAAGTCTTCCAGCAATTCGGGTCGACAGTACAATTCAATAAGGCGGTCCAGCCAACGTGGTGGATTTGGAAGTGAACTTTCCTTCATTTCAATCCTTCAAAAACAATGTCCGGAATGCCACTCCACAAACGATCACGCTGTTCTTTGGCATTCAACAAGGCCACTTTCCCAGCATGGGAAACCTGAAAGAAACGCTTTCTTCGACCGCCCCTTTCTTTGGTGGGTTCCCCCAACTCCGAGGTGATCAGCCCTTTGTCTTCCAGACGCTTAAGCACCGCATGTACTACGCCCAATTTGGTCTGACGGCCTGTCCCCTCGCCTATGGCATCCACGATGTTGACGCTGTAAGCTTCATTCATCAAAGAGGCAATGGTCAGCAAAACAATCTCTTCAAATTCGCCCAGATGAGCTCCTTTCATAATCGAAATCTTATTTATTCACCAAATGTATGAAAAATGAATACGGAACTCATATGGCGAAGGTTTTATTTATTCACATTTTGTATAAAAAATGCAATATCGGAATAGCAACCCGATCCTGTGAATCTCTTTTAACTTCGTAAAACACATCACCTCGAAACTCACTCATGATAAGGAAATTGCTAATTCCAATCTACCTCCTTTTGTTTGTTGGTGCTGCTGTTGCCCAAGAGGAAACCGATACTACCTTCAACAAGATTGCCAGTAGGATATTTCTTCCCTCCTTTGATATTGGGTACCAGTTTTCGGGCTCTGACCTTATTGGAAATTCACTGGTTGCGAAAACATCGATAGAATATCGATTCAGGAACAATGATGATTTTTTCATCCGTCTTAGTCTGGATACTTATGGTGCTGAGTACAACCTGCGAGAAATCAACAATACCACAAATAACATCGAGGGCACCGTCCAATTCAATGACTTTCTTCTTGCGCCTGGTTATCGATTTGGCGATCATGAATTTCGAGTGTTGGTAACAGCCATGTCCGGGATCAAAACCTATGAATTTCCTACTGCAGATCTGAATGGAACAACAATTACCGTCAGACAAAAAAGCCGATCCATCTTCACCTCTACTTTTTTGATTGCGGGTGAACTTTATTTCGATCAAAAGTCAGCCGTAACCTTGAGTCTGCATTATAACCAGGTCTGGAAAAACATTGACTTTTGGGAAGATGGTGGCGGCGCCTATGGCATTTCCATGGGGTTCATTACCTCTCTCCTGTAAGGATCAATTACTTTGGATAATTGGGATGGGCTTTTACCTTCAGTATCTGCTTCAAGTGACGATCTGTATGTGAAAAGATCACCATATATTGCTGGTGTACATTCTGACTAAAGTTGATGTAGTGCTTTCTCAAATTCCGGGTTTCAGCTTGTATAAAATCAATGGACTCGGTACGCATGCCCAGCCACCAACTGATGTTATCGATCCCTTCATTGTACCCTCTGGGAATGGTGTACGTAAATGGCTTTGTAAATGACTCAGTTTTATTTGGATTGACTTCCGGGTCCTGATTCAGGAATGTACTATCCGGGATGTTTCGATTTAAACTTTCAATAGGGCCGATCTGCAGAGAAACAGCTGCTTCATGCAATAATATCAATTCCCAGATAGCGATGTGTTCGACAATCTGATTGATGCTCCAACGGTCAGGAGCTTCTTTGAAATGCCACTGGGACTCGGTAAGATAAGCTGTTTCAGTTATCAGCGCTTCTTTAGTTCGAATCAAATTTTCAAGCAGGTACTGCTGATCAGCATTTGTCCACTCTTTGGGCTGGTATCGACTCTTTTCTTGTGCGAGAGCGGTCAAACCTATGAGAAGAAAGGCACAAAATGAGGATAAAATTCGATTCATAATGGTCATTTGGGAGCATGAGCAAGGTAGTTGGTCTTATGGGTTTACCTATCATGTAACCAACTCAAGGGCGTTGTTTTAACAAGGTTTTACAATTGCAGAATTGCGCGTTAATGATTGATTTGACGCAATAACAATTTTTAACAATTGATGACCGCAGGTTTATGAATTCATCCCCGTCTAATCACATAAAGACGGATAAAATAAGTTTTTAGATATGAAAAAAATTGGAATCATAGTCCTGCTGTTGGTAGTTACATGTACTGCCTGGTCACAACAAAAAAGAGGTCAACGCCCTGAACCTCCTTCCATAGAAGAAAGACTCGAACAAGCAAAAGAACAGCTTACCCTTACCGATGATCAGGTTGTAGAATGGAAAACCATTTTTGAAAAGTACGATGACAAAATTCAGGAAGCCAGGCAAAACAGAGATCGGAAAACCGGCGAATCGCTTAGAAACACCTTGAATGAGGAACTTATGGCCACACTCGATGAAGCGCAGCAAGAGAAATTCAAAGAATTACAAAAGAACCGCCCGGAACGCGGGCGCAGAAGAGGTTAGTTCAGTTGGATTGGGAGATCAGGTGGTTGTGGGAGCGCCTCCTGACTCCTACCAACATCCTTCGAAAATAAATCTGAGTTCCAAAGATTTTTCAGTAAATGTGAAATACCTATAATTATCACCCTTGCCAGGCGCCCCTCAAATTCCCTAAAGCCATACCCGGCCAGGGGGATGTTCCAGAATCTCCCTTTTGGGCCTGGGCGGTCCGCCGTAGCGGTAAATTGTTGAAACCGGAAAACTCTTTTCTACAATCTCAACATATTCCAATTGAGCTTTATTTCAGAGTTCATTGACTCACGAATAATCCACCATTTCTTTCCACAAGTCCTCGAATTCCTTTAGGAATGCTCTAACCACTGATGGATCTCTTGTCAACAACAGGTTCTCATGATTGAATTTTGCTGCACTTCGGGTCCAGTTGTAGCTTCCAGTTAAAGCAATCTTCTCATCGGCAACCATGAATTTGTGGTGCATGTGATGTCGGGTATCATCAATTTTTACCGCCAGTCCCTCCTGGTGAATCCGATCGATATCAGAGCCTTTATCTTTTGTTTTATCGTTATCGGTGATGAGCCTGATCTTCAGCTTTCTTTTCTGTGCCTGAATCAGTGCATCGGCTATGAAATCATCGCTGATGGTAAAGACGCAGATATCCAGTGATTGTGTAGCCAATCCTATTTGATTAAGGATGGTCGCGCGACATGCTTTTCCTGGACTGAAATACACTTCATCCCCTACGTCCGCTGATGTCACCACCAATGCTTTACTGGCCTCTTCCACCCATTGCATGATAAAGGCAAAATTCTCTGCATTAATCCGTTCATTAGCCATATCGAAAACCTTACTTCTTAGCACCGCCAAATCATGCGTATTGGGTTGGTACTCAGCTACCAAAGAACGGACTGATTTCTTTTCTGCTCTGGAAAAATGCTCATCTCCAATACTTGCCTCAAGTTCTGCTAAAATGTCCTTCATTAACGTTGATAAGTCTAACATGAAAAAGTGGTCGGCTGGATAAAGCCACCACTTTCTTTTAATTGAAAATCAGGAAAATTTCACAAAGTCCCTTCTCTGTATAACTTGGATAAATACCAGAAATAAATGGCAGGTATCCACGGCACACCAAAGAGCAATATCCTGATCAATGCGTCATTCCATTGCAATAATGTAGCAATCACAATTACAGCAATCAACAGAATCGATCCAAACCAATGAATGTTAACCTTTAGGTTTCCTGCTTTGTATTGGATCATCAAAATGCTACTTCCCACAAAATGGACGATTCCAATAATTACTTGTGTGAATGCCAGCAATATCCAGAATCCCTGATAGACCAGGGTAAGCAAGCCGAAAACGATCCAAACGATCATCAAAATCGTCTGAAACCAATAATGGAAGATCTTCATAGGATTTTGAATTTAGTCAAATAGTTGTTGTTAGGAGCAATCTCGAGTTCATTACGTCGAAGAATGAACAAAACCGTCAGGTTAAGTAAATGAAGTGCTCCAAGAATCAGTAGAATACGTCCGATCTTCAAGCTAAGTGCTTCAATCATCACCTGCATGGTTGGTATGGGCTGGATCACTTTCATGGTATAGATGGCATATCCGAAATTGAGCAGATAAAATCCGACAATTAGAAGGTGATTAACACTGTCTACCAATTCCTGATCTCCATGAAAGATGGTCATCAGAAATACACGACCTTTTTTAAACAAAGTTTGACCTACCCATATGGCGAGTGCAATCGCAAGTGGTAGATAAATGAGGTAGTTTAAAATGTTGTAATTCATCTTAGTATTGGTTTTGATTAAAGGTTTTTAGTTTAAAATGCCTGAAAGAATCAAAAAGAGCCATAAGGAGATTGGCGTCAGAGGAAGCCATATGATTAATCGTCGATCCATTGAATCAAATTGCTTATATCGGATTAAGACGAAAATCAAATTGATCAAATAAATTGGTATTCCAAGGATCAGTCCATATCCTGGTATCAGCAAGCATAAAAAGGCCAAGACTGCTAAAGCACACCCAAATTGATTCAAGTATTGTTTAATAGTTGCATTTCTACTCATATTTTCATTTTTTTCAATTATTTCTGAAAATTCTAATCAAAAAAATATGTCCTGGTTTTTCACTCCACTGATCAGATAATAGCCGAACTGAGATTGATGTAAACCCAATACCATGGTCAGCAGTGGTGACTTAAGGTTATCCCATCTTTCCTTCGTCATTGGAACCTTTGAAAACAGCATTTGCTTCATCAAAAATTGTATGACCGTGAAAGGCACGTGAGCCACTGACGGAGCAACTCGCCATGAGATATCCTGCATCTCAATGTCTTTGAAATTCAATACTTCAAGTTCTTTGTTTATTTCCCCCACTACACCCAATTCGCTCAGTGCCCAGGATCGGCACAACTGTCGGTAGGCTAACCGTAAAATTCCTTTCAAAGGCTTATTGGTTCGCAAGAAGCCATCTGCCATTACAAAGGATCCTCCCGGCTTTAGTATGCGATGGATCTCTCGCAACAACGGCGCTTTGTTGACTTCTTCTGCATAACACCCGCTTTCTATCGCAATAACATGATCTACCGAATTGGCGGGAATACTTGTCTTCTTGTAATCTTCAATTAGTATTTCGATGTTTCGGAACTTACTAGACATGGTGTTCAATTGATCGGCTTGTTGTTTCTGCCATGGAACGAGCGTCACACCTTTACAAGTGAGATCTGGATATGTACTAGTAGCATATCTCATCGTAGCCCCTAACCCACAACCCATATCTACCAAAGTAGCGCTACTGGTTGGATCGATTTTTAGCAGCTTCAAAACCACGTCATTCATATTCTGGAGCATCTGTTCTCTGTTAAAGGGGTTCATTCCTTTTTGATAATACCCGAAATGCATATTGAAATTGGGACTCCATTCCTCATAATCTGGGCCTGCCTTTTCATAATAATCGATGAGCGGATCATGATCCTTGGTCGCATCATTGCTTTGTGCGAGATACGGACCGAATAATAAACAACTGTTGATCGCCATAATGGTCAAATTTTAATTTATTGTTATTTCAGTATTTTCAATTTTTTCTGAAATTCAAGATCAAAAAAATATTAGAGTTTCATCAGGAGCTTATAGAACCAGCTTTTCCCAGATTTAACAAACTTCTCTAACATCCCATCTACTTTGCCTGCAAAGTCAGAAATATCCTTTGTTACTTTCTGAAATTCTGCTACTTGCTCCTTATCTCCTTCTTTTACTTCCTTCAGCTCTGTCAAAACATCTAAAATGGGTTCTATCTCACGCCTCCTTCTTTCTTTAGTTACTTGTAAGGCAAGTTTCATGATGTCTTTCTCCGTTACAAAATAGGCCTTTCTCTCCCCTGGTTTATAGGCTTTGGATACGATGCCCCAATCTTCCAATGCCCGAATGTTCATGTTGACGTTCCCACGGGACATTTGCAATTCTTCCATGATGTCCTCTGTAGACAGTGGCTCCGTAGACACCAACAAAAGCGCCTGAATTTGAGCCATGGCTTTATTAATGCCCCAACTGGACCCCAGGTTTCCCCAGGCTTGAATGAATTTTTCTCTCCCCTCTTCGTATGTAAGACTCATATCAACACAAACGTAATATAAATTATAGAAGTTTCAATATTTATTGAAAATTAAATATTTTCCATCTATCACATATCAATTCAATAGTCGATGTGCCAGTCATCTCTAAGCGTTTGGCTCTGATCAGTTGCCTCAAAATGTCCTCATACGAATTAAAACATGACCCTTCATATAAATCCAAGAGAAATGGGTGACCTTGGCATAATTACTGCTATCATGTTCTCAAATAATTAAAATCAAAACCGATGAAAAAACAATTTCCTCACATTGCTCTGTTACTGATATGGTCGCTCTTATGGGCATGTAGTACAGAAGATCCAATCACTCCGGATATCCTTGGTCTACAAGCGACAGGAGATGAAGAACTCCTGGAATTTCTAAAAGATTTTGAGCAAGAGGCAAAGGCACGAGGGATCACCTTAACAGATGATTCTGTTTCTGTCGAATTTGTATCGGATTTGGAAGGAGATTGTACGAGAGCCTATTCTAATTTTGGAAATACCCAGAACAGGCGGGTTGAGGTCGAACAATCGGTTGATTGTTGGTCTGGAAAAACGTCTCTACAGCAAGAAACGGTTATGTTTCGGGAGTTTGGTCGCGCAATACTATCCAGGCCTTATGCCAATTTGACTTTCCCGTTTGGTTATCCCAGGACAATTATGTGCTTCGATTGCAATGAGATCAACACGTATTATCATCCCAATATGCGGGATTATTACCTGGATGAACTTTTCGACCCCAATACCCCTCTTCCCGATTGGGCCATCTTAGATGATTTCAACGGAAGGGCTTACAGAGAGAGTTTCGATGAAGGACCTTTAGATTGGGAAGAGATCATTAGAAATGACGAGAACAATGAGGCACGTTGGAAATCAAGCCTATACAAGGATGAGCTAGGGAACGGGTCTTTACGTATCACCACAGACCAGTCTCCTGAATTTTCTGCTTTTATCATTGTCCAAAAGCAGTTTGATACAAGGAATATCGCTGATTGCTCGGGACTTCAAGCCAGGGTATTAATAACCTTCAATGAACCCATGCGTGGAGACGTTGCGGTTGGACTTAGTGCGCGTAGACAATTAGAAGATGGCACTTATGATCAATTCGTCTATCATATCAGAGATACCCCAATCGACGAAAATGATAAGCACATACAAATTTCCAGGGAGATCCTATGCCTCCCGGAGGATACAGAGCAGGCTACCATCTCCTTTCACTTGAGATCAGAAGATCCAGTCGATGTTTCTGTGGATAATGTTATCGTTGAATTCCGGAATTAAGGAGTTCCAGTTTACGATGATCATATGACGTTCAGAATGTAGCATACATCATTCATATCGCAATGATTCCACTGGATTGATCAACGATGCTTTCAAGGCATGATACAAAATCGTGACCATGGCCACCAAAAACGTCAACCCACCTGCAGCCAGGAATGGCCATGCTTCGATGCTGATTCGATAAGCAAACCCTTCCAGCCATCTTTCCAAAAAGTAATATGACGTAGGTATGCTGACGACAAAAGCTACCAGGATAAGTATGACAAATTCCTTAGAAAGCAGCACCATGATTTGGCCTGTTTTGATCCCTAACACTTTGCGCAAGCCAATCTCTTTGGTACGTCTTTCGATACTGAATGTAGCTAGGCCAAACAAGCCTAAACATGCCACTAGAATTGCCAACACTGAAAAGATGATGGTGATCTTACTGAGCTTCTGCTCCGCTTTATAAGAGTCATTCAGACGGTCTTCCAAAAAGAAGAAGTCAAAAGGTCGGTTTGGCAAGGACGCACGCCAAGAGGATTCCAGATCGGTAAGGGCCGTTTGTAAGTTCCTACCATCTACTTTTACCGCCAGGTATTTGATGAATAGATTAAAAGCTCCCGGTCGGCGATTGAGATCCAATACCAAAGGTGCAATCGGATGGTGTTTGGAAACAAAATTGTAATCCTTGACCACTCCTACCACCTTGCCGCGCAATTCATTGCGATAGTAAAATCGTTTGTTGATGGCCTCTTCAGGCGTCCCCCAACCCATGGCTTGTACCATCGATTCATTGACCACTAGTCCTAGTGAATCATCTGTAACATAAGCTCTTGAATAGTCTCGTCCAGCCACCAGCTCTATGTCCATTGTTTCGGTGTAGTCTGGCAACACAAAGAACCTTGGGAAAGGTTTGGATCGTTCCATACCCTCAAATCGATAATTCCCTACCTGATGTTTGGCGCCGATGATCTCTTCTACTCCGGTCATTGAGGAAATATGAGGGCTTTGTAACGCGGAATTGCGGAACGTTTCATAGTGTTGTCCCATGGGTGAGCGAATCACAGGAACCATGATCACATGCTCCTGATCAAAGCCCGTTTCCTGATCTTGCAGCAAGTTGAATTGTTGAATACCGATGAAAGTTCCAGCAATTAGAAAAATTGAAATAGCAAATTGAGCTGTAACCAGAATTTTCCGAAAACCCATGCCTTGCGTTCGTACCAAACCACCTTTCAATACGGCAACCGGCCGGAACGAAGACAAGACAAAGGCAGGATAGAACCCAGAAAGCAGCCCAACAGTCAATGCCAATACCACCGCTCCGATCACAAATCTGATCTGTAAGAGAGCATCCATGGCAATCGCTTTTTCTACCAAGACATTGAAAACAGGTAACAAAAAGGCCACTACTCCAGCAGCAATAAATACTGCCAAAAAAGTCATGACCACTGACTCAAAAACAAATTGCGTGATCAATTGGCCTTTGGCACTACCGAGTGACTTCCTCACTCCCACTTCTTTAGCCCTTTTTGTTGCTCGTGCGGTACTGAGATTGATGAAATTGATCGCAGCAATGATGAGTACGAAAATGGCAATGGCTCCAAAAATGTAAATGTTTTTAGCATCGCTATTGGCCTGGATCTCATAGTCCAGCCGGGAATGCAAATGGATACTTTTCAAAGGTTGCAGTTCCAATGTCACATCCTCTTTGATGAAGTCCGGAAAGTACTTTTCAACGAAATCCGGAAATTGTGACGCAAGTTGGTCTGGCGTGGTGTTTTCTTCTAGTAAAATGTAAGTCCAGCAGGGATTCCAGTACCATGTTCCAGGATAATTTCCTCCATACCAGAAACGGAGACTGGAGAAAGAAACAATGAAATCATATTGAAAGTGAGCATTTAATGGCGAGTCTTCCAAAACTCCAGTTACTTGTAAGTTCTGTTGTCCTTGAAATTCCAGTAATTGTCCGATGGGGTCTTCATTTCCAAAATACTTCCTTGCCATGGTGGGCGTGATCAGCACACTATTAGGCTCATCCAACGCCGTGGCACGATCCCCTTCCAACAGTTCATAATCGAATACTTTCAGGAAACTGGAATCCGCAAAGAAGATCTTCGACTCATTGAATGCCTTGTCAGCTTCCTTATTGGCCAGGGCCAACGTTGGTGACTGAAAATTGAA
Organism: Cytophagales bacterium; assembly: GCA_033344775.1. Classification (NCBI taxonomy): domain Bacteria; kingdom Pseudomonadati; phylum Bacteroidota; class Cytophagia; order Cytophagales; species Cytophagales bacterium. The sequence continues at coordinate 1,045,743 of JAWPMT010000002.1, read as the reverse complement.
CAGTCGAACGACCTCCTCTACCTGTCTGGGGAAATCATTCTTCAAGGTAGGCCCAACGGGAAAGGGCTGTGAAGCAGAATGCTCCCCTACGCCTTCACTTTCAAAATGCTCTAACACGCGATAAATACGATCCGAATTGCTGTGCATTTTGTCGTAGCTCAACTCGTCCTGGATGTACAGGAAGATGAGCATGAAACAAGTCAATCCAATCGCCAGTCCACTGACATTAAGCAATGAATAGACCTTCTGCCGGATAAAGTTCCGGTAGGTGATCTTGAAAAAAGTTTTGAACATGATCGTAGTTTGAGTTTCTGGTCTTCGTTTCAGTACAAAAGGGCGACACAAGTCGAGCACTTCCAGGCAAAACATCAGATTGGCTCGGAAGCGACCTTTATCTTCCAGGCGATCTTCATAGAGCTCGTACAGATCACCGCGCATGATCTCCAGTTCTTCCTTGCGACAAAACCAGCAAAAGAACCGATCGAAAATCCTCGGTGGTCTGGGTTGCTTCATGACGTAGGCTTCAGTTTGGGCAACGATTGATAAAGCGATGATCGTAATTCGTAGGAATAGTCCAGCGCCTTCCGGCCGAATGCAGTGATCGAATAGAACCTTTTACGGCGACCTCCGCGCTCATTGGTGGCTCCCCCTTCAAATGATTGAATGAACCCTTTCTTCTGCAAGCGATTTAGTGCAGAATGCAACGCGCCAATACTTGGATTTCGCCCCGTACGGTCTTTCAACTCGTTTTTGATGAGGATGCTGTACGACTCCTCACCCAGCGAACCGATGATCAACAGCACCAGCTCTTCGAACTCACCTAGTTGTGTACTCTTCATGGTTATGACTCCTTTACGAGAGGTTCACAGCATTTGTTTCCTATTGGTATAAATAATGAAAAATATTTAACTCCTAATCGTATATATAATACAATTTCACTCAATCCAAGAGTATCTTTTTTTTACTCATTATCTTTGAGGTCATGACTGCAAAGCAATTATTACTTATAATGGTACTAAGCCTATCATATGGTTTGGTATTTGGACAAGGATGGCTGGAAGGCACTTTAATTACAACTCGGGGTGAAAATGTAAGCGGTACATTTCTATTTGACCAAACCTATCCCGAGGGAATGCTCATTCAAAAGCATCCTCAAGATTCTTCTAGAGTTGTTACATGGCCTGCACTTAAGGTAGTCCAGCTCATTCACGAAGAAGGATTAATTAAACCCACCACCTATCTCACAGATAAGGGAATACGACAAACCATTCTGGTGGAGCAGATTTTCGAAGGACAGTTGTATGAATTAATGATTACCAAACAACCACTTAAGGCATTTCCTTGGGGAGAATTTTTGGTGGGCGGCTGGATGTGGGCTCAACACGCTAACAAAATAGCCTATAAACAATTGGTCTTCCTTCATCACAAAGAAAACAACGAAACTACCTTAATTTCTACTGTAGGTAATGCAAAGAAAGCAGACAGGTTGGACAAACTAAATGAATTTCCGTACAACCAATCTCGATTGCTTAAAGCAATGAAAGTCAACGTATCAAAAATGAAAAAACTGATCCAAGAAAATAAAATCAAGACGAAGAACCTAGATGGGATGGTCCGATTAGTTCAGTTCGTGGAAAACTGGTATGGGACCAATTAATTAAACAATCAAAAATAATTTCTCACTTCGATCTTGATCAGGAGGTAACTTTTCTAAGTTCTATGCGCTTCTCAATTCTCTTAAAATTAGGGAGTACCACCGACGTGCTTTGAGTCTTCCTAAAGCACTCGATGAGTAGCTCAAAACAGATTGCCCTTTTCTCAACTCGATGTTGCTGTTCAAGGTAGAATCTCTCATAAGTCCCAGATCAGTCCTTTCAGTACCAAAAAAAAGAAAGCCTCAGACAAACAACAATTGACATACTAAAAGCCAACCATTAAAATTCGATAACGACCGCTCCCATTTTTTGAATTCCCCTTCCCTTCCTATAAATTGACTCGTCTAACCTTAAATCATCCATGAGCCTAACTTATTTAGCTGGATTGGGGAAGATCAGGAACGGGGTATTGGCTACCTTGCTCCTACTGACACCTTTCCTTAGCTTTTCCCAGGACGAATCATTCAACATCGGAGTGGTCACTGATTGCGACAGTGAGATTGATCGCCAGTTCGTTAATCGTATCCTAGCCGAAGCACGCATATTGGTCGATGACTATGTTTTGGTCATTGAAGACCGTCATTACTTAAAAGGAGACTGTTCGGCCGCTACTGTTAAAGCCAATCTGGACCGATTACTGGCAGACCCGGATGTCGATATGGTGCTGGGAATCGATGTGATTGCTTCCCACCTGATCGCAAAAAATGGCCCTTACAACAAGCCTGCAATTGGTAATGCGGTCATCAATGCCCAGGCACAAGACATTCCGATCACTTCCAAAGGCACTTCAGGAGTGGACAATGTATCTTATCTGGAACTGCCACTTTCTCCTCAAAGAGACCTGGAAGTATTCAACCAATTAGTGGGGTTTGAAAAAGTAGCGATCGTCATCGATGAATCCGTGTTTAAAGGCATCCCTGAATTGAAAACATTCCTCGAAGATGGCATCAACGCGGATAGCCTGGATTATGAATTCATCAATACTGAAAAAACAGCAAGTGGAACATTGGCAAAATTATCGGACCATGATGCGGTCTACTTTTTGCCTTCCAATGAACTGACTGATGCAGAATTTCAGCAATTGATCAATGGTGTGAATGAACGTGGCCTTAAATCCTTTTCAGTTTTAGGCAGACTGGATGTTGATCGGGGTGTATTGGCTGGGGTGGCCCCTGCTTCCAACATCGATTTGTTTACCCGTCGTACCGCTTTGAACATCCAACGGATCATCAACGATGAAAATCCCAAGAAGTTCGGAGTAAAGGTCAACCTGAAAGAAGAATTGGTCCTGAACATGGCTACAGCGCGTGCCATTGATTTTAGTCCCGGATGGGACTTGCTTTCTGAGGCAGTACTCTTGAATGAGGAAAGACTAGATATCGATCGGAACATCAGCATTTTCGATGCTATCGCAGAAGGCATTGGCGAAAACCTGACTTTGAACATCAGCAAACAAGATGTAGAAATTCAGGCTAAGGAAGTCACCATTGCTCAGTCCAATTTATTGCCTGACCTGACCGCAAATGCCAGTCACACCACCGTGGATAAAGACCTGGCGAGTGTTTCAAATGGGCAAAACCCACAGAATCGAGGAGCTGGAAGCCTGGCGTTTAGTCAATTGATCTACGCGGAATCAGCGGTCGCCAATCGAAGCATTCAGCAGTATCTGTATGAAGCAGAAAAAGCGAATTTGGAATCCCAAACCCTCGACATCATTTTGGAAGTCTCCAATACGTACCTTCAGTTGATGCAAGCCAAAACGCTTGAAAAAATCCAGCGTCAGAACCTCGAAGTGACCCGGAAGAACCTGGAGTTGGCTCGGATCGGCACCTCCATTGGTCAAACAGGACCTTCTGACCTCTATCGCTGGCAGGGTGAGATTGCCAATGGGAAAAGTAATCTACTGAACGCCACTGCCCAAAGGAAACAAGCAGAAATAGCCCTGAATCAAATCTTGAACCGCCCCATTGATGAGGAGTTTGGTACCCAGGAAATCGACTTGCTGGACAGCCGATACATCATCAACAATCCTAATATTGATCGTTTCATCAATAATCCCAGGGACTACAAGAAGTTTTCAGACTTCCTCGTGGCGACCGCCATGAAACAATCTCCTGATCTGGCCTCTTTAGAGCAAAATGTAAAAGCCATTGAACGATCGCTTCTTCTCAACAAAAGGAATCAATACATTCCCAATGTTTCAGTTAGTGCCAACTACAATCAGGAATTGTATCGCAGTGGTGCGGGTACGGAATTTGTATTCGGGGATCTGAACAAATGGAACTGGAATGTTGGCGTAGGAGCTTCCCTGCCCATCTTTCAGGGCGGAAGAAGAAAAGCCCTGGTGCAGCAATCACAAGTGCAGGTCATGCAGATCGGGACCCAAAAAACCAATTTGCAACGGATCATCGAACAGCAAGTTCGATCCCAGATGGAACAATTGCGTGCCTCCTACACCAACATCGAGTTGGCCAAAGAAGCAGAGGAAGCTACCGTAAAAAACTTCGAACTGGTGCAAGATGCCTACTCCCAAGGCTCAGTGCTGATCACACAACTGCTGGATGCACAGAATGCAGCGATTTCCTCGCAGCTCAACAGTGCCAACGTCATTTACCAGTTCTTGATCGATCTACTCACCATGGAACGAGCGACAGGTAGTTATTACATGTTGCTCACGACAGATCAACGTACCGATTTTGAATCAGAGCTTGCCAGTTACTTTTCTCAACCTTAAGACTTTATTCATCGATATCATGAAATCCATCTATAAAATCACCTGCTTAAGTCTATTGATCACATTGTGCTTTTCTTGTGGGAAGACCGAAGAAAAGAAAGCGGAAGTGATCCGTCCCGTAAAATACCAGAAGGTAGTCCCCGGTGGTGGCCTCCAAACACGATCCTTTACAGGGACCAGTGTGTCAGGCACAGAAACTCGCCTCAGCTTCAAAGTAGGCGGAACCGTGAACTCATTACGGGTCAAGATCGGTGAAGAGGTAAGTAAGAACACCTTGCTGGCCACGTTGGACGATTCCGATTACGAATTACAATATGAACAAGCTGATGCGGCCGTAAAGAATGCGGATGCTTCAGAAGAGCAAGCCAAAGCCAACTTTGAACGGGTCCGGTCACTATACGAGAATGGAAGTACCTCGCTGAGCAATTTCGAGAGTGCCAAAGCCTCCTACGAATCCGCCAAGGCGAACGAGTCATCCCTAAAGAAATCCAGAAAACTTGCCAAAGCCCAATTGGAATACACACGCTTGTACTCCCCTATCCGTGGCAAGATTTCTTCCGTGGATGCGGAAGTCAATGAAAATGTAGGTGCAGGTCAGCAGGTCCTGATCTTAAGTTCAGAAGGCGATTTGGAAGTGAACCTCGGGGTTCCGGAATCCTTTATCAGTTCCATCAATGTTCAGGATGTCGTTAGCGTCACTTTCTCTGCTGCCCCTGGCCAGACTTTTAGAGGTGTGGTTTCTGAAGTAGGCTTCAATATCAATAGCCAAACTTCCACTTACCCGGTGGTCATCAAGCTTGATGATCCTGAAAACCAGGTACGCCCTGGCATGGCAGCTTCAGTCACATTTGAAAAACGACAAGATCACCCCGAATCCGTATTACTGGTCCCTGCACAGGCTGTAGGTGAAGATGAAAATGGCAATTTCGTGTATACACTAATAGCAGAAGATGAATTCTATCTGGTCCAGCGACAAGGTGTCACTGTCGGTACTTTAACTGGTGAAGGGTTTCAAATTACCGATGGCTTGGTAGAGGGTGATTTAATTGCCACAGCGGGATTACAAATGTTGCTGGAAGGCATGAAAGTTCGCTTGTTCGAAAACTGATCCTAACCTAGAAAACACAACAGATGAATCTTACACAGTTTTCGATAGAAAAAAACAGGATCACCTTCACATTGCTGACTGTGATCATTGTCATGGGACTGGTCATGTATCAGGGCCTCCCGCGTGACAGCATGCCTCCTTATACCGTCCGTGTGGCTACCGTGGTATCGGAATTCACCGGGGCTAGTCCCGAGCGTGTGGAACAACTCGTAACGGACAAAATTGAAAAAGTAGCCCAGGAACTACCCGAACTCAAAGAAGTATCAAGTACTTCCAGGTCAGGTCTTTCCGTCGTTTCAGTTGAGCTAAAAGACGAAGTTGCTCCTGAAGAATTGCAATCCGTCTGGGATCGCTTAAGACGGAAGCTGAATGGCTTGAAAGGACTACCTGCAGGTGTACAACCTAAACTCAACGACGATGGCATAGGCGAGGTTTACGGTATTGTTGTCGGGCTGGTCAGCGATGGGTTTTCCTATGCGGAAATGAAAGAATATGCGGATGACATCAAGGATGATTTCATCAAGCTGGAGAATGCGGCCAAAGTAGAAATTGGCGGCCTACAGGCCGAAAGAGTATTCATTGAATTTGACGATGCATTGCTTAGCGAATACGGCTTAACCGCGAATATGCTACAAGGCGTGATTGCCTCTACCAACATTGTAAGCTCAGGAGGAGAAATCAACTTGAATGGTGAGAAAATCATTCTGGAACCTACTGGAAATTTCAATACCATCTCGGACATTCAAAATACCTTGATCCCTGTTGGGAATGGGACACAACTGGTGCGGCTGGGAGATATCACTAACATCAAAAAAGGATATATCGACCCGTCACAACAATTGGTTCGGGTAGATGGAAAAAACGCATTAGCCCTTCACATCAACCTGAAGAAAGGTGCGAATGTGATTGAACTTGGAGTTGCTGTTGATCAGATCATGGAACGATGGCAAGCGGAATTACCTATTGGTCTTGAGCTATCAAGGTTGTCTTCGCTGGACAGCTACATTGATTTCAAGATCAGTGATTTCATTGTCAACCTTGCACAATCCATCGGCATTGTGTTGCTGGTCATGTTGCTCTTTCTTGGGCTGCGCACCGGATCTGTCATTGCCAGTTTGATCCCCATCGTAACAATCATGACTTTAATGTTGATGGGTCTCATCAACATGGGATTAAATCAGGTGACCCTTGCTGCATTGATTATGGCACTGGGTATGATGGTTGATAATGCCATTGTGGTCGCAGAATCCATCATGGTAAAAATGGAAGAAGGTGTGGCAGCCAAGAAAGCGGCCATTGATTCGTGTTCGGAGTTGTTCACTCCCCTACTCATTTCTACCCTTACAACTTCAGCAGCATTCCTGGCTTTTTACATGGCCGAGTCGACTATGGGTGACATTGTGGGACCCATATTCGTGGTAATCTCCTTAGCCTTGTTGTCTTCCTGGCTGATCGCTCTGACCATCATCACCTTATTCAGCTACTTATTCCTTAAAGTGAAACCCAAAGGTGAAAACAAGCCTGGTTTAGTTGACCGCATCATCAATGCGATGAAACGTGCCTATAAAAATCTTATTCTATTCGCGCTGGGCAGAAAATGGGCTGTCATAGCAGTAATCTTTGTTATGTTCTTTGTATCGCTGGTTGGATTTACAAGAATTCCATTCCTGTTTTTCCCGGATAGTGACCGGAACATGATTACCATCGATGTGAACCTTCCTTTGGGAACTCGTATAGAAGAAACAACTGATATTGTGGCCAGCATTGACCAATTCCTGATCGATTCCATGCAAGTGGATAATGCGGCAACTGCCGGTGTGATCAATTGGTCCTCTTACACGGGTCAGGGACCTGAGTCTTACGATTTGGGGTACACCCCAGATGAAGCCAATTCAAGCTACGCCCACTTCCTGGTGAATACTTCGGCGGCAGCCTTCAATAATGAAGTGGTCACGAAGATCGATCAGTATTGCTTCGAAAACTTCCCGGAAGCGGACATCAAAGTAGGTACGCTTTCTGGCGGAGGTGGCGGAACTCCCATAGAAATCTTTGTCTCAGGCAGGGATGCCGATGTTTTGGCAGACCTTGGCCGTCGGGTTAAGACGCAGCTCTCGACCATCGAGGGGACCAAAAATGTGAAAGATGACTGGGGGCCGAAAAGTAAGAAGTTCATCATCAACATCGATCAAAACCGGGCTCAGGTAGCCGGAGTGAGCAGCCAGGACATTGCTACATCCCTGCAAACGGTGCTGGACGGTTTCCAAACGGGTGAATATCGAGAAAATGACAAATCTATTCCGGTAATCATGCGCAGTACCCGTGACCAACAACAATCATTGGAATCCTTACAAGCACTGAATGTCTATTCACAAAGCTCGGGAAGGAGCATTCCTCTTTTACAAGTGGCTGAGATCATCCCAGCGTGGCAGTACTCCAAGATCAAGCGCAAGGACTTGAACCGAACCATCAATTTGTCTTCGGAACTCAAAGAAGGCGGAAATGCAGCAGCCATTGTGGCCGAGATCACTCCCTGGATCGAAGAGGCTTCAAAAAGTTGGCCTGCCGGCTATACTTATGAATTCGGTGGAGATGCCAAAAATACCGCTGACAATATGGGCGCGGTGATCAAGTACCTTCCCCTATCAGGGTTTATCATTTTACTACTGCTGATCATTCAGTTCAATTCCATCCGAAAAATGGTCATGGTCACCTCTACGATTCCACTTGGAGTCATCGGCGTGGTGATCGGATTGCTCATTTTCGGAGAACCATTCGGATTCATGCCCTTCCTGGGTGTGATCTCCCTTGCTGGGATCGTAATCAATAATGCCATTGTACTGATCGACCGCATGGAAATTGAACAAAATGTGCTCAAGCGATCTGCACAAGATTCGGTGATTGCAGCCTGTTTGCAACGTTTTCGCCCCATCCTACTTGCTACTTTCACAACTGTACTCGGACTGATTCCTTTGTACCTAAGCGGTGGTGAAATGTGGGAAGGCATGGCCGTTTCTATCATGGTAGGTTTGTTGTTTGGCACCATCATCACCCTGGTCTTTATCCCCTCGCTGTATTCTATCTTGTTCAAGGTGAGCTACAAAGGGTACCAGTTCAATGACGAATTATTAGGTGACTAAGCATGAAACGTCTATTGAGATATCTGCTTAAGATAAGATTTGAACTGTTTTTCATCACACAAATGGCGGTCCTTTTCGGATCGCTTTTTTTTGAAGCGCATTTCTATATCGAGTTTATCTATCCTTTTCTGTTCCTCCTCAATTTGATGGCGGGCATGGTAATCATTTCAGTAAGAAAACATCATTTTTGGATTTCTGTGATGTTCTTTTTTGTGGCCTTAGCCTTTACAGAGGTCAATCCATTCATTGCGCCTCATTGGGAAGTTGGTGTAAATGTGGCTGAGATCATTTTCTACTTTGGTTTTTATGGTTTTGTGACCGTTAGGATCATTCAACAAGTCTGGAAATCTCGAGAAGTCACTTCAAATGTTGTGTTTGGCCTCATGAGCGGATACATTGCCTTAGGATTAATGGCCTTCTTTATCTTTTTCTTCATAGAGACCCTATTTCCCGGATCATTCAAAGGCTTGGCCATTGAGGGGGCAGATCAGCTCCAAAAGATCAATTCTTTGCTGTATTATAGCTTCATCACATTGATGACCATCGGCTATGGGGAAATCTTCCCCCTGACCGTAAAGGCACAAAAAGCAGCCATGTTAGTAGGTCTTGTCGGTCAATTCTATCTCGTGATCATTACTGCAGTTGTTATTGAAAAGTACATCCGAACCCGACATTTGACCCATGATGATCAATAAGAAATACCGTTGGTTCCTGATACGTGATCATGTATTGGTGTGGATATGTGCTTTCTTCCTTTTTGTCCTTATCCGAACCTCGGGAACCACCGACAATACGGGTCTTGACCTACCCCTACGCCAATCCTTCGCCCTAAGTATTTTTCTAGGCATCTTTTTCGGAATCATCTCAGGAATCGCCACACTTTATTTCTCAGAAAGATTCTATCGGCGTGTTTCCCTCAAAAGGTTCCTGACCTTACGGCTTTTGTTCACCCTGTCTTTTCTCATCACTAATGTTTTCTTTGTATTCATGATCTTCACGCGTGGTATCCAGGTGTTAGATGTCACTCTGAAGGAATTTCTTGTTCAGGGCCCAATATGGGTCTTCGTGATTTATCTGGCGATAGTAGACTTTGGACTGGCTTTATTCGGACAAATGAACCTGATGCTTGGCCGTGGCAATATCCTCAAGATCATTTCCGGTAAGTTTTATGAACCAATGGAAGAAGAACGCATTTTCATGTTCCTGGATTTGCAAGGGTCTGCCACCATTGCTGAAAGGATTGGTCATCTGTCATTCAGCCGGTTGATCCAGGATTGTTTCAATGACCTGGCCATTACAGAAAATTTTAATGCACAAGTCTATCAATATGTTGGCGATGAAGCCGTATTGACCTGGCCGATGGAGGGACTCAAAAACGGCAATTGCGTGAAAGCTTATTTCGCTTTTCATCACCTGATTGAATCTAAAGCAGCCTATTATCAACAACAATACGACGAAGTACCTTTCTTCAAAGCAGGCTTGCATATGGGACAAGTCACTGCTTCAGAAGTGGGTAAATACAAACGTGAGATCGCCTATCATGGAGACACCATTAATACAGCCTCAAGAATTCAAGGACTCTGCAACACCTTGAACCAGCATATCCTTATCTCAGAAGAACTGCACCAATCACTTAGTTCAATTACTGATCTGGAATTTACTTCCATGGGCGCGCATCATCTCAAAGGAAAAGAGAAAGAAGTGGAGTTGTGGGGAGTGAATGAAAAATAAAAGGGCCTGGCATACAGAAAACGAAACTTAACAGAGAAGCCTTTACACATTTAGGTGATTGATGTCTAATCAGAAAAGCGAAACCATAATGAATCCATTTAGCATCAATGACGGTGAAGATGCAATAGACAGGTCACTGATCAAAAGAACACTTGAAGGAGAAAAGAGCGCCTTGAACGATTTGATCGAAAGGCATCAACCCTTTATTTACAACATCGCCTGGAAAATGGTTGGAGACCATGCCAATGCCTCAGATTTATGTCAGGAAGCGTTGATCAAAATCATCTCAAACCTGGCGAAATTCAACTTTCAGAGTTCATTTCGAACCTGGGCTTACCGAATTGTTCGGAATCATTTCCTCAACGATCAAAAAAAGCCTGCTTTTGCTCTGGCTTCCAACTTTCAAGAACTCGGTGATGCTTTGGACTCCATTCCAAACGTAGCACTAACCGAGGAAGAACAACTCGACCGGTCAGAAGAAACGAAAGAAATAAGACTGACCTGTTTGTCAGGAATGCTGCTGTGTCTGAACAAAGAACAGCGCATGATCTACATCATTGGTGAAATGTTTAGAGCAAATCATACCATTGGATCAGAAATCATGGAAATGAGCAAAGCTAATTTCCGAATGAAATTGAGCAAGGCCAGAAAAGACCTCATCAACTTTATGCAAAGGAAATGCGGATTGATTGATCAATCGAACCCCTGCCGGTGCCACAAAAAAGTGACGGTTGCTAGTGACGCGGGCATGATCAACGCTAAAAGTCTTTTACAAAACCGACAGGATTTTACCACTTTTCGAGAGGCCTTAGCAGAAGATGCAGACTATCTTTCAGACGATTCGGAATTGAAATACCTCGAATTGCATCGATCGCATAGTTTCAAAACGAATTTTGATAAAAAGAACTTCATTACCCAGTTGTTAGAAAATGCTGACTGGAAAAACCGACTCGGCCTGAACTAAATGCCTTAAAGTCTTTACACATTGACGGGCTCCTTGTCTAACCAGGAAAATGAACCTTTCAATTGAAAAAACTTTAATCATGAAAAGAACATTCGGCGTATTAGCCATTATCGGCTCCATTGCGTATTTAGGAAACATCATTAACATTGGATTTACTTACGCCATTGCCTGGCAAAGACTGGATCCCATTGTATTTATGCAGGAATTTGAAACCACTTTCCTACTGCTCCTCCCTACGGTAGCTGTCACACTGCTTCCTGGTCTTATTGGGATTATAGTTACGATCACATCAAGTAAAGAAAATAAGGCAGCTCAAAAGAGCTGGAAAATGGCGCTTTACGCAACATTGATTTCTATTCTGATTACTTCTGTTTATCATCTCCCCACTAACCTGGCTTTTATGGATCAGAGCTACAGCGCTTCCGAAGCAGCTAGCAAACTGCAACTATGGGTCACGTTGCATTGGGTAAGGATTGTTCTTGCGATAGCCGCTTCTCTATTTACCATTCAGGGTTTTCAGAAAAACATTGAATCGGGATTGCAGTACAGTCAGTCATAAAATTCAAAGCCCTACAGGCGTAGAACCATCTACGCCTTTATCTTCAAGAGTAGATTTATTCTACCGGTTATCGCATTCCGCACATCATATGAAAAAGGAAGCAGGATTTTCCAGAATGATTGAGTAATAAAGAGTTAGATTTAAATTGATCCACTTAAAGAAGCTTAAACGATTCTGCCTTTGAAATACAAATCCACATTGCTCTTAATCTTTTGTACGGCTTCAGTTTTTGGTCAAGACATTAACTATTCAGTTGATACTAGTAGATTTCTAATTCATGAAGTGAATGTCAAAACAAGTGAATTGAAATTTTACTGGAAGGATGATAAAGGAAAGAGGTTTGGGTCCATTCAAAACCTTAAAGGTCATTTGAACTCAAATAATAAAGAATTAGTATTTGCCACGAATGGTGGAATGTACGCCAGCGATGGATCCCCACAGGGTCTCTATATTGAGAAAAGAAAATTGATCAAAAAGTTAGATGCTAAAACCGATGGCTATGGGAACTTCTATTTACAGCCAAATGGCGTCTTTTTCCTATCCAAAAATCGCGAGGCGTATATAAAACCAACCAACCAAATCAAGATCAAAAACATCTTATATGCCACTCAATCCGGACCGATGCTTTTGATTGACGGAATGTATAATAAGCATCTGAAGAAAGGATCGAAAAACCTTCATATCAGAAACGGTGTAGGAATCTTACCGAATGGGAATGTCATATTCGTGATTTCAATAGAAAAAACAAACTTCTACGATCTGGCTACATTGTTCTACCAAAAAGGATGTAAAAACGCACTCTATCTGGATGGTTTTGTTTCCAGAACCTATTTACCAGGAAAGAATTGGGAACAATTGGATGGCAGTTTTGGAGTGATCATCGCGGAATCAAAATAACATGGGGCCCATTTTAACAAAGAACTTAATCGTGAAATCAATTTACCTCTTCCTCGTTTTCGGAGGGCTCGCCTCCTCTTCCGTTCTGGCCCAGGACAAATCACAACACATCCTCAGGAATTACGGATTTGATTCAGCAAGAAGCTATCTAACTGATCATACTACATTAACTCCTGATCAGAAGTCGGCTTCATTACTCTGGGTTTATGAAAACAACCCGAATCCATTGTCGGTTAACGATATCTCCCTAAGCAATCTGGGCCTGACTGAAATACCAGCATTTGTGCTGAATTATGGCAATCTGAATGTGCTAGATCTTTCGAACAATAGCATCACGGTTATTCCGAATGAGCTTAAAAAGCTAAAGCAGCTACGGAACTTAAACCTTTCAGGTAATTCATTACAGGGTGTAGATTTTCAGCTACCACGATTGAAAAGAATCAAAACCCTGGACTTATCTAGAAATGAGTTGCAGGAACTACCTACCTGGGTGAAAAGGATCAAAAGGATTGCGCATCTGGATTTAGGCTATAATAACCTGCAAAGCCTTCCGAAAGTGCTCAAAAAATTCCGGCAATTGGAAAGTCTTGATGTTCGGAAGAACAACCTGATCAACTTTGGAGACAACTTCCGCACGGTGAAACGATTAAAGTCATTCCAAACCTTGATCGCCTATAATGCGCAAGTCAAGCAAATTCCAGACAACATCGCATGGCTTAAACACCTGAAAATCATAGACTTATCCATGAACCACATTCAATCCTTTTCGACGGAAATTGGAAATTTGAAGCAGTTGGAAGAACTGTACCTGCACAATAGCCATATCAAAGCATTACCGCCTGAAATTTCCGAGTGTCAGCGTTTAATCATGCTGACCTTGCAAAAGAATGAATTAATAAGGCTACCAGAGGAATTCACGGAATTACTGAATCTAACGAGTTTATACCTGAACAATAATCAGCTTGAATATTTACCTGAAGGGATTGGCAACATGAACCTGTCGGAAGTGTACATATATCACAACAAACTCACTTCACTTCCTACTTCGTTTAGCGACTTAAAGGATCTGGTTCATGTTCGGTTTGATAATACGTTTATCTCGGAGTTCCCTGTTCAGTTATTGAGCCTGAATCACATCGAATCCATCAATTTCACCGACTCGGACATATCGATCTTGCCAGAAGAGATCCTTAGCTTACAATCGCTCGAACTACTTGCTTTTCGGGAAGCAAAGATTGATAGACAACATCCCTCCAATGAACACTATGATGAGTTACTAAAGAAACTAGATGAAAGAGGTGTTGCACTTTATTTGATTGATTATCAGTAAAGTTTCCATTTTACCGGGAAGACGATCAGGAGGCTTTAGCGCCATAAGAACAAACAATTCAGAAGTTGAATCGATTTACTAATTTTAGCGCATCGACATGGAGCAAAGTCCAACCTCATCACCTACTCATTGTCTCAACTGTGGAACTCCCGTAACCGGAGAATTTTGCCATCAATGCGGCCAGCGTACTCGAGATAATTCAGACCGATCTGTAAGACGCTTACTTGGTGAAGTACTGGGGAACATCTTCTTTCTGGACAATCGGTTTTTCATCAGTGTAGGATATCTCTTCCGATTTCCTGGACGAATGACCATTGAATTTTTGGGAGGTAAACGGAAAAAATTCATTTCTCCTATCACATTGTTCTTATTTCTCAACCTGATCTATTTCTTTAACAAACCACTATCGGATTATTCTCTACCGTTAGAGGACCAAATCGACGGGCAACCTCATAGCATTTGGGCCAAGAAGGCACTCATAAAAAAGCTCCGAAAGGAATCACTGGATTACGAAACCTACGCCCCAATCTATCAAAATGCCACGGACAATGTTTCAAAATCCATCATGATCATAAACATTCCGATCATTGCCGCTTTCCTCTATTTGATGGCTTTTAAGCGGCGGCCGTTCTATTTTGATAGTCTGATTTTTTCATTCCATTATTTCACGTTGTACTTGTTTAGCTGGGTAATGCTCGGATGGGCAGATGATTTGCTATTTTTTCTAGGGTTGAGCGATACCATTGTCGACTCCATACGGTTCAATCTTTTTGTTTCAATTGTTCCGCTGATATACGGAATCTTAAGCATCAAAAAATTCATGGATATCCGATGGTATTGGGCCATTCCTGCGGGTGTTGTTACGGTAGTATCCGTGCTATTGGCTAATGCAGTCTATCGGATGATTATCTTCTATTTAACACTTTGGACGACTTAACTTACTTAATCTTCTTCCAGTTCTTATAAAAAATGCCGTTGATGGACCCCATCGTCACGTTCAGTACCCGGACAATGCCTCTGAATAGCCATGGCACCATTGAAGGCCGTATGATGTCTACAAACAGGCAATAACGAAGGTCATCGGTGTTGTTAAAAGACTGGTGTTGCAGGGTATCGTCAAAAATGAAGAGTTTATTCTCTGACCAATAGTGCTTCACGTCACCTACTTCGATATAGGCATCTTTACCGATCATGGTATTGATGTTGTACAAAACCCGAATAGAAGCACGCAATGGTCCAAAATGAGCAGATGTGGAAACTTTTTTATTGAAAACAGAAATACCGATGGTTGTTACCGTCTTGAACGACTCATGGAATTTCTCAATATGAAAATCATTCTGACGATTCTTCAGGTACCACTTGAAAAAGATCATTCCGCGTTTATGCTCAGACGACCTTTTTCGGACCTCTTCATGCACATAATCCTGATCGGAAGCCTGGATCAACTGCTCAATTTCCTCTTGATAGCCTTTTGGGAGGTCTTCTAATTGGTAAACTCCTTTGTTAATGAAAGGCAAGGAAAGCAAGTCCATCAATATGTTCAAAGGCGACAGCACCCAAACCAGTATACCCTTACTGAAGAAGTAATTCTGAACCAATTTCCAGGTAACCGGACGGTTCCTGCTCACGTCATACAGCCCGCAAAGGATGTAAAAAGTCATCAGCTTAGGCAAAAGGTAAGTCAACCCGCCTACTACGCCAATTTTGGTGATCAGTTTGATGATTTTCTTCGTACTCAAGGATAACAGGGATTGGGGTGTGAAGTTAGAAAGACTGAAGTTATTAAATCAAAAACGGGACTACCGATTGGATCATCCCTGTTGAATATTTTGCTGGTCAATGCGAATTACTCATTTCACAACCCATCTACCGGATTACTCATGGCTGCGTTGAGCGATTGAGACCCAAAGGCAAAAAGCAAGATCAATAATAACAGAACCGGTCCAATGATCAGGATGTCAGCATAGGAAGGCATCCGATATTCAAACCCTTCCAGCCATTGTTGCATTAAGAATAAACTGGCAGATAATGAGATGACCTGGGAAGCCAAGACAAGCCGAATGTAGCAGATAAAGAGCCAATTATTTCGAAATATCACTCAGAGTCCACAAAACCGACGAAATACATCCTTTTTTTGATCGAATAAATGATAAATCCATGTCCCTGATTGGTTAGTTTAGTCTTGAAAAAAATTCCAACCCCCAAGATAACCCGACGACAAGAATCATTCAGTGGAATAACACTTTCATGCTTGCTGATTTTGCTGATCGCAGCTTGTTCAACGCCCGAAAGGCGGACTCCAAAGAAAGAAAGCACTCCCAATATCGTGTTGATCGTAGCGGATGATCTGGGCTATCCCTATGCGGGATTCATGGGCGATACGCTGGTACAAACCCCTCACCTGGATCGGTTGACTAGTATGGGAACCGTCTTTACTTCTGGCATGGTCACAGAGAGTCACTGCGCCCCTTCGCTTCGAACAATCATTACCGGACTACATTGTGAAACATTTGATCTAAAACAGGAGCAATTACGAGAACTGTATCGCGATTCTTTGACTGCAAGCCTGTCTTCAGAAGATAGTATGATCTGGGAAAGGGAATTTCAATGGAAATCCATGTCCTTCTTTAAGACCCTACCGCACTACCTATCGGACAAAGGTTACAAAAGCTTTCAGGGCGGGAAGTGGTGGGAATTCAATTATCAGAACGGCGGCTTTACCCATGGCATGAGTACAGTTTGGACTAAAGAAGACCGCAAGCAACCCAACTTTTTTTACAAGTTGATGGGCAATGATGGACTAAAATTGGGTAGGGTCACCGATCAACCCGTATACGACTTTCTGGAAGAAGCGGGTACCGATCCATTTTTCATTTGGTATGCCCCTGACCTACCGCACTATCCATTGAATGCGCCCACAACTACTATCAGCTTTACGCCAATGAAAACATCTCCGAATCAGCCAAGCGATACTATGCCAATGTTACCTGGTTCGATGAAGAAGTGGGTGAAGTTATGGATCATTTTGAACAGAAAGGATTGATGGAAAACACCCTTTGGATCTACGTCAACGACAATGGCTGGGACAAGGAACCTCAGGCCGAATATCGGAATGATTCATTGCGCTGGCACAACGGTGGCCCCAGAGGAAAAGGCTCCTACTACGATCAAACCTATCGTTCACCGATCATTTTCACCTGGAAAGGGACCTTACCGCAAGCGAAGATCAAACATGAGCTGATCAGCTCTATGGACTTGCTCCCCACCATATTGGATTATGTCGACCTGCAAAAGCCAGTGGATCTACCCGGCAATTCGTTGCGCCGAAACATTGCAGGAGAAACCGATCAAGGTCGAGACCAAGTATTTGGTCGCATCACGCAATTGTTCGATCCGAATGATCCCACCTTCATAGGTCAGCAAGCCAATGGTTATTGGACGAGGACCGACCGTTATCATTTTGTCTGGGACGTTGACAATAAGGAAGAACTGCTTTTCGACATGCAATCTGACCCTAAAAATGACCAGAACATTGCTCAAATATTACCTGAAAAGGCAGAACAATTCAAAAAGGACATTATCGCCTGGCGAGGCAGGATCGGGATCAATTAGACATTTTCTTATCCACCCTTTGAATGAAATCTGTAATCAATGCGACTGTATTGTTTACAAACTCCGGATCGATTTTTTCTGCTTCATCCGTATCCTTATGATAGTCATCGTGATCCTCTACTCCGAAATAAACAAACGGGATTTCCGCTCGGTGAAAAGGTCCGTGATCCGATGAAAAAGTCCAATCGTTATAACCCAGTTTGGGATCATCATGTCCAAACTTTAAAGATACCTCCGATGCTTCACCCACTTTTTCAAGGATTGGTTTGAACTGCGGATAATAACTGGTTCCACAGGCATATATCTCATTTTTATCACTTCGGCTGATCATGTCCATGTTCACATTAAGCAAAATCGCTTCCTTGGGAATGTCCATATTTTCGACAAAATATTTGGCTCCTTGAAGGCCTTTTTCTTCCGCATCAAATGCTGCAAAAATCAAGTGGTGATCAGGAGCCTTTTTGCTAAAGTGAGCCGCTATGGCCAGCAGTCCTGCGGTTCCGGAAGCATTATCATCGGCGCCATTAAAGATCTTTCCATCTTTGGAACCCAAATGGTCATAATGCGCGGTGATCACGATGTATTGATTTGTCTTTCCGGGAATCATACCAATCACATTTAGCCCAGCCTGCTGTACGACTTCTCTACTATTTGCAGCTACTGTCATTGAAAAAGAGAAAGGTTGAAGGTACTCGTCCCCCATCTTTTTTAACCCAAGGCTTTCGAAACGTTCCAAAATATATTCGCGAGCCATTTCATTGCCAGTAGTTCCTGTTTCTCGTCCACCCAATTGATCAGAGGCCAAATAGCTGATGTCGGACATGACCGAAGCATCTTGAGAAAACCCCTGAAAAAACAGGCCGGTGAATATCAGCGTCAGCAGGGGTACATATGTCTTGTGAAATTTCATAAGCTAAGGTTAATCGCAACCCAATATTAATGAGCTTCTGCGATTTTGCGGTGGAGAAGTGGCTTGTCGATGAACGAATTGGAATTAATTTTTGACTTCTATTCAAATAAGGCAGATATTTACCCACGAAAACACACGCTCGGTGTAACGATCGTGTGCTGTATAACCGAACCTATAATCATGCGAATACACCTCCATCTTCAACGTTTTGCGTACTTATGTCTTTGCTTGTTTCTTTTTGCCGCTTGCGGCGATGGTCAGAAGAAACAGGAGGACGATGTAGCCGGTGATGTCAAGTTCTCTGATGCTGAGCAAAAGCTCATCAAAGACATCAGCAAGGTCATTGCGGACCTTCCTCCCCCATCCATCGTACCGAATACACTGATGAAACTGGGCACCGAATATGATCCGGACCTGGTCAATAGCATTGACAAGATTGAAGCTTATCAAACAGATGAAGACAAAGCTGCACTCAATCTGGGTGTTTATGCGACAGATGTAGGATATCAGGTAGCTTATCAGCAAGTAGAAGAATCACTATCACATATGGGAGCATTGCAAAGGCTGGCAGAAACCGTAGGTGTTTCTACGGCGTTTGACATCAGCTTGATGGAGAATTATGAAAAAAGCATGAATGATTCAGACGCGCTGACCAAGCTATTGAATGAAACCATGCTGTTAGCCGAAAAGAGATTGGAAAGCAGTGATCGACTCGGAATGGCGGCGTTAGTGCTGTCCGGTAGTTTTGTTGAAGGGCTTTATCTGGTGATCAACATTATCGAAGAATATGAAGGTGCCGGGCTATCCGCTCAAGAGCGTAATGAAAAACTTCAGCCTTTGGTCAATATCATTTTGGAGCAACGTCAGCCTTTGGATGATGTTATTGCCTTGATGAAAGACATCCCAAATCACAGTGGAGTTACAGGTATGATCTCCGAATTGGAAATCCTTAAACTGCTCTACGATAATGATTTACAGGAAATTGAAGAGGCCATGGGTGGCGACACGAATTATGTCATTCCTCCGGATATGTTAAGAGATATTACCTCTGAAGTAAAACGAATTAGAGAAGATATTGTGAGCTAAACTCATAAAGCCTATCTTAGGAAGCATTGGAACGTAGTTTCGATGCTTTTTTTATTTTAGCCCATAGCGAATCCATTCTGACCGTACTGCCATCTCATGAGCGAACAGATCCTAAAAGCCATTATACAACTCCTTGCCATTGTTGCCAAGGAAGATGACCTGACTAAAGACGAGAAAAGAGCCATAGAGGATTTCCTCCTCGAAAGTGTCTCTCACGAGGATGCGAAACGCTACATGAAGCTTTTTAAGCAGCTTGTGGATGAAAGTATCGCGTCTGCTGCGGACGAGATCAGCCGTATCAATGAGATCTGTGACAAAATCAATGCGGAGCAAACCATCCAGAAAAAGACCATCATCATTCTGGACCTCATCGAATTGATTGCTGCGGACAAACATATTTCTGATCGCGAAAATGAACTAGTCTATCACATTTCCGACCAACTGAACATCGAAAAAAAGCGTACCGACCTGATCAAAGCTTTTGTGACGATCAATGACCAAAACAAAATCAATTCGTCGAATGTATTGATCATCGATGATGGAAAGGAAGAAGTACCCGAAAAGTGTAAAAGGATCACCGTAAATGATCTGGAAGGATACCTTTCAGTACTTCGGATGCCTGGTCAGGAAACCTACTTCGCCAAATTCGTCGGCAATGATGAAGTCTTGCTCAATGGTCTCGCCATGAAAAGCAAGCACGTTTACATTTTCCCCCAGGGAAGCGTATTCAAACGGAGTGGCAACAATCCGGTCTTCCAAAGTGATGTTGCCAGTTCCTTCAGACTTGAACAGGCTGAACACCCACTGACCTTTGTCGCGGAAAATGTTCATTTCAAATTCAACAATGGCAAAGTAGGGCTGCAAAATGTGAATATCGCGGAGGAATCCGGTCGCCTGATTGGTCTTATGGGAGGAAGTGGCGCTGGTAAATCCACCTTGTTGAACGTATTGAATGGCAACACTACTCCCACCAGCGGAACCGTAAGGATCAATGGTGTCAATATCCATACGGATAAATCCAAAGTTGAAGGAGTGATCGGATACATTCCTCAAGACGATTTGCTGGTTGAAGAGCTTTCGGTTTATGACAACTTGTATTTTGCGGCAAAACTCTGCTTCAAAGACAAAGCAACCGAAGAACTGGAAGCACTGGTTGCCAAAACCCTGGAATCTCTGGGATTAGCAGAAATCAAAGACCTGAAAGTGGGCAACGCCCTGGATAAAAGTATCAGTGGCGGACAAAGAAAAAGACTGAACATTGGCTTAGAACTGCTTCGGGAGCCTTCTGTGCTATTTGTAGATGAACCCACGAGTGGGCTTTCTTCCAGAGACTCGGAAAACATCATGGACCTTTTGCGAGAATTGGCTTTCAAAGGAAAAATGGTCTTCGTTGTGATCCACCAACCTTCTGAAGACATCTTCAAAATGTTTGACCGATTGATTTTGTTGGATGTTGGTGGCTATCAGGTGTATTACGGAGATCCGGTTGAGTCTATCACTTATTTCAAGGAACTGACACAAATGGTGGACAAGCGCCGAAGCGCTAACCCTGAGTTGCTTTTCAACATCATTGAAGCCAAGGTAGTCAATGAATTTGGTAGTCTCACTAAACAGCGAAAAACACCTCCTGAGCGTTGGCATGAGGAGTTCGAAAAGAAGGTTGAATTGCCCAAGATCTCCGAACCAGATGTTTTGCCACCTAAAACGCTTAACATTCCCGGAAAGATCAAGCAGTTCCTCATTTTCAGCCATCGGGACCTGCTTTCCAAATTCAGCAACAAGCAATACCTGGTGATCAATTTTCTGGAAGCTCCTGTCCTTGCATTGATCCTGGCTTTTATTACACGGTACACTCCTGAAGACACAGAAGTATACCACTTCAAGGAAAACCTGAACATTCCTGTTTTCTTTTTCATGAGCGTGATTGTGGCCTTATTCATGGGACTTACGGTCAGCGCCGAAGAAATCATCAGGGACCGGCGACTACTTAAACGAGAATCCTTTCTGAACCTCAGCAAGCTCTCCTATCTGTGGTCCAAGTTTTCGATCTTGTTTGTGCTTTCAGCCGTACAGGCCATCTCTTACGTCCTGGTAGGCAGCGTGATCCTGGGCATCAAGGGCATGACCTTTAGCTTTTGGTTGGTGTTGTTCAGCACAAGCTGTTTTGCCAATATTTTGGGGCTGAACCTCAGCTCAGCCTTCAAATCAGCGGTGACAGTATACATTCTGATCCCATTAATGATCATCCCCCAGCTCATTCTGAGTGGTGTTGTGGTCAATTTCGATAAACTCAATCCGATGATCACCACTGAAGATCAGGTGCCAATCATTGGTGAAATTATGGCCTCCAGGTGGGCCTATGAAGCATTAACGGTTTCGCAGTTCAAGGACAATCGCTATGAAAGGAACTTCTTCCGTTTTGACAAAGTAATGGCGCATTCGGAGTTCAAAACGATCTACTTTGTGCCACGACTTGAATCCGATCTGGAATTTGTTCACCATCACATCAAAAACAAAACAGAAGAAGAAAAGCGAGCCGTTGAATACCGACTGACCACCATTCGGGAAGAGATCCGAAAAGAGATTACGAGCATTCCCGGAGCTGATTTTCCCCAGCTTGATCAGTTGTACTACGACAAGTTCACTGAAAATACCTTTGATACTACCCTTGAATTCCTCGAGAAACTACGCTCTTTCTACAACTTGAGATTCAATAAAGCGGATAAGGGTAGAAAAGAGATCATGCATTCCTTTACCGAAAATGAAGAGGCAAGGAATGATTTTATCGAGCTTCGATCTCAGTATGAAAACGAAGCGATTGCCACATTGGTCAAAAACACCACTACCGAACATCGGATCCTTGAACACAATAATGAGTTGATCCAAAAGATCTATCCTATCTACTCGAAGCATGATTTTCCAAAAAGTATTTTGGATTTTAGGGCACAGTTCTTTTCGTCAACCAAGCATATTTTCGGGCTGCACGTGGATACGTTGATCTTCAACATCATCATCATTTGGCTCATGACGACCTTGCTGATCCTTACTTTGTATTTCGACGTGTTTAATCGAGTAATTAACGGCTTCTCAAAAAAATAGTGTTCTTTATCCTTTCGAAAACGATCAGTTTTCTGATCACACCGCTGGCATGGATATTAATATCTGTGACATTTGCATTCATGACGAATAAGGCGGGCAGAAGAAAAAAGAGAAATTTTGTTGCCTTTTTCTTATTGATGCTCTTCACCAACCCCTGGTTGGCCAACAAAGCCATTGGATTATGGGAAATTCCGCCAAGACCAATGGATCAGGAACAATATGACGTGGCTGTGGTATTGACAGGGATGACCAAGCCTGACCTGACATACGATGATCATGTACAATTCAATGGTGCTGCTGAAAGGTTCATAGAACCCCTCCGTTTATATCACCAAAAGAAGGTAAAGAAAATCCTAATCTCCGGTGGTTCTGGTAGTCTGATTTTTCCTGAATTGAAAGAGGCACCTGCATTAAAGGAATTAGCGCTTCAACTTAAGGTAGATGAGAAAGACTTGATCATTGAAATGGAATCCCGAAATACTTTTGAAAATGCGAAGTACACATCAGCAATCTTGAATGAGCAATTCAACGATCCATCCATCTTGCTGATCACCAGCGCCAGCCACATGAAAAGGTCTGCTGCATGCTTTAAGAAGCAGGGATTGTCACCTTATCTTTACCCAGTTGATTTGCAAACAAATCCAAATCATCAGTCCTTTCTCAAGGAAGCTATCCCTGATATATATGCCCTGAATATGTGGACCGCTTTTTTCCATGAGTTATTCGGGTATGCTGCCTATTGGGTGATGGGGTATGTATAGAATCCCAAAAATTCCCACTTTGCAAAGGGGATGGTCGAAGACTGGGGGATTTTAGTATTGCTCTTCTAGAAATCAATGCAAACAATTGCCCACAAAAAAAGCCCAGGCTAATTAACCCAGGCTTCAATGGCATATAAAAATGAGTAAAGCTTACTCTTCTTCTTTCTTTTCTTCTTCAGTAGCAGGTGCTTCAGCAGCTACTTCTTCTTTCACTTCCTCTACAACCTCAGTAGCTTCTTCTTTCACTTCCTCTACAACCTCAGTAGCTTCAGCTTTTACCTCTTCTACAGGAGCTTTTTCTTTCTTCGCCTTAGGCGCTTTTTTCGCTTTAGCAGCTGGCTTGGCTGCACCAGCTTCAAATTCAGCTTTGATCGCCTCGACATCAATGTTCTTGATCACAGGCTTGGTAGCCAACCGCTTCATTGCGTTGACTCTCTTCTTGGCAACGTTCTTATTCTTTCTGCCTTTTCTTTCTAAACGGGTAACAGCCATTATATTCTATTCGTATTTTGCTCGATTCAATAAGAGCGCAAAAGTACGGTTTTATATAGTTTTGTCCAAATTTCTTGAATAAACGTGCAAAAACCTTCATTACCTAAGGGAACCAGGGACTTTGGACCCGAAAAAACCCAAAAAAGAGACTACATCATCTCTAAGATCAAAGAGAACTTCATTAAATACGGTTTTCAGGGGATAGAAACACCAACAATGGAGAACCTCTCCGTATTAACCGGCAAGTATGGTGAGGAAGGTGATCAACTCCTTTTCAAGATCTTGAATTCCGGAGATTTTCTTTCCAAAACCAAGCAGGAAGATTTCGAAGCAGGAAGTAAAGCATTTTTACCGAAGATCGCTGAAAAAGGATTACGCTACGACCTGACCGTTCCTTTTGCACGTTTTGTGGTCATGAATCAAAATGAGCTTGCGTTCCCCTTCAAGAGATTTCAGATCCAACCTGTCTGGCGTGCTGACCGTCCTCAGAAAGGTCGCTACAGAGAATTTTACCAATGCGACGCGGACATCATTGGTACCCAATCCAAATGGAACGAAGTAGAATTGACCATATTGATCCACGATGTTTTCCAGGATCTCAACCTGAAAGACTATGTGGTCAAGATCAATCATCGGGAAATTCTATTTGATCTGGCCGCCTGGACCGGAGCCAAAGGCAAGGAAATCCCTTTCTGTGCGACCATTGATAAATTGGACAAACTACCTCAGGAAAAGGTAAGTGAAGAACTGCAGGGTATCGGATGCGATGATACTAAGGTCGAAGAACTACTCTCTTTGCTCAATAAAACCGAGGAGAATGAGCAAAAACTAGCAAGCATCCAACAATTGCTGGGCGAAACCAATGCAGTGCAGGAGTTGAATCGATTTTTAGAACGATTAAATTCTTTTACCGATCGTACGTTCCACGTAGAGCTGGACTGGAGTCTGGCCAGGGGCCTCTCCTATTATACCGGCATGATTTACGAAGTAAAACCTACTTCCGTGTCCATGGGAAGTATTTCAGGCGGCGGTAGATACGATGACCTGACTGGGGTATTCGGTCTGAAAGCTGTTTCAGGTATTGGCATCTCTTTTGGTTTGGACCGCATCTATGATGTAATGACAGAACTTGACTTGTTCCCGGAATCATTTCCATCGAGCATGCAGGTGCTGATCACCCACTTCGACGAATCTTCTTTCCTGCATGGCACACAGATGCTGGCAAAACTCAGAGTAGCCGGAATTGCATCAGATATCTATCCCGATGTGTCGAAATTGAAAAAACAAGTGACCTATGCCAATAAAATAGGTGTTCCGTTTGTTATCACCATAGGCAGTAGTGAAATAGAATCTGGCCAGTATTCGTTAAAAGACATGACAAGCGGTGAGCAAACTTCATTGACCTTATCAGCAATGATTGATAAGTTGCAGTCGCTTGCATGATAAAATCCGTTTTTTGCGTCTTAGCGTACTATTAATATTGTTTGCAACCCAGGGCCTCGCACAGCAGTTCAGCCAGGTGGGTCGGTTTTCCGTTGAACACAACCGGGGATGTGCTCCCTTTACGGTAAATCTTAACATCGAGGATGATTTTGGGAACATCATCAGGCAGTATTTCTACGAAGGCGCATCCACGCAAACCATTGATACCTTTTATACCTACAATACACCAGGAACATATGAGATAGTCCAGCTCATCGGTGTAGATGTAGATCCGAAAACAGACACGCTCTTCATCGAAGTATTGGATCCGGTCATTCCTGCATTTGGTTTTTCCATCTGCGAAGGCAATGAAGTCCAGGTAACGATCCAGGATGTGGGATATGAAGAATACCTCGTCCAGTTCACTAATACAGACGAAGTAATTGTGCCTGCCAGTGACCTAACCGCCAATTTCAGTTATCCCAATACAGGAACTCAAAGTATTTTAGTACAGGGGAGATTTTTGAATGCAGCCAATAATTGTGGATTCTCCAGACAGTCTTTAGAAATTCAGGCTTTTGAAAATCAAGGAACCATCGATAACCTCGAATTGATCCGCAGCTGCATCGACAACCTGAGTGCCCGTCTTCAATTCTCATTGTCAACGCATCAATCCTATGAACTGATGTTATCTGAGAATGGGACTAACTTTTCAACCATAGCTAACCCCACTCCTGCTGACCCACAAATTGAATTGTCCAACATTTCAAACTCCACTAATGCCTCCTTGTTTTTTCGTCTGGATGCGCTTTCCGATTGTTCAGGGCTAAGGATTGCAGGAGAAGTCATGGAAGTTGAAAACCCTATAGCTAGCCTGCCCTCTCTGGAAAATGCATACGTATCCTGGAATGACCAGGGAATCAACTTTCGCCTTGACGATATTGGCGCAGGAGAATACACAGCCCGCAAAAGAGTACCCGGGTTTGATTGGGAGTTGTTGGACACCCTTTTCAATGGATACACCGATCCTTACGTTTCGGATTTCCGCATTTATGAATATGAGGTCAGCTTTGCTGACACATGTGGCAACAACGTTCCGACCGTTACTTTAAGTCCGGCCTTCATTTCATATAGGGAAACCGATATCAACACCTATGAAATTTCATGGATTCCTCCAGTAAATACTTTGAATGACGCGTTTTTTCATGAAATGGTCATCACTGGAAATAGCAATCGCCTGGTGATCGAAAACCCGCTAGAGCCACAAAAGATTTTTCTTACGGAACCTCAGGGAGCGATCCAAATTTTGTCTCTGGAAACCATCTATCGCTTCGATACCCTACGTTCAAATCCAAAATCCTTGATGTATAAATTCCATGCCTATCTCCCCGATGCCTTTACACCAAATAACGATTTCCTCAATGATGAACTCAGAATTTTGGGCATCACTGCAACCGAAGTAGATTTCAAAGTGTTTAATCGCTGGGGTGAGTTGATCCATGTAACCAGCAATAAGAATCCCGCATGGGATGGACAGGTCCGAGGAGAACCTGCTCCCGAAGGCAAATACTACTATCGTTTGAGTTTTTTATCAATTGAAAATAAAAGAATCGAGCAACGCGGTAGCTTTGTGTTGCTAAGATAAAAGCACGACTATGTTTGATATGATGAAAATGATGGGCAAACTGAAGGAAGTTCAGGAAGAGATGAAAAAAGCCCAGGCAGGTTTGTCCAGTATTACCGTAGAATCAGAGGCCGGAGCAGGCTTGGTCAAGGCAACGGTAAATGGCAATAAGGAGGTGATCAACCTCGATATAGATCCGACGCTGTTTTCAGATCAGGACAAAGACCTGGTCAAAGACCTGATCATTGCAGCGGTCAATAAAGGCATCCAGGAAGCTGAGATAAAAGCAAAAGAACACCTTAAAAAATCAACAGAGGGATTGATCCCTAACATTCCAGGACTGGACCTGAATGGCATGGTCTAAATGAATGCTGTAGCGGTCGTCATCCTCAACTATAATGGGAGAAACTATCTGGAACAGTTTCTCCCGGCGTTGGTCAAATTCAGTGAGGGCACCAACATCGTTGTAGCAGATAATGCCTCTACCGATGATTCTGTGGACTGGATGAAAGCACATTATCCAGGTATCGATCTGGTCATTCTGGATCAGAATTACGGATTTGCCGGCGGTTATAATGAAGCCTTAAAACAGATTGATGCTGATTATTACATCCTGATCAATTCGGATGTAGAGGTAACCTCACATTGGTGGCAACCTTTGGTGAAATATTTGGATGAAAACCCAACCTATGCCGCGTGCCAGCCAAAGATCAATGCGTACCACAACAAAGACCAATTTGAATATGCTGGGGCTTGTGGAGGTTTCATCGATAGTCTGGGCTATCCTTATTGCCGAGGCCGCATCTTTGATGTCTTAGAAATCGACCATGGTCAATATGATCAAACGATTGATATCTTTTGGGCTACAGGCGCCTGTATGATTATCCGAGCAGAGCTATTTCATGAATATGGTGGATTCGATCCTGATTTTTTCGCGCACATGGAGGAAGTCGACCTTTGCTGGCGGCTAAAGAATGCACAATGGTCCATTGCCTGTATACCTGAAAGCAAGGTTTACCATGTAGGCGGAGGTACCCTTGATAAATCGAATCCAAGAAAAACCTACCTCAATTTCAGGAATAGTCTGGCAGTGATCACTAAAAACCTACCCGGGTACACCCTTTGGTGGAAACTCCCACTGAGAATCGCGCTGGACCTACTTGCAGCAGTAGTTTTCTGGAAAACAAATTCCTACGAACATTTCAATGCAGTTCTTACTGCTATCGTGGACTTTCTGAAAAATTTTGGGAAACATTTCGCCAAACGACGGACATTGAACTCGTGGCGAGTAACTACGGCTCGTACCTCACGGGTTGCTGTAATTTTCGATTTTTTTATCAGGAAAAAGAAAAAATTCGCAGATCTGTAGGATCAATAATACCACAATGGGTTGTTCCTACGTCGTAGCAATTTTCTAATATTCATAATAAATGCAAGGCCGAGGTATACGATCAGCGGCGAACCAAATGTCAGAAAAGAAGAATAAATAAAGAGTATTCTTATGCTAACAGTTGGTATGTTGAATTTTTCGCCAAGCCGGGTACACACACCAAAGGCTTGTTTTTCAAGGAAATCTTGAGCTTTATTCAATTTTTTGGTTATTTAGACACAAACATAACTGTAATTGGTCGATTTTGTTGAAATCCCTCGTTTAGTTAATGTTTATTTTTACCTAATATTGCACAAACTAAAACCTAATTTTAGAAAAGCATTCGAAAAGCTTAAAAAGAAAATCATGATCAGAATGAAAACGCTCAACATTGCTGTTGGTATTCTTCTTGGTGCGGCGGTACTTTCAGGATGTACCCTGGGCAAGATGGTAAAGCTTGCAGCACAGCAAGATTTGCAAGTTGATCCAAATCCACTTGAAGCCCACGGAGGAAAAGTTCCTTTCACAGTATCCGCTGTACTTCCTCCCAAAATGTTACCTACGGGTAAAGTATGGACTTTGAAAACCCTTTACCAATACGATGATAAGGAAATGGAAGTTGGATCAGTCGAGTTCCGTGCCGACGACTTCCCTAACAGCAGCACATCTACTTCAAGAAAAAGCGAAGATTTCGTTTTCCCTTACAGTGATGATTTGAATCCTGGTAAGCTTTTCATTCAGGGAGTTGCTTCAGACCCAAGAAATGGTAAGTCCAAGTCCTCTCCTAAACTGGAAGTAGCTGTCGGTATCATCACCACTTCTACGGCAGTAAAAGACGTTTATCTTGCTGCTTATGCTGAGCATGGATACAACGACAAAGAAGAATTGATCCCAACAAACGTTCCTTTCTTCTTCCCTCAGGGTCGTTCTACCTTGACTTCCAGCCTTGCAACTGATGGAAAATCCAACAAAGACAAGCAAAGTGATCTTTCTGCTTTCATTGCAGACAAGAACGTAACAAGAACAGTAACCATCACTGGTACTCACTCTCCTGAAGGTACTGAGCGTGTGAACAGCGACCTGTCTCAAGACAGAGCTGAGCGAATTGAGTCATGGTACAGAGCTCAAATGAAAAAGTACGACTATAAAGGTGCTGCTGATTCTATCAAATTTATCTTGAAGCCAGTTGTAGAAGATTGGTCAGGTTTGAGAGATGCTTTGAGAGATTACGAAGGCGTAACCAGCAGTCAAAAAGCTGCCATGGTACGCGTGATCGACGGATCAGGCACCTTCGAAGACAAAGAAAAGCAATTGAGAAAGTTGGATGGCTATAAGAAAGTATTCGATGAAGTATATCCTTCTTTGAGAACAGCTAAAACCGAGATCCTTACAGTTAAGCCTAAGAAATCTAATGCTGAGATCGCTGTACTTGCAAAAGGTGTAGCTGGTGGTTCTGTAAGCCAGGACACACTTTCTAGTGAAGAGTTGCTTTTCGCTGGTACATTGACTCCTGCTGTTAGCGAGAAAATGGATATTTACGCTGCTGCGACTAAGAAAGACGGAAGCTGGGTAGCTCATAACAACCTTGCTGCTGCTCACCTTGATCAGGCAAGAAGTGGTAACGGAAACACAAGCAAATTGGTAGAAGATGCATTGACGCAACTTCAAATTGCTGCAAGCAAAAACGATGCAGCTGAAGTACACGCTAACATGGCTTCTGCTTACGTAATGCAAGGCGAGCACGCTAAAGCTTACGAAAGCGCAGGCATGGCACTAGGTAAAAACCCTAGCCAGGCTTTAAAAGCTGACTTGAACGCACTGAGAGGCGCAATAGAAATCAGAATGGGTAACTACGATGCTGCTAAGTCTTCTTTGGCATCAGGTTCTGCTTCTGACAATGCTACCTTCGACAAAGGTCTTGCACACTTGTTGAGCAAAGATTACTCAACTGCCGACACTTTCTTCGGTGACGTAACAGGTTCTGACGCTGTAGGAGCACACGCTTACTACTACAGAGCGGTAACTGCCGCAAGAAGAAACGCACCTGCTGACATTGTTACTAACTTGAAAGAGGCGGTTAGCCTAGACAAATCTTTGAAAGACAAAGCACTTTCTGATTTGGAATTCTCCAAGTATGCTAACTCTGTGAGTGAAGCAGTTAAATAAGAAATATCATATTTCCGATATAAAAGCCCCCTTCTGGAGGGCTTTTTTTATGTCCGGACATATATCCGTGTAAAATTCAAATCAAACAGTACTTTTTGAGTCGTACAATTTGGCTGTATCAATTAATTTAGCGGCTGAAAAATTGAGAAATACATGAGGGTTATACAATTCAGAGAAGCCTTAGGCGAAGCGATGAGTGAAGAAATGAGAAGAGATGAAAATATCTTCTTGATGGGTGAAGAAGTCGCTGAGTATAATGGAGCCTACAAGGTAAGCCAGGGCATGCTCGATGAGTTTGGAGATAAGCGAGTGATCGACACGCCTATCACTGAATTAGGTTTTGCAGGCATTGGTGTTGGAGCAGCCATGAATGGCTTGCGTCCCATCATCGAATTCATGACTTTCAACTTCTCACTGGTTGCGATTGATCAGGTGATCAACAGTGCGGCCAAAATGATGTCCATGTCTGGAGGTCAGTACAGTGTACCAATCGTATTCCGAGGCCCAACTGGTAACGCAGGAATGTTGAGTTCACAGCACTCTCAAAACTTTGAAAACTGGTATGCGAATACACCAGGTTTGAAAGTCGTGGTACCTAGTAACCCCTACGATGCCAAAGGACTATTGAAATCATCGATCCGTGACAATGATCCCGTAATCTTTATGGAATCTGAATTGATGTATGGCGATAAAGGCGAAGTTCCTGAAGAAGAATACCTGCTGGAACTTGGAAAAGCGCACATCACTCGTCGAGGAAGCGATGTAACCCTGGTTTCCTTCGGAAAAATGATGAAGATCGTTGAAGAAGCGGCTACAGAAATGGCCAAAGAAGGCGTTGATTGTGAAGTGATCGACTTGAGATCCGTACGTCCCCTGGACTATGCAACGATCATCGAGTCGGTAAAGAAAACAAACCGTCTTGTCATTGTTGAAGAAGCGTGGCCTCTGGCTTCTATCTCAACAGATATCAGTCATCAGGTTCAGCGACATGCGTTCGACTATCTGGATGCCCCTATTCATCGCGTCAACAGCAAAGACCTTCCTTTGCCTTATGCACCCACGCTGATCCAGGAGATCTTACCGAGCACACAACGAACTGTTGAAGCCATCAAAGCAGTAAGCTATCGATAAGTGGTCTAAATCTTAAAAAATAAGAAAGCCACTCCTTGGAGTGGCTTTTATTATTTTCAGGGATTTGAAAAAGTTACTTAAGCATATTGCCAAGGGCCTTAGCCCCACCCATCTTGTTCATGGTTTTCATCATTTTTCTCATCTGAGCAAATTGCTTGAGCAACTGATTCACTTCCTGAATAGTTGTCCCACTCCCTTTTGCGATGCGTTGCCGTCGGCTTCCGTTGATCACATCAGGATTCTCACGCTCTTGGGGCGTCATGGACTTAATGATGGCTTCAATCGGTTTCAATGAATCATCATCAATATCTATGTCCTTGATGGCCTTACCCACGCCAGGGATCATCCCCATGAGGTCTTTCAAGCTACCCATCTTCTTGATCTGTTCCATCTGATTGAGGAAATCGTCAAAACCGAACTGGTTTTTGCGGATCTTTTTGTTCAGCCGCTTGGCTTCCTCTTCATCAAAGTTCTGCTGGGCTTTTTCAACCAGGGTAAGCACGTCACCCATGCCAAGGATCCTTTTGGCCATCCGATCCGGGTGGAATACATCGATAGCATCCATCTTTTCCCCGGTACCAATGAATTTGATCGGCTTATTGACCTGCTTGCGAATAGAAAGCGCTGCTCCACCTCGGGTATCACCGTCCAATTTTGTCAGGACAACTCCATTGAAGTCCAGGCGTTCGTTGAAGGTCTTGGCAGTATTGACCGCATCCTGACCTGTCATGGAATCAACAACAAATAGTGTTTCAGAAGGATTGATGGCATTTTTCACCTCTTCAATCTCCTTCATCATTTGCTCATCTACCGCCAAACGACCTGCGGTATCTATGATGATGGTCTTCTTGCCATTTTCCTTACCGTATTTTACCGCGTTTTTAGCGATCTGTACGGCATTCTTATTTTCAGGCTCTGCATATACTTCCACATCTACTTGCTCTCCCAACACCTTAAGCTGATCAATCGCCGCAGGTCGATAAATGTCACAGGCTGTCAACATAACCGTTCTACCCTGCTTCTTCAGCATGTTCGCCAGCTTGCCACTGAAAGTCGTTTTACCAGACCCCTGAAGTCCTGAGATCAATATCACATTAGGACTACCATCAAGGTTAATTGGCTCCTGACTTACCCCCATCAGTTCCGTCAACTCTTCTGCTACAATTTTTGTCAACAGCTGTCCAGGAGATACGGCAATCAATACATCCTGACCAAGGGCTTTTTCTTTGATGGTATCAGTGACTTCTTTCGCCACTTTGAAGTTCACGTCGGCATCTACCAGGGCCCTACGAATCTCTTTTACTGTAGAGGCCACATTGATTTCTGTGATCCTTCCCTGACCTTTTAGGTTCTTTACCGCTTTATCAAGCTTTACACTTAAATTATCAAACATCTTTCGTGAATTTCAAGGTACAAATTTAAGGAAGTTTACCCCCTTGATGTAACCTTTTTGCAGCAAATCAGTATTGGTTTATATAACAGTACCTTGCATAACAAAATAGTAGGTTTAGAAAGGATTTTCTGAGAATTACCAAAATTTTTATTTGTGCCGAGGTGAAAAACTTAAAATAATAAAAAAGAAATTTGCTCACCACAAACCAAACAGTCATGAAAAGATCAACTACCTTAATTGTTCTGGCATTATTGATGGCCATCCCTTTTGCAAGTTCCGCTCAAAAGTTGAAAGAAAAAGACCTGATTGGCACGACCTGGAAGCTCGTCATTGATATAGAAGACGTGCTGGAAGAGGCCGAAGAAGAAATGGAAGAAGAGGATAATCTACTCGGAGAAGTCATTCTAAGAGGCGTTTCTGGGCTTGTAGAGGGGATTATTGAAAATATCGACGTTTATTTTGAGTTCAAGGATGACAATGAATTAAAGATCTATATTGAGGCTTTTGGTTCAGACGATGTTGAATGGACAGATTGGTCAATCAACCGTCACGGAGAGCTTGTTATAGAAGATAATGACCACATCAAAACCGATGGAGATAGCTACTGGTTCATGGAAGATGGTCTGCTAGTTCATGAAGATAGCGGCAAGAAAAGAGACGACCCGAAGATCTTTATGACCCGGATTGATTAAAATACCCCGAATTGGGTATTGTATTTGTAATAAATTATGATTTAGCTTTGTTCACTGTACTGATTTGCAAAGATCAGTACAATTTTTTTTGATCTCATCCGCCCGAGACTAATGAAAAAAATAAAGCAGTGGAGTAGGACATGTATCCTATTTGCAGTCTACGTCTTGTTAATGTCCTTTTTTATGACAGAAGAACAGACTGTATTTGAGAAGCTATTGATTCAAAACTTCCATAGCCTCAGTATTTATAAACCTTTCTAATCCGAAAAAGTTCAATCCTTCAGAATCTTTTTGAGATTTGCTGGTGAATAGTTAATGGATTTAAGGGTTTTGTTGTCCTCGGTTCTATAAACAAGGAACAAGCCATCAGCTTCTTTAAAGTAACATGGCGTATTTCTCTCCTTTTCGTAATAGGCTACTGTTTGCTCAGCCTCTTCCTCTGTCTTACACGCTTTACTCATGTTTGAGCGCTGTACTTCCTCGAACAAATCTTTGAAATTCTCGCCCATTCCGAATTCCAGTACCGCTCCTGACAATACATATTGGATATCACATAGCGCATCTGCCACTTCGGTAAGATCCTTATTATCGATTGCTTCCTGCAATTCTTTCAACTCTTCACTGATCAACTCTACCCTTAACTTACATCGGTCCTCTGAAGGGATTTGTGGCGTATCGAGAATGGGGTGTTTAAAAGTCTTGTGAAACTCTGCTACCTGATTAAGCGGATCAATTTTTTCCATGCGGCAAATTAAGTGTCTTTTTGGTTCTCTTTTTTAATAGCAATACGAAGAAAGAAAACAAATCCTCCCATGATGATCCCCAGGATCAACACCATACTGATCAATGCTGAAGTACTCATACTTTTAATTACTTTTTTGGCTGGTCACAAATTTCTTGTACAAGAATCGGTTGAGTAAGATCCCAAGGATCAATACACCGATCCATTGGGTGATCACGGAGGCATTGCTGTAAACATCCATTACGTTCCAGTTGCCATTCGCGTCAAACCAGGGATATTCGCTATATCCCTGTGACAGCCACCAATAGATCAGGAATACAGCTATACCAAGGTTAGTAATAGTCGTAATCAGGAAATAACTATTAGGCACCTTGAAGTCGGAATCGTGATCGATCAATTTCTCTTTGAAGGACAATGCACCAGATTTCACCACTGCAAACAGAATAAACAACCCTGACAGTATTAATCCAACTCCCCATACCCAATCTTGATTACTGAAGAAATCGAGGCTGTATGCCGAAGGAAAACCAATCAGGATAAATCCAGCCATCACAATGTAACTGGCTACTCTCCTACTCATGCCTACATTGAGCAGATTGCTAATGAATAGTTCGATCATCGGGAGCAGCGAACTAAAGGCGGCAAAGAAAAGTGCCAAAAAGAACAAGATGGACAAGAATCCTCCTCCGGAGAAATTAGAGAACAGTTTAGGAATGATCGTAAACGTCAACGCCTGATTTCCAGACTGTAGATACCCTAATGCTTCTTGTTCCGAAGCTGCCAGGGCAAATACCGCAGGTAAAATCGCCATGCCGGCGATCAGTGAAGCGGTGTTATTGCCGAATGCGCCAATGAAGGTATTGAGGGTAACATCTTCTTTTTCACGACTGTACGAGGAGATGGTCATCATCAGTCCCCATCCTGCTCCGGTGGACCAGGCCGATTGCGATAGTGCCTCTATCCAGACTACAGGATTACTAAAATGCTTTGGATCGATCAGGAACATGTATTCCAGCCCCTTTGTCCCATTGGGCATACTCAACGCAATCACAACGATGATCAGGATCAAAACAAACAAACTGGGAATGAGAATTCTATTGGCTTTCTCCAGTCCTTGTTTGATGCCTTTACCTAACAGAAAAACTCCCACCAGAACAACAATGATATACAGAGCAATCGTCAGACCATTCCCATTGGAGATACCCATCCATTGTTCTTGTAAAAAAGAAGGGTCGGCTGCGATCTTCTCTGAAAGGTCACCCGAAATCGTATTTTGAATGGAGATGCCAAGATATTGCAGGGTCCAGGCCGTAACCACAGAATAATAAAAGGCAATACCGAGCGTACATAAAGTGATAAAGAAACCCATCCAGGTGTAGGGTTTCCCTGCAAATTCCGCAAAAGAACCGATCACGCCTTTCCGATACTTTTTGCCGATCGAAAACTCTGCGAGGAGTAAGGGAATGGACCAAATAAACAAAAACAGGATCCACAATAGAATGAAGCTTCCTCCATACTGCCCCGCTAAACGTGGAAAGCGCCAGAGGTTTCCAGCGCCGATAGCCATACCAAGAGAGGCCAGGACAATCCCCCATCGGTTACTGAACGATTCGGTATTCGACATATTCACTTTTAGGTCAATGCCAAATATAATCAATCAGATCACTTGGAACTGACCTGATTGATCTTTCGAGAAGATTACTTAGAGTCAACACTAAACAGATTACATCGAAGTAGCGAACAAATCAGATTATTCCTAGTAATCTAATTTGTCAAGAGGTAGCCACAGGCTACTCGTCCTTCAACGTCCTCGCAGGGTCCATCAATGCAGAAGAAATGGTTCTGTGACTGATGGTTAGCAAGGCTACTAACATAGATAGAAAGAAAGCTACTATGAAAAACAAAGGGCTGATGTTAATGCTGTAGGTGAAATCATCCAACCAAAGATCCATCAAGTAAAAGGCACCAGGTCCGGCAACGATAAAGGCTATTGAAAGTAGAATCACAATTTCTTTAGAGTAGATCATCAGGATATTTCCAATTGATGCTCCAAGCACCTTTCTAACACCTATCTCTTTCATTTTATTGAGCGCGATGAAGGAAATCAATCCATAAAGTCCAATACAACCAATCAGTATCGCGATGATAGAAAACAGCTTCATGAGAGACGATACTTTCTGCTCGTCCTCATATTGATTTGCCAGCTGTTCATCGTAGAATTCCCAGTTTTTTACGTACTCAGGAAATACTTCCTCCCAGCTCTCATTGAAATGATCCAATGCAGCTTTGTAATCTGTTCGGGAGCCGATCTTGAATGAAATCTCGTAGTAAAACTCAGGATCATTGATTAGCATCACAAAATCAATATCATTCCTCAACGGAGTATTGTGAAAATTTTTCATCACTCCGATCACCGTTTTATCCCCTTTGAATCCACTGGTCAGTTTCTGCCCCAATACCTCCTCATAGCGATCTTTATAACCCATCAGGTCTGCTATTTTTTCATTGATCACTGCTACGTTCGTGCTATCGCTGCCGCGAAGCTTTCTACCAGCGACTAATTCCAGTTCATAATAGTCGATGTAGCGATCATCTACCGTTTTGAAACTTGAATGGTACTCATCTTCTGAATTGAGTGGTTCGTAATTGAAATTCGAAAAGGAACCTGATGTACCCAAGGGTGCACTTAAAGAAAATGTAATATCTGTGATTGAGGCAGATTGCAACATCATTGTTTTAAACCGATCTCGTTTTACCTCATCACGCTCAGGCAAATAAGTCAGGATCTTGGCATCACGATTGAATCCAAGGTCGGCGTTAAGGAAATAGTCCATCTGAGCAGTAATGATCAGTGTACCAACAATCATAAACTGTGAAATCGCAAACTGACAAATCACCAATACTTTTCTAAGAGAAACTCCCCCGGAACTGTTTTTCGAAGTGATCTTACTTTTCAACGCCTTCACCGTGTTCATCTTCGATAGCAGAAATGAAGGATAAGATCCGGCGAAGAAGGTCACAATAAAAAGCAGGCAAACGATAAATATGATGGAAGGAATGTCCGTAAAGGGAAACAAAGAAAGTCGATATCCTACCACTGATTCGAGGTGGATAAACAGTAACTCCCCAATCGCCAGTGACAGAACCGTAGCCACCAGAGTGATCAGAAAAATCTCACTCAAAAACTGGGTAACAATTTGAGAGCCTGAGCTTCCAATGGCCTTTCTAATCCCGATTTCTTTAGAACGGTTGGCTGCTTGAGCGGTCGCCAGATTTATAAAGTTGATGCATGCTGTAAGTACAAGGAATGCGGCTATGATCGCCAGGGCGTACAATGACTCCTTAGAAACGGAATCTACGTAATTGCTATATCGCTTACTATAATGAACATCTGACAATGGCTGGGCATGGTATCTATTGCCATCTGACTCTCCTTCCCCATGGTATTTTTCAACCATATCGATGAGTTTAGTGTCAAATTGAGTCGCATTGAAATCCGATCCTACCAGTATGTAAGCATTGGTATTTGAATTGACACTGTTCCACCTGTCTCCTTCTCCGAAATAAACATCCGTGATTTTCATTGCACTGTACTCTAAATACACCTCAAATGGGAAGTTTGTATTTTCCGGAGGATCAGCAATCACACCTACAATATCAAAAACCGCCTTGTTTTCATGTGAAATCTGCTCCCCTAGCACCTGGTCCGCTTCAGATGGCGCTAAATCGTAAAATTTCTTGAGTGTACTGGCGGTAATGATGGCCGTATTAGGGGTCTTAAGAGCATTACTTGAATCCCCAGCTAGCCATTGCTGAGGAAATATTTTGAAATATTCCGGTTTGGTATACAACAGCGTCCCACTCATCAAGAACTTCTTATCAATATTCCCCTGCTGCAAGGTATTGATCTGTCCAAATGCCTTTTGAGTTACTACTGACTCCAATACATCCGGGTAATCCACTTTTACCGCTGCTGCTAATGGATGAGGTACCCCCTGTCCGTAATCCGTCCGATCTGGATAAATGTCTTGAGATACAATGCGATAGATCCGATCATAATTGACTTGATGTTTGTCGTAACTCAATTCATAACGTACGACCTTGAAGATGACGATGGAACAACCGATGCCAAGAGCTAGTCCCAATACATTAAGTAATGCGTAAACTTTGTTTCGACTCAGATTTCGATAAGCAGTAATGATATAGTTTCGAAGCATGTGTAGTAAAGTTTCTGTGTCCGATCATAACCGAACACCATACCAGTATTGATAAATAGCTGGCTATCAGCATCTTAAAATATTTACCTAAGTCATTGCCAGTAAAAATCGTATGTTTTTATACAATGTGATGTTTGTTTTTGATACAAAGTTCGTATTCCTTTATTTCAATACTGAGGAAAAGACAGATTGCGCGTGAAAGAAAATGCTAAACTTTTGGTACTGGATGATGATGAGGCGGTATTAGCATCAGCTAAGATGTTTCTCAAACAAAAGTTCACCTATGTCCATACCCTCAGTAATCCCGATCAACTGAACAAAGTATTGTCGGATATCGAGTTTGATCTGCTGCTACTCGATATGAACCTTACTCGTGGTGAAAATGACGGATCACAAGGATTACAGCTCATAGAACAGGTTATTGGGGCTTATCCTGATGTGGAAGTCATCCCTATCACGGCCTATGGAGAAATTAATCTGGCCGTAGAAGCCATGCGAAGAGGTGCCAGAGACTTCATCACCAAACCCTGGAGCAACGACAAATTGCTTGCTTCCGTGCAAATGGCGCTAAAATTAAAGTCCAGTGCTACTCAAGAAAAGCCTTTGTTATCGACAGGAATTGAGCACCAACTCATCGGTGAGTCACGAGCCTTCAAAACGATGATGGGTCTGATTGATAAAGTGGCCAAGACGGATGCCAATATTTTATTATCAGGAGAAAATGGAACTGGAAAAAGTCTGGTAGCACAAACCATTCACAGCCTCTCCGACCGAAACGAACATGCCATGGTGGGTGTGGATCTAGGTTCACTCTCCAGCAGCCTATTTGAATCTGAACTTTTCGGACATGTAAAAGGCGCTTTTACCGATGCACACGATGCAAGAATGGGTAAGTTCGAGTTGGCACATAAAAGTACGCTCTTCCTCGACGAGATCGGTAATTTGGACTTACCTCAGCAGTCGAAACTACTGACGGCCCTTCAAAACCGCGAAATTACGCGAGTGGGTGCTAATGAAGCCATCCCATTCAATATCAGGCTGATTACGGCTTCTAATTCAGACCTGAAGCGCATGGTTGAAGAAAAAACGTTCCGTCAAGATCTTATGTACAGGATCAATACGATAGAAATTGAAGTACCGGCACTTCGTGACCGTATTGAAGACATTCCTTTGTTGGCTAATCATTTTTTGAAGTCGTACCGCAAGAAATATCAGAAACCGGGCATCAAGCTGCATTCGGAAGTCATTAAAGGGCTACAGGAATACGATTGGCCTGGCAATATTCGAGAACTTCAGCACGCCATGGAGCGGGCCATCATCCTGAGTGATCAGACCAACCTGACCTTTGCGGATTTCAACCTGACGCAAGATCCTGAAGACGAGCATACGATGAACCTCGACTTGAAGGAAATGGAAAAAACCCTGATCCTTAAAGCATTAGAGAAGAACAAAGGTAACATCACCCATGCAGCGAAAGACCTTGGTATTGATCGACTGGCCCTTTATCGAAGATTAGAGAAGTATGGTCTTTAATCGCTTCTTTTTCAAATTATTGTTTCGTCTGGCATTGATTACCGCCAGTATTGTTACTCTATCAACCATATTTTTGAGGGTAGACCTTTTCTTCACTCAGATCATTCTGGTAGGAATCATTATCGCTCAACTGGTCGAATTGACCTATTTCGTCAACCGGACTAATCTTGAACTGTCACGCTTCCTGTCTGGCGTAAGAGATGGTGACTTTCAACTTAGCTTTTCACAAAAAGCAGACTCCTCTTCCTTCAAAGCCCTGAATCATTCCTTTCGTGAGGTGATCCACGCTTTTCGTGAATATGAAACAGAGCGAATGGCCGAATATCAATTTCTCAACGAGATCATCAGTCAAATCAGTTTTGGTGTGATCGTATTTGATGATCAGGAGGAAATTCAAGTGATGAATCAAACGGCCTCAGACCTATTATCCTTGCCTAAGGTGACGAAATGGAAAAACCTCCGAAATCCCAATATCGCTTTTGTGGAACAACTCTATCAAATGGAACTGGCTCCTAATCAACTGATCGAGACCAGAGTAAGTGGTAAAGATCAGATGTTTTCGGTGACTGCCTCCCAAATCACCCTCCGTTCTGTGGTCATGAAAATTGTGTGTTTTCAGAACATTCAAAATGAGATCCGAAAAAAGGAAATTGAAGCCTGGCATAAGCTAATAAGGATTCTTACTCACGAAACCATGAACTCGGTGACCCCCATCGTATCATTGGCTGAAACCATGCAGATGATCCTCCATACGGAAGAGGGTCATCCCAAGTCTACCCAGGAAATCAGTGATGAGAACCTGGAAGACCTGGCCTTTTCTTTGGAGACGATCATTGGTCGAGGCAATGGTATTTTGAAGTTTGTCAACAACTACCGCAAGCTTACACGGATACCCAAACCAGAAATTGAACCAGTTACTATCGCTCCCTGGATTCGAAAGATCATCAACCTCACTTCTGCTGAGCCTAATACGCCTGGCATACACCTGGATATTGCGGATGAATCTGTGATCATCCCATTAGATCCAGTACTGATCGAACAAGTACTGATCAACTTGCTCAAGAATTCCAAAGAAGCACTCGAAAATTCGGAAAATCCTACAATAACTGTCAAAGTAAAATCCGAAGCTGGCAATACTTTGATCATTGTTCAGGACAATGGCCCTGGAGTAGATCAGGAAAAAATTGAGAAGATTTTCATCCCTTTCTATACCACTAAGAAGGAAGGTTCAGGGATTGGCTTAAGTGTCAGCAGGCAGATCATGAGTCTGCATGGGGGACATTTAGAGCTGCAAAGTGAACCCGGCAGCACCATTTTCACTTTATCATTTCAAAACTAAACAGATGGAAAAAGGCGTCATCAAAAAGCTCATGCAGTCCATGCCACAAGTAGGGACCATAAACTGGATTGGCTTAAGACCTGAAAGAAAGTCTCCTCTTCAATCCGTAAAATCGGCATTGGTTAATACAGAAAACGGGCTCACAGGTGATCATTTCAATGGCAAATACAGCGATAAAAGACAGGTTACCTTGATCCAAAAAGAACATCTGGCAACGGTTGCCAGTATTCTCGGAAAAGAAACTGTCGATCCAGGGCATACCCGGCGTAACATCGTTGTTTCTGGCATCAATTTGTTAGCGCTAAAGGACCAGAAATTTCAGATAGGTCAAGCTATTCTTGAAGGGACAGGCTATTGTCATCCTTGCTCTCAAATGGAAACAAATCTGGGAGAAGGTGGCTACAATGCCATGCGCGGCCATGGAGGTATTACTGCGAGAGTCATTCAAGAAGGTGCGATCAAAATTGGAGATGAAGTAAGGTTAGTGGTTGAAGAAAACTAATATCCAGCTCGCCCACATTTGCAATATGGTGAAATGTTACTGGGCATTTGTATTGCCTTCACCATATAAATCATTAAATTCGTTATCTAGAATATTGCCATTTAATTTTGTAATGGTTCATCTATTATTCCAT
Organism: Cytophagales bacterium; assembly: GCA_033344775.1. Taxonomy (NCBI): domain Bacteria; kingdom Pseudomonadati; phylum Bacteroidota; class Cytophagia; order Cytophagales; species Cytophagales bacterium. The sequence goes on along the minus strand of JAWPMT010000002.1, from coordinate 1,003,405 downwards.
ATTTACGGATCAACAGGAAACTAAAAACAAGACCAAAAATAGAAGCGAACAGGTCATTCAGATCGTAGACATTGTTGCCTCCGATGTTATGGATTTTTAGCTCTTGTGTAATCACATACACACCCGCTAGAACCACACCGATAAGTTGAAGCACAGTCATATTCCTGAACCAAGTCCATCCGTAATACGTCAGAAAACCCGTCACAATAAAAGTGCCCATCACTGCCTCAATGAAGTTGGGAACAGAATAGGATATTGTTGCAACAAAACCCTGTATTTCATCCTCCATAATCCAGGGCCGCACAAAAAATTTATTGGCTATAAAAAGGAAAAACGCACTCCAAAAGATTATCCGGATGTGCGTTTTAAGTCTCATTTTAATTCTGATGTAGCTCGCCCACATTTGCAATGTGGGCGAAATATTTTTGGCTTTTGTAATGCCTGAATAGACTTTTATTCCTTGCTAGGATCTTTAGAAACCTTATTTACAGAATAGTAAATGAAGCCAATGATCACCAACAAGATCAACAGACCAATGTTTTCATGGATGAATGCCGAACCAAGCACTTCAGAATTGAATTGTGCACCTGCTACGATCGCAATAGCGATGATGATACCCATCAATGCTTCTCCAGTAATCAAGCCCGAAGCCAATAGCAATCCTGCATTTTTTGCATTTTCCATCATGTCCCTGCCACTAATCGATTTATTGACAAAGTATGCCAGGATACCTCCGACAAAAATGGCAGAATCCAACTCGAATGGCAGATACAATCCAACAGCAACAGCCAACACAGGCATTCTGAAACTAGAATTGCGTGATTTTAAATATTGATCGATGATAATGATCGTGATACCAATTGCCCCGCCTATATAAACCATATTCCAGGGAAGGCTTCCTCCAAATATCCCTGTTGCAACGCTCATCATCAAAGTAGCTTGAGGAGCAGTCAATGAATTTGGGTTTTCTGGCGTAGGAGCTCCCATGCCGTATGCAATCAAAAGAGAGTTTAATACCAATGGAATGACCAAAGCTGCGGCAATCACCCCTACCATTTGCATCAATTGTTGCTTGTAAGGAGTCGCTCCTAAGATATGTCCAGCCTTAAGGTCTTGCATGTTATCTCCGGCAATGGCCGCCGCACAACAAACTACCGCACCTATCAATATTGCACCGGCAGCACCGGCCAACTCGTTTCCAGTACCGATCAAAGTCAATAAAAGCAAAGAAGCAGAGAGAATCGTTGCAATAGTTACCCCTGAGATCGGGTTATTGGAACTACCGACCAATCCAGCCATGTAACCTGCAACTGCTGCAAACAAGAATCCGGCTACCACCATGATCAATGTCATCGTAATAGTGATCCCTACCGAACTAATAGCAGAGTAATAAATCAGGAATATTGGAACCAGCAACACACCAATACCAATGATCACCCAGGACATAGGTGTATCCATCTCTGTCCGGATCTGATCTTTCATAGCTGTGCCGCCTTGCTTGAATGCCTGCACACCGGACTTAAAGGCTGTAGCTAAAGAGTTTGTAAGACTTAGCAAAGCCCAAAGTCCTCCAACTACCATCGCTCCTACACCCAGGTAACGAATCTGTGAATTCCAGATATTTCCTCCCAGGGTTACGGCATCTACTCCTTCAGGAGCACCATTGACAGAAATGTACCATGGAATGGCGACAAACCAGCTAATGGCACCACCCAGGAAGAGCAGGAACGAAATATTGAATCCTACGATATACCCTACCGCTACAAGCGCAGGAGAAAGATTCAAACCGAAATAGGCGTAAATCTTATCATTAAGCAGAGATGCCTTCTGCCAGGATCCTTCCCATAGGTTCAATGCTGCATCTCCCAATTTGAAAATGGCTCCAATTGCAGATCCCCATACCAGGAATTTCACTGCTTTGCCACCTTTTTCTCCTGTCTTTAATACTTCCGCTGTGGCAACACCTTCGGGGAACATCAATTTCTCTTTGACGATTAGGGCTTGTCGCAAAGGAATCGTAAATAAGACACCAAGAACACCACCGCAAAGGGCGATCACAGTCGTTTCGAAATAGTTGAATTCTTCCCAGTAACCCATGATCACTAAAGCTGGTATGGTGAAAATCACACCAGCTGCCAATGACTCTCCAGCCGAAGCAGCTGTTTGTACAAGGTTGTTTTCCAGGATATTGGAATCTTTAAAAATCTTCAGGATCGCCATGGAGATCACGGCTGCAGGAATAGAAGCCGAGACGGTCAGACCCGCAAACAATCCAAAATATGCATTGGCCGCTCCCAGAATGACTGAAAGCAAGGCGCCTAAAAGGATAGAGCGAACTGTAAGTTCGTTGAGTTTTGTTTCCGGGCTAATGTAGGGTTTCTCCATGAGGTTAGGTTTGGTTATAAAAAATGAAATCTGACAAAAATGTCCATTCTGACCTACTAAACAAAATGAATTAAGCCAGCCCCAACAAAAAAGAGACCCTATTTAGGGTCTCTTGTATTTTAAATTCCAGTTAGTACTTGGTTTCAAAGTCTAATTCGTGATGTCAATATCACCGCTGGTAGTCACTCCTTTCACCCAGAAACCATCACCACGTTTGATGTACAGGTCTTTTTCACCGGATCTTCGCCCCGCGCGAAGGTTACCACTCCCTGATTCCAATTCGAAATTCAGGTCTTCGATCTCATTGACCAATTCGATCTCTATTTCCCCTGATGAGGCTTCCAGAAATAAGTCATCAGTGATTTCAAGGTCATAGCCTTCAATATTTCCTGAGGTCGATCTCAAATTCAGGGCTCCTTTTCCCCGTGAAACCGTGAGTTCTCCTGAAGTCGATCTTGATTGAATGTTTCCAGTAAACCGACGAATCTCTACATCACCTGAGGTAGAACGAGTACGAATATCCCCATCGATATCATTCAAGTCCATGTCACCACTGGAAGATTCTATCTCCAGCCTTCCGGTCATGTCTTCAATTTCGATATCACCAGAAGTCACATCGATTCGTACATCTGCGGTGATATCTGACAGGTCAATGTCCCCACTTGTAGCTTCTATTTCAATTTCAGAACCGGATAACGATCGACCGTAGGTATCACCAGAAGTATTTTCAACATACACTTCAATACCTGCCGGAACCGTCAAATCAAGTCGGGAGCGACTAATTTTATTCCAGTTCCAGTTCCTGGTGCGACTTCTCACTACAATTTCAAGGCGATCTCCGTCCAGTTCTGTCTGGATCTCAAAATCACCACGATCTCCACGCCCTTCGATCACCCCTTTGAAGTAGAGCTTGTTTCCACCTTCCAGATTTACATCGCAAAAGGTGTTTCTGATCACCACTTCGGAGATGTTATCCCCTTCAAACTCAGTGGAAGCCAATACATTTTGTCCAACTGACAGGTGAGCCGATAAAAAAGCAATTAGAACTGCTAGTATTTGTCTTGATGCACGCATAAATATCTCAATTTATATGAATAGACCCTCTTTCCCTCCAAAGGTTGCTATCCTTGCGCAAAATATCGAATAACCTATTAAAAAAATCATGAAGCACTTTCCAGCAATCCTTGTGCTAATCGCCATGGTGGCCTGTTCTGCACCTCAACAAGATCAACAGGCAGATATACCACCACCCCCGCCCCCCACGCGGAGTTTTACGGCTACAATGACGAAAGCTTTTGAAGCTCACGGCGGCATTGACAACTGGGATAAATTCCAAACACTGACCTACGAAAAGGTAGGCGAAGAAGAAAATGAAAAGCAGGTCATCGACCTGAAGAACAGAAAAGTCAGGGTTTCCACCTCGGACTTCACCATTGGATTTGATGGAACAGACGTTTGGGTAACTCCTGATAGCACAGCATTCCCGAGAAACGCTCGTTTCTACCACAACCTGTACTTCTACTTTTTCGCACTACCCTATTTGGCAGCAGATCCAGGTGTTAATCTGACTGATCTGGGCCAGGTAGAAATCGAAGGGGTCACTTATGATAAGACTTTGATGACTTTCGGTGAAAATGTAGGTGATTCTCCTAAAGACCAGTATGTATTGTATTTTGATGAGACGGGAATCCTTCGATTGATCAATTATTCGGTGACCTATTACGACGAAAGCCGTGCTACACAATATAGCGCAATCCGCTACGAAAACTGGACTGACGTAAATGGAGTGCAATTGCCTCAAGCATTGAATTGGTACAAATGGGAAAATGATACCCTCGGCGAAAAACGCGGTGGTGCAGAATTCACAAATATCACGCTATCCACTGAAGCCATGGATGAAAGTACTTATGCAAAACCAGAAGGTGCGTACGTAAGCCCGAAGTAGTTCTTAGCTTAAGGCTAAAGAAATTTGGAAAGGGTTCTACTTGAAAAAGTGGGACCTTTTTCTTTTTGGTAGAATTAGAATTTTTAGGAGGAATGAATACGTAAAGTAATTTTATTAATGAACTGCTATTCTTAGTTCCCCTCTTGAGAGGGGAATATCAAACAAAAAAAGTCCGGATCGCTCCGGACTTGTTCGTATTAAATCCTTAAGAGGTGTCTTATCCCACCTTGGTTCGGCTCATTTCAGCCAGCAATCTCAAAGCTTCTTTCAAGTAAGGATCCTCCGATAGCTTTTCTTCGTTTTCCTCATCTGTAAATGGAATTTCGGTATCCTCAATGGTTGTTGCCAATGGATCCTCATCTTGCTGATCTCGTTCTTCCTGACGCACATTGTAGTTGAGAGAAACCATAGAGTTAGTATCCTCTTCTTTCATCTTCTCTATATCCTGTGCCAGTTTTCTCAAATCCGAGTCTGTATTCAGATGATGTTCATATAGTTTGTAAAGTCGATCAATCAACTCCTCAGAAACTTCATTGGTTTGCGTGAAAGATGCGGAAGTGATCTCATCCCAGGGCAAAGAGTTTTCACGACTACTTTCACCAAAATCCTTCGCATCAAATGGCGTTGGGAACCCAATATCAGGTGCAACACCAATTTTCTGTGTACTGCTTCCTGTCACTCTGTAGAATTTTGCCAGGGTCATTTTAACCTGTCCGAGGGTAATTTCGCCAGAACGCAATTGGTCTCGCATTACCACCAAATCATCTACATCCTGATCTGCTTGCTTTCTATAAGCGATCATTCGGTTGAGATAATTCATCACGGGTCTTCCAAGATCGATTAGGTTCTGAACGGTTCCTTTTCCGAAGCTGTTCTCACCAACGATTACACCTCGCTTATAATCCTGAATCGCACCGGAGAAAATCTCAGAAGCCGATGCACTGTAACGATTGACCAAAACTGCCAGAGGACCATCATAAGCTACCGTTGCTTTATCATCGTCTGCCAATTTATCTACCGACTGATCGTAATTCCTTACCTGTACGACAGGGCCTTGTGGAATAAAAAGTCCAGTCAGGTCTATGGCCTCCTGCAACGATCCTCCCCCATTGTAACGAAGGTCCATTAAGATGCCGTCGACTTCCTGCTTTTTGAGATCATCGATCAATTTGCTTACATCTCTCGTGGTACTTCGATAATCCTTCTGCCCTTTGCTACGTGCCTCAAAATCAATGTAGAAGCTAGGCAAATTGATGACTCCCAGTCGGAAGGTCTGGTTGCCTTCAGTGATCGGTATTACTTCTGCTTTTGCTGATTGCTCTTCCAATTTGATTTTGTCTCTCACGATCATCAGCGTATCAGGCAGATCAGTCACTTCTTTTTCAGACGCCAGAACTAATAATCTTACCACTGATCCCTTAGGGCCACGGATTTTTTGTACTACATCATCCAATCGCCAGCCAATCACATCTTCGAAATCACCATTTTTTCCTTGAGCAACCCCTACGATACGATCATCTTCCTTCAACCGTTTGCTTTTGAATGCAGGGCCTCCTGGAACGATGCTCGCCACCATGGTATAATCCAGTTGTTGCGTCAATCGAGCTCCGATCCCTTCCAGAGACAAACTCATTTCAATTTGAAAATTCTCTTTTGCTATGGGTGAAAAATAGCTGGTATGAGGGTCGAACGCGCGTGTAAAGGAGTTCATGTACAGTTGAAATACATCCTCACTCTTATATTGATAAATGGCCTTGGCGACCCGGGCATATCGTTTGCTTAACAAGTCGATGATTCCACCCCAATCTTTACCAGACAATTTCAAATTCAATGCCTGATTCTTCAACAACTTCCGCCAACGATCATTCAATTGTTCATAATTGGTTGCCCATTCAATTTTATCGGCATCCGTCTCGTAGCTTTCTTCTTTAGAAAAATCATACTCTTCCTCTAGCTCATCTGCTACACTTTGCAGGCGTTTCAATGATTTTTCCCGGTAAAGCCCAAAAATCTGATAGGCAAAATCCAGGTTACCCGTCTGTAGATCATTGTCCAGTTGGAGTCGGTATTTAGAGAAATAATCGATCTCAGACTTCAGGAAATAAATTTTGTTGGGATCCAGTGCAGAGACATAATTATCAAAAATGACCGCAGAAATAGAATCGTTGACCGGCAACTTCCTGTAGTGATACTGATTCAACAGGTTGAGCATTGCAAACAAAGAGTTTTCATGCTCTGGCAAAGGTCTCAACACTTCAAGGGTATCGGCCCCTCGTTGCGCGAAAACAAATGACGTTCCGGATAAAACAAAGAAAATAGACAAACAAGTCAACGCCACTAATCTCTTTACCATGGTGTATATTTTTAATTCAAGAACGAATTTGAGACGAAATAGTCTTCTAAAATACCAGATTTTTTTTGTTTGAGTTCCAATAAAATGCATCAAACCCGCGCAAAAAAGATGTCAGTGGGAATTTACGATTAACTAAGGTGATCCCAAACCAATGCCGCCGCTCCAAGAATTGCCGCATTTTTATCCATCATGCCACTAGGCTCAATGGTGACCTTACCCTTATAATAAGGCAAAACCGCTTCTTCAAAATATTTGATGGTCGGGTCAAAGATCCATTTTCCGGCTTTAGCCAAACCACCGAGCAGAAATATGGTCTGAGGGTGTGAAAAAGCAACAAAATTAGCCAATTGCTTACCCAGCAATTCACCCGTGTAACGATAGGCTTCCACGGCAATTGGATCTCCATTTTCAGCAGCTTCAGTGATCTCCTCACCATGGATGTTATTGAAAGCAATGTCTCGAAACACACTGTCTTCCATGGAATCTGCTAATAAATGATAAATGGTTCTTTTGATTCCAGTAGAAGAAACATAAGCCTCTAGACCTCCTCTGCGACCAATTCCACTCATGCGACCGCCTTCTACCGCCACGACATGGCCCAGCTCTCCGGCCTGAGCGTCATGACCATAGATCAGATGACCATTAGAAACGATCCCGCTACCGAGACCTGTTCCAAGGGTGATGACCATAAAATCTTTCATTTCCCTTGCATTGCCGTAGATCATTTCCCCAATGGCAGCCGCATTGGCATCATTGGTCATGAATACCGGCATATCATAGATCTTGTTCAGTTCTTCCCTGAACCTGACCACTCCCTTCCAATCCAGATTAGCCGCATGTTCGATGGTACCGCGGTAGTAGTTGGCATTAGGCGCACCTACTCCTATCCCCGTGATGTTGACCTCTCCGTCATATGCAGCCTTCAGCTTATCAATCTCCGAACTAAGAATACTCAGGTACTCTTCAAAGTTGGCGCAGTTCTTGGTTCTGAAATCACTATGACCGTAAAGTTCACCTTCCCTATCTACCAACCCCACCTTAGTCAGGGTTCCTCCTATGTCTATACCAACTGCAATTTCTTTTGCCATCACGTACTGCGTTACAATTTTTTTATCAAATGTTCGCTGCTAAAGCCTCCAAATTACTTTATACATGCAGACCAATTCAGCAATAATAGGAAACAAAACTAAGAAGAAGCAAAAAGAAAAAACCTGTGAATTGTCGTTTCGGTTATTTAAACGATTGCATAGAAATCAGGAACCAAACTTATCTTTGAATTATGGGTAAGTCATTTATCATAGTGATTTGTTTACTAAGTGCCGTTGCACTTCAGGCGCAAAAGAGAAAGGAGATCGATTTGCCCGATCAGAAAGGTACACTTCTGAAAAAGGAAAAGATCGGCATTTGGAAGTTCTACGAGAACGGCAAATTGGTACTTGAGTATGATTATGATGCCGACCGGGTGATCTTTCAACAATCGATCGAAGACAAATCTTATTTCGTGAAAGGCCAAGACTGGTACCCTGTGGCCAAACTGGAAGTCTATCCTCGCTATAAGGGCTCTTATATCCAGTTTTATCAAACGATCTATAAACATGTGCAGTACCCACAGGAAGCACAAAACAAAGGCATAGAAGGCACGTCATTTTTGAGCTTTGAAGTTGATGAGCAGGGTAATGCAATTAATCCGGAGATCCATCACGACCTTGGATATGGTTGTTCCAGGGAAATCATGCGGGTATTCAATAAAGTACGTGACCATTGGATCCCCGCGGTTAAAGATGGTCAGGCACTACGCACCAAATTTGTTATTCCTTTTGTCTTTAGCTTTTTTGAAACGCCATATCTGTTAAGCATTGCGGAAGATCTTCCGTCTGCGGCATTGCTTGATGGAGTAAACGTAACTTTGGTAAGCTCCAAGATCAACTTATATGAATGAATGGTATTTTCCCATCACCCTTTTACCAGGCGTCGGATTGCTGATCATGTCTACTTCAAGCCTATCCATGGGACTGAGCAATGAACTGACCAATTTGCTAAATACGCCCGATAGCAACCACGACATCATACGAAAGAAAATAAGCCAACTTAGCCGTCTAAACCGTGCCCTGACTGCTTTCTACATTAGTTGCGCTGCCCTGGTCATTTCGGGCCTGATCAACGGCCTTTATGGTGAAGCCCATTCTCTGGGACCTAAATTCTCAGAGATACTGCTTTTTTTCTCTATTGTTTGTATCTTACTTGCCTTAACGCAGCTAATGATCTACGCGGCAAAAGCCGTCAGTATCAAAAGGACACAATACGAAGAACGATTATAGTTCCGTCAACCGAACAGCAGGTACGTTATTTTTTACGAAAACGATCCTGTCATGAAAAATATCAAGACCATCATCATCTTTGTGCTGATCGCCAGCAATGCTTTCTTCGTTGGTGCTTATCTAAAGGTGCAAAATGAAGTTAGCGGGGCTAAACTGATTGCTGATGAATCCTACCAAAAAGCCCAACAAGCAGCTTCCGATGCAAGACAAGCACAGCAAATGGCGGAAGAAAACCGCATTCAGGCCGAAGCTGCCATTGCACAATCGAATGAACAAGTCACTTTGATGAAAGAACAACTGGAAGCCTGTAAAAAGTGAGTCCGAATCAGAAAATAGCAATACACATCAAAATCACATTTCTCACTAAAAAATCAATTGATCAATTATGAAACCTATTCATATCATCCTGACCATACTGATTATCGGCTGTGTTGGTAGTGTCATCTATGCGCAGCAACAAAGAAGTGAAGCGTTCAGTTATCAAATGCAAGTCACTAAACTGCAAACAACGTTGAAGGACTATGAAGCAGACGCTTATAAATTAAAAGAGGCAGCTCAGATGGCGGCCTCTGATGCCCGTAAGGCCATGAATATGGCTCAACAGCAAGCGGAAGATGCAGAAGTAAAAATTCGTCAACTCGAAAAGTCCTTAAAGAACTGTAAGGTTGGAAGGTAAAAACCGTCACTGAATCTAAATTTTAGAAATATTAATACTATGAAAACGCTTAGAACAATATTAATGGTCGTTATGATGCTGGTCACCGTCTTTTTTGTCGTATTAGCACAAATCCAACGTGGATATGCTGTAGAAGCACAACAAGAGGCTGAAAAATTGGTCGAGGAAACTATCAAAAGTGAAAAAGAGGCGGTTCGATTGAAAGAAGAAGCTCAAAATCAGGCCAGACAAGTTCGAATACTCGAAGAAAAGCTCGCAGAATGCACCGGTAAATAGTAACACATGAATAGAAATCAAACGATATTATTGGTCTGCGCCATCCTACTCACGGCCTTTTTCGGTGTATTTGCAGAGATAAGAAAAGGATATGCCGAAGATGCCGAACAGATTTTAAAGGAAGGCCGCCAGCAACTGGAGTTAGCTGAGAGGACCAGTCTAGAAATAAAGAGCCATGCCCAACAATCAGCAGCAGATGCAAGGATCGCCTTGAACGACCTTGAAACTGTCGAAGCAGCTTTAAAAAAATGCAAAAACGGGGAATAAAATGAAAAAGTTACCCATCATCATCCTCCTATTCTGTGTCCTTTTTTCTGCCTACTTTCTATGGAAAGCAAATACATATACAAAAAGGGCTGAATCCGCCCAAGCAGAAGCTATGCGGTTGCAAGAAGTTAGCATTAAAATGCAGCAGGAAGTTGAACTGATAAAACAGCATGCATTAGAATCTGCTGCAGAGGCGAGGTTATTCCAGAATAAAGCCGAGGAAGCAATGAGGAAACTGGAAGCATGTAAAAAATAGCAGCATCATTTCCATTTTCTTCTCTCCATTTACTTGAGTTGTAATCACTTAGCAACGTATATTTACTGAAGCAACATCACCGACCTATGGCAACCATTAAGCTCAGATCACTTCAGTGCATTTTAAATGATGAAGTAGATAAAGACGAAGTTTACCTCAAACTTGACGGTAAAAAAATCTGGCCTTCCGGCCTATACAAGCAAATCAACTCCGGAGACAAAGTAGATATGAACCTCTCCTTTGAACATTCGGACGAGAAGATGCGAATCGAATTATGGGATTTTGATTTCCTAAGTAAAAATGATCTATTGGGATCATTTACCATAACACCCGGCGGAGAAAGAGGTGCCTTTACGGCCAACATGATGCTCGAAAGAGAAGGCTCAACTGCCAGCTACATGCTGGAATGGGAAGCGCGTGAATAACTTCGACTAGCTCAGTTTACGTCGACTAGCTCAGGCCAGGTAGACAGGCTCAGTTCAAGACGATAAACTCAGGCTTATCGACACACTCAGGCTATCATCTTTGAATATGCTTTAAACTAAGAAAATTAAGGGGTAAATCCTCGATTGCTGCGATTACGCCAGCTTCATACGGGGCAGTAACAGGTGATCCAGGTATTGGATGAAAACGACCAGTAATCCTATAAGAACACCATAGATCGCGATATTTTTCATACCTGTTAATCCCTCCCATCCAATAAAATAGAAAAGGCCCACAAATGCGAGGACAAAGAATGTGAGGATACCTAAACTTAAGATCACCCAAAATTGGCGTTGACTTCTCCGTTCCTGCGCACGGATCTTCATCATGATCTTTTCCGTGAATTGTGAACTAAAAGAAAAATCAAGGTCTTTTTCCAGAGACTTCATCAAATGAAACTCCGTTGACCCTTTCTCAGGGCGCTCCTGTTCATTAAGTAAACGATCTATCTCTTTCATTTCCTTCAAATTAATACTTCTTTCTCCAAAAATGGTTCCAAAAGTGTTTTCAATTTTTTTCTGGCGCGAAAAAGGTAATTCTTCACAGTCCCCTCCGGCATCTCCATAATCTCAACGATCTCGGGATACGAAAACCCATCCAGGTGATAAAGTGTTAACACCGTCCGATAAGGTAAAGGTAATTGTTCTATGGCCTTTCTCACGAATTCTGCCTGGTCCTCCGCCTCGTAAGTAGATTCTTCTAAAGCTACGTCCAAATCTTCATCCAGGTCTTTATGTCCTTGCCACTTCTTATTCTTCTTTAAGAAGTTAAGCGTATGACGATAAGCAATTGTAGCGATCCAGGTACTCAGTTTCGATTGGAACTGAAATTCCCCAATGCTGTGAAATACCTTTACAAATACATCTTGAGCAATCTCTTCACGATCCATCGAATGATCTACCATTCGAAACACAATATGCCCCACTAATCGCTGATATTGCGAAATTAAGTCGGAGAAGGCCCTGCGATCTCCGGAAACAATACGAGACACCAATGCTTTTTCGTCCATATTTGATCCAGTAGACAACCCGGTTTAAAAAAATGTTGCACTTTTTTTTAATAGGCTGCAACATTTCAATAGGCATGCTTTGTCCAATGAGGCAAATGAGGTTTTAAACTAAATAAAATATGGAAGATATCTTAGTTCCCATCGGTGTACTTGCAACAATAGCAGCAGGCATCGGATACTTTACGAAAATCATGACAGACTATCGATTAAAAAGAAAACTCATCGAAAAAGACCTGGTCAATGCCGATGCGGCGAACATTATCAATGATCAGGAATTAGATGGTAAATACGCTTCATTGAAATGGGGCCTGATCATTTTATTCGGTGGCATCGGACTGATTTTGATCAATATGGTAGATTTCTACCATGATTCTCCACTGCCATTTGGCATCATGGCCGTATGTATTGCAACAGGATTTTTACTTTATTTCTTTCTGGTCAAAAACAAAAAAGTATAATCCGATTTCAATTGGTCTTCTTGAGTTATCTATATTGGAGCTTGTCATTTTGGCAAGCTTCTTTTTTATCTCATGAGTGACCTTCTCTCCTTCTGCACCATACAAACGCCACTTGGTAACATGTGCTGTGGCGTCTTCAACGATAAACTGGTCTTGCTGGAATTCGAAAATGAAACGAGAGTAGCCGACCAACTCAAACAGCTTGCAAATCACTTAAATGCCAGGCCCGTACCGGAGGAAACCTCTCTTTCCAGGAAAGTGCAAGAACAACTCAATGAATATTTTGACCAGAAAAGACGATCATTTGATCTTCAATTGCTCATGGTCGGTTCCAAATTTCAGGAGAAGGTTTGGGAAAGTTTATTTGACATTCCATACGGTCGTACTACTTCTTATCAACAACAAGCCATCAAATATGGGGATGTAAAGGCCATCAGAGCCGTGGCCAAAGCCAATGGAGAAAATCGCATTGGCATCGTTATTCCTTGTCATCGGGTTATTGGTAGTGATGGATCATTGACTGGTTACGCCGGAGAATTATGGCGAAAGAAAGCCTTGTTGGAACTGGAAGGAGCTTTTGCAAAACAAGCCTCACTCTTTTGAATATTCACCTCCCATGAATTGACTCGCAAAAACAACCCTGCATTTCGGGACTTTCAATGTTCCTCAATGCCATTAAGCTAAGGAACAGGATCGTCATTGCGATGCTAAGATCGGACCGCTTCCGGTGTGATAAAAATTCATTTACACAGAAAATAAATGGTTTATTTTCGAGACTGACGACTTTTTTAAACTAACTCAAGACAGTAATAAAATGACATTCCAAAAGAACGGCAAATTTCAAGTACGGCGCTTTTACAATCAGAAGACAAAGCCTTAAATTTGTTGATAGCCTTTGTAAACCACCACCAACGAAGACTAAAGAACATTATGCTTAAACGCACACTTTTATTGGCCTTATCCCTTTTCCTCATTTCCACTGTCTTTGGCCAGGACCACAAGCGATTCGAGGAAGACGTAAAAAAACTTTCCACCGCACTCAAAGAGAAAAACTACGAGGCACCCATTGTTTTTGCCGGAAGCTCCAGCATCCGATTTTGGGATACCGAAAAGTACTTTCCCAATGGAAACATCATCAATCATGGTTTTGGCGGATCAGAAACCAGTGATCTGGTCTGTTATGTCAGGGAATTGATCCTTAAACCAAAACCTTCTCAGATCTTCATTTATGAAGGCGACAATGACCTCAATTCCGGAAAAACCGTAGATCTCGTATTGGCCGATATGAAGACACTACTTCGTATCATTAAGAGAAACATGCCTGAAACACCGGTCCATATTATTTCTCCAAAACCTAGTATTACCCGATGGGAACTCAGGGAAAGATATGTTAGTCTCAACGAACAACTCAAGGCCCTGTGCAAGGAAAGAGAGCAAGTAACCTATATCGACGTGTGGACTCCCATGTTGGATGAAGAAGGTAACCTGAAAGAAGACCTGTTCATTGAAGATGGTCTGCATATGAATGATGCTGGTTATGAGATTTGGACAACTGTTGTTCGTCCTCACTTGAATTGATTTTCTTTTGATCGTAGAATTGACGATAATAGCACGGAAATAAATGCTATACATGAAATTGCGTCTTTTACCCCTTATCCTGGTCTTTTTCATCTCATTTTCAGCCGTCGCGCAGAAAACTTTTGTAGAGTTCATCGGCGAAAGTGATCGAATTTTCTTCGATGGTGTTTTTGCGAACTCAACGTTTGCCAAAGACCACAAGGCCGAAATCAAACAGAAAGCGATCACAAAGGCGAACCTCGCACCAAAACGCATCGGTTTGATCTCAATGTATGTGTTTGAAGAAAATTTCCAGCGTAGAAAGGCGCACCTGACATATATCTATTCTAAGGAAGGTGAACTGAATTACTTCATCAATAACATTTCATCAAATGCGCTGCAAGGACTGACTGCTGCTTTTGAAGGATCGGGATATGAACTGGTACTACCTGAAGAATTTTTGAAAGGAGCTAATGCCAAAGCTGCATTAGATGCGACCCTGGAAGAAGTAAGCACCTTTAGTGATCCTTTTATCCAGGCCATACAAAGTTATGATTTGACACCTAGTGCAGAAGGGCAACTATTTGTTCACAACTGGGTAGAGGAAGGCACCAACGGCTACATTGCAGACCTTATGGCACAACTGGCTAAAGACCTTGGTCTCGACGCATTATTAACGGTGAAGATCTCTTCGTTGTACCAAACCAACACCATTTCTTTTTCTAGCGTAGACTTCTTGATGCATGGCATCAACCCTGCCGGTGACGAGCTGGAACAAGGTATTATCTTATCAAATTACATGCTTTATCCAGATTATCCCTATCCATTCGTGTCGGTAAGGAACGGAAAGACTTCCAGCGAACGATTCGGTGCATTTCGTAAGTTATTGGAACGGTCTGGAAAAGATTTCCTGAAATTTACTACGGATGAGATCGATGATGCCTTCTAGTGCATCCGATCCCCTCTTACTTCCATCGTAGCTAAGATTTCACGTTCGGCATCCAGAAATTCCTGCCATCGGCTTTTCACATAGTCTTCTGATATGTATTGTTTCGCCAATTCAATGAAATTGACATAGTGTCCCGCCTCTGAAACCATCAATTCATAATAGAATTTTTGTAATTCTTCCTCGCCGATGTTTTTCCAGAGCAGCTTGAAGCGCTCGCAGCTACGTGCCTCGATGAGTGCATTCATGAGCAATTTCTCTACCAGCTGCTGTTCACGACTCCCTCCTTTTTTCAGGATACCCGAAAGCGCAATGACGTATTCATCTTTTCGTTGCTTTCCTAGCGCATAGCCTCGCTTTTTCAACTGCTCCAGTACACGCTCGAAGTGTGCCCATTCTTCCGCCACTACAGGAGTGAGTACTTCTACCAATTCGGATTTATCAGGATACTGCACGATCAGGGAGATACATGAAGAGGCAGCTTTTTGCTCACAGTAGGCGTGATCTACCAGGATGTCCTCGATGTTCATCTCGGCAATATTCACCCATCTGGGATCAGTGGGTAATTTTAGACCCAATACTGTTTTTACATCCATACTTGTCAATCAAAAAACAACCAGCGTACTCCCAGGTCAATCACCCGGTTTTGTCCCGGATAATAAGGAGTAATGAAATAGCCAGTATTATTACCTTGATTCAAGTGCGTTACTTTCAGGAAAGCAAACACTTTGTCTACCCGCATGTTGACGAAAAAGTCTACAGCGACAAATGAATCGATTTGCAGGTCATCCTGCAGGTGAAATTGTTGCGTGACCGGATCAAATCCATTGCCAAAGTAAGCCGACTTGGCATGAGCATTGATGCCTATTTCGACAGGAACAGATCGCTGAAAGATATTACCCGCCCAGTAATAACGGCCATTGAAGAAAAACTCCGGCACCCGAAGCAAGTCTCCAGCGCCACCTGCAGTGGTGGTGTAGAGCATTTGATTGTGGAAATGGAACGCGTGATCGTACTCTCGGTTCGTGAACAATTTGTAGTTAACATGCCCTCCTATCTGGGTCATTATTGCCGTACCTACAGCCTGTTGCGCGATGCGGTTTTGATCGAAATAGAAGAACTCATCAAAGGTGGATAATGAAATGCCCGGTCTGAAATCTAGCTCTCCGAACTTCAGTTTCAGGTTCCCTTTTAAGATATTGGCAAAGCCCTGAGTATTCCCGTTTCGCCACTCATAGTGATTGCCAAAATAATTATCATACAAGTAACTGGACTCATACAGGGTACTGCGATAGGAAGCTTCTAAAATCGGGCTTTCTAATTTGCCTCGCAGGTCATACCCTCCGGTAGATAAAAACTCCGCCTTGGCCTCTACTTTGTAGCCCTTCCAGTCGAAGCGTGCCAGGCCACCCAAATATCCTTCAGTTACCCGATCCTGACTCAGCAGTCGATAGGTAAAGTCAACGTTTCTCTGCCGAACATAGAAGCGGTAGAATACCGAAGAAACGGATCCTTTGAGCCCTACTTCATTCGAAAAAGAGCTGAACTTCGCTCCTTCGATGGTACTGTCTGCATCGATCAGGAAATTGTCATAAAAATCTCTGTAAGTATCATAATCCGAAGCAGCTCCATCCTGAAAATCGGCATAGGTATTTTCCTGATTGAATCGATCTAATTGATGATACAGTTGAAATTGTTTGAAAAACCCATATTCATGATAAAGATGGGTGTTGTTGTAATTGTTTTCGGTAGTCGCTTCTTCTAACTGAATTCGGGAATCACGATACTGAAAAAACTCAAACTCCAATGGGTTTTCAGATAAGACCAGCACCCCTCCTGTTTCATCTCCTTTTTGAAGGTAGTTGGTGAAATTGAAAAACAGCTTGTATGGCTTTTCATCATGCTGATAAAAGGTGAAAATATCATACACGGTACTTCTGGCATTCAAATCGCCCTGATTTTGGGTAGCCCCAATCTGCTTGTCCGAGTTGATCCGATGATAATCAATGCCCACATTCCATTTTGGAGTCACATTTTGAGTGAAGGTGAAATCCACATTGGTCCGACCCTGCGCTCCAAAAACCGCCCCTACATTCATGAAAGGGCTTTTGGTATCATAATATTTCTGCTTATCAGGCCATTTGAAATGACGATCATAACTGGTGAACCCGGAAGACTTACCTATGAAATCCGGCACCTCATAAAAGATCGGAGCCATGGCCGTGGCGTTATTACCCAGGTCTTGGTAAAAGCGATCGTTTTGATCGTACAAGCTCCAGTTTTCAAATTTGTACAGGATCGTATCCAGGTCATGGCGCTTATCAATGTTGTTTTTGACATCCTCCTCATAGTAGATCTTGATCGTGGATGGACCATAAACTAACTTGGTGGAGTCATCTACAATCCTTTGTCCTCGCCCTTGATTTTGGCCTTGTCTTGGATTTTGACCTGGCCTTGGGTTTTGGCCGTAGGCAACCATTGCTATTCCCCAGAGGAACGTAAATACCAGTATTTTTTTCAAAAACACGCGCAAAACTAATGATCTTGTGGTTGCACGACAGTCTCGTGCGGGTATTCCTTTAAACTATTTTTGACTTCCTCTAAAAATTGAGATTCCTCATCCAGGAAAACAGTCTTTATCGGAACGTAGTAACAGGCAAATCCTTGTAACCCTTTAACCGTTTTTAACTTCACCCAGTCCTTTTCGGTTGTCAACAATCCCGTCTGAGGATTCAAGGCATCCGCAATGCGAATTAGGTCTTTTTCGGTATAATTATGATGATCAGGAAAAGTGAAGACTTCTTTTATGGAATAGGCTTCCTGACAGTATGCGACAAAATCAGCATTGTGGGCAATTCCTGCTACTACTACAAATGATTTGGGAGTAACCTCAGGAACAGCACTTTCATCAAATGCCACCGCCGCTTGATAAGCTACCTTGGTGAAATAAACGGGTGCATCCGCATATGTTCGAATATTACTGATGATCCGATCCTTTCCATCATTATCGAGATCATCCGGACACTTAGTCATGACAATGAGGTCCGCACGTTTCGCTCCAGTCCTGCTTTCTCGCAATTGCCCTGACGGCAGTAAATAATCGTCGTAAAAAGGTCGATCATATCGGGTTAACAGCACATTTAACCCTGCCTTTACCGTGCGATGTTGGAACGCATCATCCAACAAAATCAATTGCGTTGCTGGGGCTTCATAAAGAATACCTGGAATGGCATAAGCCCGATCCTCCCCCGCGGCAATGGTGGCCTGATTTCCATGTCGTTGATAGAACATATAAGGTTCATCTCCAATATCTCTGGCCGACGATTCCTCAGATGCCACCAGGAACCCTCTCGACTTACGCCCATAACCCCGACTTAATGTCGCCGCGGGGTATTCATGCTGAAGTTTTTCTAGTAAATAGCTCACCATCGGCGACTTTCCTGTACCGCCCACACTCAAGTTTCCCACGACGATGGTATTGACTTCAAAGTCAAAAGCACGCGTATAACCTATGTTAAACAGGTGGTTTCTAAATCTGGTGACCAGATTATAGAGGATCGCAAAGGGAAATAAAATAACTTGCCACCAAACCATAATTTCGAAATGAAGGTCAAAGATATTCTAACCTCTTTAGAAGCATGGGCTCCGCCGAGTTATCAGGAATCATATGACAATTCCGGACTTTTGATTGGTGATTCCTCCGCCACATTCACCAAAGCCCTCATTACCCTGGATGTCACAGAAGCAGTGCTTGATGAAGCCATTGAAAAAGGCTGCAATTTGGTCATCGCTCACCACCCACTGATCTTTGGAGGCATTAAAAGGATCACGGGCCATCACTGGGTAGAACGATGTATCATAAAAGCCATCAAAAATGACCTCATCATTTATGCGATCCACACGAATCTGGACAATGTACACGATGGCGTGAATGCAATGATCGCTCGAAAAATCGGATTGCAAAACGTATCTATACTAAAACCCAAGTCCGATACACTTACCAAATTGGTGACTTTTGTACCCGTAGCGCAAACGCAAGGTGTATTGGATGCTCTCTATCAGGCGGGCCTTGGAGAAATCGGTAAATACGATCATTGTAGCTTTCGAATGATGGGTACGGGCACCTTCAGGCCTGATGATACGGCCAATCCTGCTATTGGCACCCCAGGCAAAGATGAAGAAGTAGAAGAAAATCGCATTGAAGGAATTTTCCCCAGTCATGCAAAAGGCAAAATCGTTGCCGCATTGAAGCAGAACCATCCTTATGAAGAAGTGGTTTACGATATGTACGCACTCGAAAATAGCAATCAGAATATTGGAAGTGGAGCCATCGGCACCCTGGAATCACCGATGGAATCGGAGGCCTTCATTGTAACCCTAAAAGAACGCATGGAACTCAATACGGTGAAGTGTACGGCTTTCGTCAAAAAACACATCTCAAAAGTGGCTATCTGTGGTGGATCCGGCGGCTTTTTACTTAGAAATGCCAAAAGGCAAAAAGCAGATATCTTCATCACTTCGGATTATAAATACCATGAGTTCTTCGAGGCAGACGAACAGATCATCATTGCGGATATCGGCCATTATGAAAGTGAAGTATTCACCAAAAACCTGATTGCCGAGCGGCTTCAAAGTGAATTCGCTGATGAAGATTTCCTACTGTCAGAAGTTGTTACTAATCCAGTAAAATATTTCTAATCTCTAATAATCCTTTCCGTCATTCCCGCGTATGCGGGGTGCCCGACCAGGGAATCTCAACATTTAGGTGTATTGATAAGCTTTAGTTCTATTGATTTCGCTTAGCCTGGAACGGTCATTAAAACAAACAATTTTGGCGAGCAGGGAATGAAAGTTGAACTACAATCAGAAAATACAGAGGATAGCTTCGTAAGCAGCCACGATTAAACAAAATTTTCGCTAATATTGCAGTTCTTTTGTCAAAAGTGACTTTAGTCCCGTCAAAAATACTAAAAATCTGAATGGAAAATACGGTAGCCAAAAAGCTCGAAGCACTCGTAAAATTACAATCAATTGATTCTGAATTAGATGAGCTGAAGAAAGTAAGAGGAGCGCTTCCTGATGAGGTAATGGACCTGGAAGACGAGATCGCCGGATATCAAACCAGGATCGATAAGCAAAATGCAGAATTGCAGGAGTTTGAGCAAAATATCTCCAACAATCGATCTGCGATCAAGGATGCGGAAAAGTTGATCCAAAAGTACGAGGAGCAACAAATGAATGTCCGCAACAACCGGGAATACGATGCGATCACCAAGGAAATTGAACTTCAAAAACTTGAAATTCAAATCTTAGAGAAACGCATCAAAGAAGCCTACGAAAAGATTGAATCTAAAAAGGAGGAAATCGAAGGTACCAAAGGCATCCAGGATGAGCGACAAAAAGATCTGGAAAGCAAGAAGAAAGAGCTTGAAGTAATCACTCAGGAATCCGAGGATGATGAGAAGAAACTTGAAAAGTCTCGTGCCAATGCTGCTAAGAACGTCGAAGAGCGTATTTTCAAGTCCTACGAAAAGGTAAGAAACAACATGCGTAATGGTTTGGCAGTAGTTCCTGTGAAAAGAGGTGCATGTGGTGGTTGTTTCAACATTGTTCCCCCACAGAAACAAGCAGAGATCAGAGAGAAAAAGAAACTGATCGTGTGCGAGCACTGTGGAAGAATCCTTGCCGACGTTGAAGATGAGATCGTCGAAGAGGTGAAGCCAAAAAGAAGAACGAAAAGATCAGCATAACCAAAGGCTGACCTTAAAAGATAAAAGCGCACTAGTGGCGCTTTTTTTGTTGCTGACAGTTCTCCGTAAATCCTCAAGTCCTTTAAACTCTTCTAATACTTGCTAATTGAAAGGAATTGCCGCCTTGCCAAGGCCTTGATTCATTTTAGTTTTTTGAGTCAAAAGACGTGAAAAAATGAATCTGGTGCCGGCGGGGATCCGCTAGACTTTTTGACGGTCCGCCGCGCGGTTCTTTTCATCAATGGAAACAGAACAGTAATAACTTCTGGCATCTCAACTACCATCAATATCCTGAACACTATTATTCCTCCAAAACCACACCCTTCTCTGGATACTTTCCTTTGAATTGACTGAAGTATCGACGCATGTAAGCGATATCTTTCTCAACGTCGCCCGTCGGTTCTATCACCTCAGTAATGTCTACTGTCTTATGCTCATAATCCAGGGCAGCGAGCATGATCGGAACTTTGGCTTTCAAGGCGATGTAATAGAACCCAGTTCGCCATTTAGGAACATATGACCGAGTTCCTTCCGGCGAAATGACCATGATGAATCGCTCCTCTTGTTCGAAGATCTTAACCACATCATCCACCACATTGGATTTCTTCGAACGATTAACCGGTATCCCTCCGATACTTCTCAGGAACCAGCCTACCAATGGAATGGAGAAAAGTGAATCCTTACCCAGAAAACCAGGCCTGAATTCGTGCGGGAACATGTATTTTACCGGCAACGCCACGAAAAAATCGAGATTACTCGTATGAGGCGCCACAGCAATGACATACTTCTTCAATTCTAGTGGCTCGCCCTTAAGCTTCCACCCCGCAAGTTTAAAGGCCCAGGAAAGAAACAATCTCTTCATATGCCCAATGGTCCAGCCATAAACATACGGAGATTCCTTTCAGAAAACTAACTGCAAAAAGTATTAAGGAAAGATCTTCAATCGATCAGAAACTCTGGAATTCAATTACTTCAATTGGAATTGCCATCTCGTATTGGCCTTGATTCATTTTAGGATTTTGATTCAAAGAAGAGCAGAAAATAATAAAATTCTGTTCGAGCCTGGAGTGATTTCATTCGATAAACCTCATAATTTGGTGAGTTTATTTTATTCCTGCTCTTTTGGATCAAAAAGCGTGAAAAAATGAATCCGGCCTAGATTTTTGCCCCACTTTTCATCGATGGAAAAGTGGGATAAAGCCAAGGTGCTTACAATATCAATTGACCCGAAAACGCTAATCCTAGACGTACGGCAAGTCCAAAGTCCAAAAATCTACACTAAAAAAAGCTACCAGTATTTCAGGTTGAACCGAAATCTTTGTAGGCTACTAAATCCTAACGAACTCCCAATTCCGGATGCTTTCCTTTGATGCCTCGGAAGTAGTCCATCATTTTTTCCATGTCCTTTTCCACATCTCCACTTGGCTCAAGACGCTCCGTTAGCCAAACGATTTTGTTCTCGTAATCAAAGCCTGCAAATATGATGGGCACTTTCGCTTTGAGGGCCACATAGTAGAAACCTGTTTTCCACTTAGGCACGTAAGATCGCGTGCCTTCTGGTGTGATGGTCATGATGAAGTAGTCCTTTTGGTTGAAGACATCCACCACCTGATCCACCAGGCTATTTTTCTTGGAACGATCGACAGGATGACCGCCGATACTTTTAAGGAACCATCCAACCAGCGGGATCTTGAACAAAGAATCCTTGGCCATGAAAGACGGTTTGAAATAAGGATACATGTACTTCACGCACAGGCCAACAAAGAAGTCCATATTGCTGGTGTGAGGAGCTACTACGATCACATACTTATTGATCTCTGGTGGGGCTCCTTCTACTTTCCAGCCCCACGCTTTGAAGGCCCAGTTGAAGAATTTCCTTCTCATGAAGTCTGATAAACGCCCATATCCGCAAACTTCCGGATGCGTTCATCGATGCGAGTCTCCTGATCTTTTTCTTTCAACTCAGCATAAGCATCTAAGATCGCTTGTTTCACGTATCCCGCAGCAACTTTCATATCAACGTGTGCACCACCCAGTGGTTCTTCGATCACACCATCGATCAGTTTGTGTTGAAGCATGTCACTCGCGGTAAGTTTAAGTGCCTCAGCGGCTTGTTCTTTGTAGTCCCAGCTTCTCCAAAGGATAGAAGAACATGATTCCGGAGAGATCACCGAATACCAGGTGTTTTCCATCATCAAAATACGGTCGCCGATGGCAATCCCCAAGGCTCCACCTGAAGCACCTTCTCCGATGATCACACAGATCACAGGCACTTTCAGCATGAACATTTCCTTCAGGTTCCTGGCAATGGCTTCCCCCTGCCCTCTTTCTTCGGCTTCTATTCCAGGAAACGCACCCGGAGTATCGATGAAAGTAACAATGGGTTTGTTGAATTTCTCAGCCAGTTTCATCAGGCGCAAAGCCTTTCTGTAACCATCAGGATTGGCCATCCCGAAGTTACGTTCCTGACGCTGTTTTGTATTTCTTCCTTTCTGCTGACCAATCAGCATGAAAGTTTGCCCAGCGATGCTACCAAAACCACCCACCATGGCTTTATCATCCTTCACCGCACGATCACCATGCTGCTCGATGAACTCATCGGTCAACTCATAGATATAATCAAGCGTATAAGGGCGTTCAGGGTGTCTTGACAGCTGTACGCGCTGCCATCTGGTCAGATTCGAAAAAGTCTCTTTTTTCAACTCAACGATCTTTTTCTCCAGCTTGGCCGCGGCATCGGTTACATCCACATCACTTTCTTTAGCGAGGGCTTTCATCTGGATCAACTTCTCTTCAAGTTCCGCAATAGGTTTCTCAAATTCAAGCAACATATAAGGGGCTTATTCTTTTTCCGGGCGTAAAATTAGGTCAATAAGATGGATTGATTAAAAAAAATGAGTGTGGACAACTTTTTAGAAAATTTCTATGGAGATGTTGTGTAGTTTCAAGTGAAACTCTACTTTTGCATCTCCTTTAACAAGGAGGTCCGGTAGTTCAGTTGGTTAGAATGCCTGCCTGTCACGCAGGAGGTCGCGAGTTCGAGTCTCGTCCGGACCGCAAAAAAGCCTGAAACGTCAAGTTTCGGGCTTTTTTAGTTTTAGATCGGGGCAAATTCGGGGCTTAAAGGATTCCATCAATTCCGTGTAGAACGCAAAAAGCCTGAATTTAAATCCCTTCTGAAGAACAAAAGGATATTAACATTCGGCTTAGTGAATCGAAAAGTTTGAATTTTCAAGTATTGATTTTGGAAACGATTTTATTCCGCAGCAAGAGCAATGTATTTCCTAGGCCAAGAGCTTATTTATATTAATAGAAGCCACGCGTTCAAAACGCGCGCCAACTAGGGTACGTCCCGCCCTACGTTCAAATGGAACAGATGAAAAAGGAAGCAGCGGAACAGGCCAAAGGCAGCGAAAAGGTCAACATCGCTAAAAAACTCAAAAGGAAAGGCCTGAATGATCAACTGATCGCCGACTCTACTGGTCTGAGTTTGGAGGAAGTGAAAGGGCTTAGGGTGAGGAAGAAGCATCCCTAACGTTAACAGAGTTTAGAATCCACTTAGCGTTGAAAACTCAAATTTTTCTCAAGAAATCTTCAAAATTCTTTTTCAATTGCGGTCCAACTGTTCCAGAGAATACAAACGCACCAAGGATTTTCTCTACAGATATATTACGATGATGGATCAAATGGCTGAATACCCCTGATAAACGCCTAAAATTCGAAATTGAAAAACTCGTAAAATTATCGTTAATCTCAATCCGGGTTTTACGAGGACGATTATCAGTAAAAAATATATCGGATTCCCCTAATTGATCTGATAAAAGTTTAGGAAATAGCAGTCCATTTCCGATAGAACAATTTATCAGACTAAACTGGATTGCAAAGAGTTCATCTTCGTCATTTTCAATGACTAAATCCTTTAAAATTGAAGCCTCAATATTACAGTGGTAGATATCCGAATTATAAAATTTACAATTTGAAAAATTTGCACCTGCAACCACACAATTTTTGATAGAAACGTGATTAAAATAGCCAAAAGAGAAATCCAATCTTGATAAGTTTTTGTACTCAATAGTATTTTCATTTTCAGAACTAAAGTCAATCCCTAGAAAGCAACCTATAGCCCATTCTGGACACGCACTTTCATAAGCATAGTTGTACCCCTCTATCAGATTTAATATAGATCGATAAGGTATTTTCAACTCTCGATTAAAAAACTGTCGATTTTCTTCATCATTAAATAGCGTATTCCCAACTAACAAAGCCAACCATTTATCCATCGGATTCATGACCTGATTCAAAGTCTTATCTCCAAGAGAAATGAGTTCATGGTGATACAAACTGGTTTTGGGGTCTGCTTCGGTTTGCAGCATCGTGGTTTTGGATTTGAGAATGTCAGCCGCTAATTCCACTACTTCCTGAATAACTTCCTCATTGATGGGCCATTGTTTCAATAGTTCTTTAGGTGGTACTTTCGTGTATTCATCGATCTTTATTTGTTGGTACCACTGATAGTCAAGCGATGCACAATAGAATGGATTATCTTTTGTCAAGGTCAATGAAGCCACTAACGGAAACAACAACCTCCTTTTTTCAATCACATCAGTAGTCGCTTTCGAACCTGATACGTCTCTGAATAACACCAACATTTCTTTTAGAAACTCGATGGTTTGATCCGTAGGTTTGCCTATGAGTAACTTTGCCCGGACTTGATCAATATCTCTTTCCTCATCCAAAGCAAATTTGAGAAAGACCTTGAGGTAATACTCCGCCAATAAGATTTCTGCGAAAGACTGGTGCTGAAAATGCAACTCATTTTGATTTTCGCCAAAATAGGAGTGAGACAGAAAATGTATGTCTACCGCATCGCTGCCTTTGTTCTGCTCCAATACTTTGTCGTCTTCTTTGTGGATCAGTTTACCTTTGATGGCCCGACAGATGTCTGCCTTTTTCAACAATCCCTGCCTGCCGCTTTGTCGTTCTAGTGTCCACAGGCCAGCGATGGCATGAAGCAGCTTTCGAAACTCCAGTTCTTTACCCAAGTCCACCTGATAGTCCTTATCATAGTAGGGCTTGGCTTCCCGGGTCAGCAAATTGAGAAAGGAAAGGTAAACCCCGATTTTTCCGATCTTCAAAAAATCGACGCTGTGCAGCACCAACTGGTAGATCATGTAAGCGAAAATGGGTCGTCTCAATTCTGATTCGGATAAAGTTTTACTTTCCAGCAATTCTTTGTGCAGATCGAGTTCACCCGCTTCTAGTGCTTTTTTGATTTTCTTCCCAAGCGTATTTTTCTCCAAATTCTTTAGATCAGTCGAAGTGCGTAATGTCTGCGCAATCCACTCATTGAATTGCGATGGGGTAAACCCATATACACTGATGTATTGAGGGATATTTGTGCCTTCTTCATTAGGGATTTCGTAAGGACTGTGCCTTTTCATCTGCCATTCTAAACCGTCGCCAATGGGTCGGGAAGTCACAATCAAGCGATTGTCAAAGCTTTCTGTTGGGTCCAGGTCCTGAATGGCTTTCACCGAACGAATCACCTCTTCAATGGCATGCTGAGTTAACTCACCGCTCTCGTCCAGCGAGTCGAACAGAAAGACATATTTTTTCTTTTGGAAATGTGCATCCTCGATCTTGAGGTGATACTTCTTTTGAAGAAAATCATCAAGTACGCCAAGCTTGGAAACAGAGGAGAAATTTTTAAAGTCCCTCAAATTAAAATAGATCGGAAATAGACCAGACTGGGTACTGATATAGTCTCGGGCCATTTTGGCCGCATAGTTTCGCATGAAGACCGATTTACCCTTACCGAAATCGGCGATCAAAAAAAGGATTTTACTCAAGTGATCGTCATCATGAAAGTACTGCTCAATTAGCTCATCCACCAGATTTAGCTGGCCTTTCTCAACCTTATCTTTATCCATCTGATGCAGCGAAGTGATGGGTGTCCAATGACCGTAGGTTTCCTGATAAAGCAGGTCCTCCCCTTCTTTGAAACCAATGCGGGCACCTTGAATGGTCTCATAGAGCAGTTGGGATTCATTTTCCTCTAGTAAATACTCCTTTATCTCTCGTTGATGGGTGTCGTATTCTTCGCCGAATGCTTCATTTATGGATTGATGAATGTTTTTATTGAAGTCTCTATTGAATCGAGAACTGACGTCTCGCTCGGAAGACAATCCTTGAAGCGCGCTAGCCACGGCATCCCGTATTCGAACGATCATGGGGTGATAAACCGGACGAAACAGTAAAACCACATCTTCCTTTTTATACTGCTCAGCTTCGGAAGCCAAAGCTTCTAGTAGCGTTTTCACTACACCCTCTGGGTCCAACGAATCTTTCAGGCTGTTTTCCACCACCTGAATGGAGGACTGCACTTGCGTAAAACTTGCTTTCAGGTAGGTCTGGAAGCCAAGGTTGTCGAGTTTCTTTTCGGCCAGTTTATCGAAATACTTATCCAGCAGCGGTTTCCCCAATAAATTGATGAATAAGCCAAGTGTTCCTGAAGTATTCTCCAATATTTCCTGCCCATTTTCATCGAAATTTTTCTTAATGTAGCCAACAGCATTTTTGATGGCTCCAGGAATCTGTTTGGTGAGGTGTTCGGCTTTTTGCTTGTCCATGAAGATAGTTACTCCCGTTAATTGTATTCTAATATCGGAAATAACTTGGTATCTACCTCATAGACTAGGGAATTATAGTTATTTTCCGTCATTCCGGCGATCAGTGCAATGTCTATCCGAGTTTATTCAGTGTAAATTGATCTGCCGGAATCTCATAAAAGGAAGACTAACTATCAAACCTTGAGATTCCGCAAGACTGCCTGGCATCACATCAATATAATATTTGCAAAACACGAACTTTTACCGTGATGACCTGAATTAAGCGAGTGCCACGGCCCGCGAAGGGGAAATTCAATAAACTATAGCATCGACTCCCATTTTATGAGATCCCGGCAGATCAATGAACTTTACATTGCCAATCTCAAACCTACTTTGATCGCCGGGATGACCATCTGAGACGTAATGACCTCCTAAAAATTTCTTCCCCACCCCACTCCCACATTTACGGTCTACAAGAATTCTTTTATAGACTCATCTGAGTTTTAGAACCCAAAAAGAATTCTTCTTCGGATTGATCTCATTTTTATCCTCCCTTTCAATTTCTTTTTGGAGCTGATCTGGGTTTTATGGTCCGGCATATTTCTAAAAACGATCCTGTTCAAGTTTTATAGGCTAAAAGAATTCTTTTTTACACTCCTCTGAGTTTGGTGGCCTTGCTCATTTTCTTTTTACGATCAATCTCGGTTTTGTAACCTAAAAAACTTCTGGTTGCGCCTCACTCCCACTTTTCAGGTGAAAAATTCTTTTGGAAGACGTAACTATCATCGTCCCTCATCGTTGATATTATTGAAAGCAACTACAAAACAACTGTTTTCAGCAAAATCATTTTTCAAACAAATAACTAAGAACAATTATGCTTAATAAGCTAAGAACAAGCTTACTCCTACCTGCAGAACTGGTAGAAACCATCAACAGCTATCTTGAAATCATTCCGGTTACGGAATCGTCGGACGCTTTCCTTAATGTGGTGACGGGGCTGCTCAGAGAAGATGTGTCTCGACTCAGTGATGCCATTACGGCCGTCCGGGTAAACACACTGGTCAATGAGGTGGCTGAGTTGGATGCGGTGAGGGATGACTTGTTCATCGGATTCAGGGACATGGTAGATGCAACCAAACGCCGAAGAGATGTTGCGCTGGTTCAAGCGCATGCGGCCGTATGGCCAGTAATCGAAAAAGCGGGCACCACCCTTTATGCCCTGGGCTATGTGGCCCAAAGTGGTCGGCTAGAAGCCTTGTTTACTGAACTGGACAAAGCAAATCATCAAACGGCCCTGGCAACGATGGGTGTCAATGATATTTACACGGAACTTAAACAAGCGCAGCAGGAGTTCTCCGAGAAGTACATCACGCGCCTGGATGTAGACAGCCAGAAAACCTACCCCACGATGGGTGAAGCCAAAAAGAAAGCAGTCACACATGTCAATGTCCTGATCGATGCCATCAATGTGCTGGAAGAGGTCAATCCGGGGACTTACACGGATCTGATCGCACGATTTAACGTCATCACCGCTTCGATCATGTCTGTGGCCCGAACGCGCAAGACCCGTAATGAATCGGATACTACCAGCAATGAAATCACAGAAGAAGAGATCGCAGTGATTTAAGCTTAACCCCAATAATGTAGCAATAGTCCCCTCTGAGCAATCTGAGGGGTTTTTCTTTGAACTTAAATTAATAATGCCTACTAGTATATGTAACCTGACGAAATTTCATTTGTCAACAACGATAGAAACCGTTTTATTTCTTGGCTAAATTGAACGTTCCAATCGTCACTGTCTTTTGTTTCCTCTGATACCAATCATTTCCTGCCAGCTCCATATTCCCGACCCTTAAAAAACCAATATCCGTGTTTTTATGCTTCTCTACGAACTCAAGAAGTGCCGATTTGTTATCCAGTTGATTACCGAATCTCATGACTGTACTATGTACAGTTTTTAGCGTATAGTGTGCATAAATGGAATGTTGAAGCTTACATGCTTTAAATCGAATCCTCAACTTTTCACGAAGTTGGTTTAAGGCAGGATCAGGAAATCCCGTCATTAGAATTCCGGTCTTAGATGCCACCAGCTAGGTATTCCTGAATCATCTGATGACCCTCCGCCATCGTTAACTCAATACCATTTCTAATTCTTAAATTCTTGTTTTCATCCATTTTGGGTTATCACAATTGTGTAAACCTATTGCAGGACAAGACACAAGGACAGGTCCTCGGTTTATTGAAACTCTTACATGACACTTTAGTCAAACTGACAAAGAAACGTCAGAAATTACAAATTGCCAGATATTTCCGACGCTGTTTTGTTCACTTTCCGTGAAGCTTTAGATTTATAGCTCCATGTGGAAATATTTATTCCTTTTATCTTTCAATGTCTCACTGGCCCAGAACATTGTGCCGATCATCACGACTTATGATCGGGTAGCATACGGTGCTTCCAGTAAAAACTGGAGTGTGGATGTCGACTCTCGTGGGTACGTGTTTGTGGGGAATCATGCCGGGCTCCTGATCGCGGATGGAGACGAGTGGTCGCTAAAGGAATTGCCTGATAAAGGATTGATAAGATCCATTAAGGTTGATGCCAATGATCGGGTCTATTCAGGTGGATATGAAGAGTTTGGTTATTGGGAAAGATACTCAAATGGAGAACTAGGCTATTTCTCACTATCGCAAGACCTGGAAGATTTTGAGTTTCACAATGAGGAAATCTGGAAGATTATCGTGAAAGAGGATAAGGTATTCTTCCAATCCTTTGGTACAGTCTTTATCTATGATCTCCATAGTCAACAGGTCGATATCGTTAAACCCCATGGAGGTATTCTGTTTCTACTTGAAGCTGGAGACCAACTGGTAGCACAAAGTTTCGTGGGAGGTTTGGTGAAATTGGTGAATGGGAGGTTTGAACCTGTGGAGAATTCCCATTTACTAAATGGTGAGGAAGTAAAAGTCGTACTTGCCGACCATAATGGAGGTTATATATTGGGATCAGGAACGTCAGGCCTTTACCGGTGGACGAATGAAGGTCTTGCTATTTGGGATTGCGAGGCTAATCAAGTTCTGAGTAAAAAGCAGATCAATCACGGTGTGAAGGTTGGCGGTTTATTTGTACTTGGAACCATTACCGATGGGGTGTATTTTGTTGATCAATTAGGAAAAATTGTCAGGCATCTTAATGCTGAAAATTCCCTCAAGAATAATACTGTTCTTGGCCTGTGTACAGATGGTAAGGGCAATATTTGGGTTACCCATGACCAGGGGCTAAGTTTCATTCAATTTCACTTTCCATTTGTTCCTATCACATCAGAATCTAATCCTATTGGTGCCGTCCATGATGCCGCCCTGTTTGGTGATTATCTTTTTATAGGCTCTAACCAGGGTCTTTATCGCGCAAGGGTCCCGGATGACCATATCAGCTACAGGTTAGGTGACTTCAGTATGATTCCAGAGACTCAGGGTCAGGTTTGGACCCTGCGAGTGTTGGACGGTGAGTTGCTGATAGGACATACCAATGGTACTTTCTCTTTTAAGAATAACGTACTGAGGAAAGTTTCCGAGGTTTCAGGTGGCACAACTTTTGATTACCTGAGTGAGAAAACGCTCATTGGGGGGACCTATGCGGACATCATTGTATTGGATAAAGAGGACGCCACAGGGTGGAAGGAAAGTCAAAGACTCAAAGGGTTTGCCGAACCGCTAAAATACATTGAAGTCGATTTTCAGGGCAACATTTGGGCCAGCCATAGTAGAAAAGGAATTTACCGGTTGAAAATTGAATCTGACACAGTAAAAGAGCAAGTCTATCTAGGAAGAGATCAAGGTTTTCGACTCAATACACATTCCCATGTCTTCAGCATACAGAATCGTGTTGTGTTTACCTCCGGAAACGGATTGTGGACTTATGATGACTTGCAGGATCGAATTATCGCTTATGATAAGCTCAATAATGCATTGGGTGTGTCTGCAAATGCCAAGCGGATAGTGGAATCTTCGGATGGCTACTACTGGTTTATTGATTCAAATAACGCCGCCCTTTTCGAGATTGATGACAATAACATCAGTAAGAAAGTAGTCTTAAACCTGGGACATGCTAGCTATGGGATGGTGGATTCTTACGAAAATATTGTCCCTCTGTCAAATGGTTTGCACCTTGTCTGCCTTGAGGAGGGGTTTCTGCTTCTGGATCCAAATCAAGATTTTTCGGAACGTTACAGAGGTAAGATTTTCATCAACAACATCGAGGATCACCTTGGTCGAAAAATTAAAATAGGAACAACTCTCGTGGAAATACCCTACGATGGCAGGGAAAATTCAATTCGAGTCGATTTTTCAGTCCCCTTATACCCTTCTGATGGGATTGGCTATTCTACGTTCCTGGAAGGTTATGACTATGAATGGAGTAGCTACTCAGATGTCTCGGAGGTGGTATTCAATCGGCTCCCCTGGGGAGACTACCGATTACATATTACAGGAGTAGATGCTTACGGCCAACCGTTTGAGACAACCGAGTTAAATTTTATAATCTCACCTCCGTGGTATGTTTCTCAGTGGGCCATATATGCATACATCCTCTCAATGCTATTTGTTTTGGTGGTAATACGGAGATCTTATGTAATCAAACGTGACCGGTATTTCCGAAAACAACAGGAGAAGTTA
The DNA here is from genome assembly GCA_033344775.1 of Cytophagales bacterium. Lineage (NCBI taxonomy): Bacteria > Pseudomonadati > Bacteroidota > Cytophagia > Cytophagales > Cytophagales bacterium. The sequence goes on along the minus strand of JAWPMT010000002.1, from coordinate 971,447 downwards.
GAAAAGGAAAAAAAGGAATTAGAGGAGAAGAAGCAGAATGAATTGGTGAAGCTTCAAAACCAAAACTTGCAGTTGAGACTTGAAAACAAGAGCAAGGAACTGGCTAACCATACTTTTCACGTAAAGCAACGAAATGAAACGCTTATTGAAGTACGAAACGCACTGGAAACCTTAAAAAAGAACGAACTGCAAGTCCACCAGAGAAATAGCTTTGATAGAATCATCGATTTGGTCAATAAGAACCTGAATAAAGGAGTAGAATGGGAGGCTTTCGAGGTAAATTTTGATCAGGCCCACAATAACTTTTTCAAACGCATGAAAGAGCAGTTTCCAGATTTAACGCAAAGTGACCTGCGCATTTGCGCCTACCTTCATTTGAATCTTACCTCCAAAGAAATTGCCCCATTGCTCAATATCTCTTTGAGAGCCGTGGAAAATCATCGATATCGGTTGCGGAAAAAACTTGGCTTAAGCGCTAACGAAAACCTGGTCGAATTCCTTCTTCAGTTTTAGAGAGTACTCCGTTAGGAATGAGTATAACCGTTAGTAGCTGCAAAATTTGCAAAAAAGTTGCTTTTCGAGTTGCCTCATTCAACAATTCATACTTTAATCCCTCATTTTCCTGAATTACTTCCATCATAACGAAGGAGTTATTTGAAAAAATTAAGAAATGTGAAAGTGCGATTGAGCGCTCCAATAGCCTTTTTTCAACGATCTTGAGTAGTAAAAATGAGGTGTCTGACGTTTGTTCAAGTTTGTAGTGAGGTAATTTTCTTGTTTTGAGTAGTTACTCTCCCCTAGTCTTGTGTCTATAGATATCAATAACCTGTGGCTAATAACATGTCTCATCCCTCTACCTTCTTCATCGTCATTACGATGATCCTCTTGCTCATAAACCCACTGAGAATGATCGCTCAAAACACGCAAAAAGTATCGGGCAGTGTTACTTCAGGAGATGCGAATGAGGGTTTGCCGGGAGTAACCATACAGGTAAAAAATAAGGGTACAGGAACAGTCACAGATATTAATGGACAGTACACCTTCTATGTTTCAGCAGGAGATACGCTAATTTTTTCATACGTAGGTTTCCTGACACAAGAAATCCCTGTTGGCAGCGAGACTTTGATCAATGTAGTGCTAAATGTTGATCTGGGACTTCTGGCGGAAGTCGTAGTAATTGGATACGGAGGCGTTCGCAAAAGCGATCTGACTGGAAGTGTTGCTACTGTATCATCGGAACAATTACAGGCAGTTCCCGCATTGAATGCAATTGATGCACTACAAGGACAGGTTTCCGGGTTGCAAATCACCAACGATTCGGGAGCACCGGGTGCGGCTCCAATTGTCCGAATCAGGGGCGTCGGAACCACAGGGAACACCTCTCCACTTTACGTGGTTGATGGCGTCTTACTGAACGACATCACATGGTTGAACAACTTCGATATCGCTTCTATTACAGTGTTGAAAGATGCATCAGCTACGTCAATTTATGGAAACCGGGGTGCGAATGGTGTCATCATCATCAAAACGAGAAGTGGCGACAAATCCGGAGAACCAGTCATTGGGATCAACTCTTATTACGGTGTTCAGGTCCAGCAAAATACCATTGATCTGCTCAATGCGCAGGAATATGCAGAAGTGAGAAACGTCATTGCACCTGGCACCTTCAACAACATTGATGGACCTGGTACAGACTGGCAGGATCTGATATTTGAATTGGCTCCTATTCAATCGCATAATGTATCTGTTTCCGGCTCCGGGAAGCAAAGTGATTACTACTTCTCTTTAGGCTATTTTGGGCAAGAGGGTGTTATTCCCGAGTCCCGCTTCCAAAGGCTGACCCTAAAAATCAATGAGCGCTATCGGGTCAAGGACTATCTGACTATGGGTACCAATTTGACTTTATCTGCATTCTGGCAGGACAATACCCGTACAGATGCGCCTTTCAATGCCTATAGAGCCAATCCGATCGTGGCGCCATTTGATGCGAATGGTAATTTCAACCCGGTAGAGGATGTAGGAAATATTTTGGCTGATCTGGCCTTCACTACGGACAACAAAACAACGGGTGTAAGAACAGTCGGCAATGTATTCATTGAAGGGATATTCCTCAAGCATTTCACCGCAAAGAGCAGTTTTGGCGTGGAATCTTTAAGAGAAATGAACGAAATATTTATTCCGGAATTCTTCGTCTCTCAGGAGCAGCAAAATGCCGCAACTGCCTTTTTCGAAAATCGCTTCGAGCGCAACACCTGGGTTTGGGAAAATACCATCAATTACGATTATGAGTTCGGATCTCATCGATTGAATGCCGTTGCCGGATATACCATGCAACAAGTGCGAAATGAACAACTCAATCTCGGAGCAGACAGCCTGTTCAGATCAGAAAGGGACTTTCGCTATTTCGATCAAACCAACGTCAATGTAGAGCAAGTGACCAATGGTGTAAGGGATTTCGGTGACTACTATAATCAAATTTCATATCTGGCCCGTGTAAATGTAAGCCTGTTTGATCGTTACCTGATCACAGCGACTTTTAGGAGAGATGGCAGTTCCAAGTTTTTAGGCGATAACCAATTTGGAAATTTCTATGCTTTTGCCGGAGGCTGGAACTTAATCAATGAAACCTTTTTTACACTTCCTCAATGGGTTAACAACCTCAAGCTAAGAGGGAGTTGGGGAATCGTTGGTAACGACAAGATCAACTATCTGGGTGCCTACAGCGTGGTGAACAACAACGTTAACGCCGTATTTGGAACAGACGAGCAGCTGAATTTTGGGCAGACAGATGGAGCACTGGGGAATGAACTATTGCAATGGGAAGAAGTGGAGCAAAGTAACCTGGGTTTTGAGTTTGCTTTTTTTGACTACAAACTCTCCGGTGAAGTTGACTATTACCTACGAAAAACCACCAATACACTGATAGGCTTAAGACCGCCAGCCTTTTCGGGAAATACCGCTGATGTGATTGTCAATGCGGGTGAATTTGAAAACAAAGGGATCGAACTTGCCTTATCGTGGTTGGATAAGCTAGGACCCATTGAATACAACATAGGGGCCAACTTTACAACGATAAATAATAAAACCCTGCAGGTTTCTGGTGTAGAAAATGCCCGTGAGATTTTTGGGTTTGCCGGAGGACAAACTGTCAGCAGAACCGCCGAAGGCCTTCCCATTGGAGCCTTTTTTGGATATGATGTAATGGGCGTGTATCAGTCTCAGGAAGAGGTGGATAATTTGCCCTCATTCGGGAATTCGGAGCCAGGCGATCTGATTTTTCGGGATGTCAACAATGATGGTGTCATATCAGAAGAAGATCGTACTTTTTTAGGTAGTAGTATTCCGGATTTCATCTATGGCATAGATCTTTCCCTTAGCCACAAAAACCTGACTTTGGCTTTCATATTTCAAGGCCAGAGTGGTAACAAGATCTTCAACATTAAAGAAACGATCCGTCCCGACCCCTACAATTGGGAGCAACACGTCATCAACTACTGGAGAGGCTCGGGCACCAGCAATTCTGAACCCCGGCCTACCGCGGGAGGCAATAATTATCAGCCCAGCTCCTATTTCATTCAGGATGGTAGATTCTTCAGGCTGAGGACCATCACCTTAAGTTATTCCCTTCCGCCAACCATCCTGAACAAGTTTAAGCTTAAAACAGCCAGCTTTTTCCTAAGGGGAAACAACGTATTCACAATAACGGACTTCACGGGTTATAGTCCTGAAATTGCCAGTGGTAACCCACTGATCAATGGGGTGAGTCTGGGGACATTCCCGGTAGCCAGTACCTATTCATTAGGATTGAATTTGACTTTTTAATCGATATGAAGACAATAAGAACAATATTCACGGGCGTTGCGCTGACGGTTATTTCACTCGGTTGCTCTGATTTCCTGGAGGTAACGCCTCAAAATCAATTGACACAATCCAGCTTTCCTTCCAATGAAGCTGACGCGCTGGCAGCCACCAATGCCATTTATCAAATACTAAGAGAGTCCAACTATCACCGCGGGTTTTATCCCATAGACGATATCATGTCTGATGATGCCCTTAAAGGGAGCAGTCAGGGAGATCAATCCGGCAACCTTGGCCCTTTCGATACATTTGATTTTGCTCCAACGAACATCTTCATCGGTAATTGGTGGGGAGCGTTGTATCAGGGTATTCGTAGAGCCAACGTGGTGATAAATAGGGTGCCCGGCGTAGAGATGGACGAAACATTGAGGCAACGATACCTTGGAGAAGCCCAATTTCTGCGTGCCTTGTATTATTCCGACCTTGCCCGTGGATATGGTGGGGTACCCTTGATCGTATCCGATCAGCCAAATTTATCTGCCGAACGGTCTTCCCTCGAGGAGGTTTACACATTAATTGAAGAAGATCTTCTGTTTGCCATAGATGCACTACCAGAAAAATCTGATTTCGGAAGTTCCAGTCTGGGAAGAGCTACCCGAGGTGCCGCAAAAGCCTTGCTATCGAGGGTGTACCTCTACGAAAATCGGTTTGAGGAAGCTGCTTCATTGGTAGATGAGATTGTGGCTTCGGGACAATATGACCTGGAACCGGTTTATTTCAATGCTTTTCGAACTGATTTCGAACATGGCGTCGAGTCGGTCTTTGAAATTGGGGGTATCGGGGTTGAAGGCACATCCGGTGGCGGTAATGAATACGTGGCCGGTCAAGGGGTAAGAGGCACGCCAAATCAAGGCTTTGGTTTCAACAGGCCTTCACTGGACCTCATCAATTCCTTTGAACCCAATGATCCCAGAATGCAAGCCACAGTGATCTTCCTTGGAGAAGTCATTGATGGAATTGAAATATTGGGAGATCCAGGTACTCCTGATATTACCTCGGATGGGCAGCCTGAAACCTATAACCAAAAAACTTGGACTGGCAGTGTCATTCCCGCCGGTAGCCGGGCCCATAACCGACGCTTGATCAGGTATTCAGAGGTGCTGCTTAATGGAGCAGAGGCACATGCTGAAGCTGGAAATATTACTCAATCACTGGCTTACCTGGAAATGGTTCGTGCAAGAGCAAGAGAAGGAAATACCACCATTTTGCCGGAAATAACAGCAACCAACCCGCCAGTATTACTCGATTTGATCTTCGAAGAGAGAAGACATGAATTGGCGATGGAAGGGTTCAGGTTTTGGGACCTGGTACGCTCAGGTAGAGCGCCTGACATCTTAGGGCCTTTGGGCTATCAAAGTAACCGGAACGAACTACTTCCCATCCCTCAATCAGAAATTGACATCTCAGAAGGAAGAATAATCCAAAATGTGGGCTGGTAGTCATTTTTTTCAATAAGTAGCAAATAATAATTATTCATGAAGTATTTAAAATTTACCTTCTTTGGTTTCGTAGCAGTGGGATTGGTATCCCTGATGAGCTGTAATGACGATGATGGGCCAACGGACATAGCGTTGGTCTCTTTAAATGCCAGCGGCACCAGTTTGGCAGATGGCACCACGGTATCCGTAGACCTTAATGGCGCCACTTCTGCAGTAGATGTTCCCCCAGATGCGATCATCACCGCAGAGTTTAGCGCAGACATTGATGCAACCTCTGTTAACACGACGAATATTACCCTTTCCACTGATGAAGGTGAGGCGGCATTCACCGCAACCGTAAGTGGAGCAACGGTAACACTCACCCCTTCCGGAAATCTTGTTCAGGGTACGTTATATACTTTGACGATCTCCGCAGAGGTACAGTCCACGGGCGGGTTGCCCACTATAGCGGCTACCCGAACCTTCACCACATCAGGTACTGCACCTGCGCAGGTTCCGCAGGAAGCCAGTCTGGTATTCTATGTGGACTTCAACGGGGAAGTTCAGGACGCCAATAATCACGCAGCACTTGTATCCGATGTTACGCTTGGGACTGACCGGTTTGGTAACCTCTCCAGTGCAGCTGAATTCAACGGAACCAGCAACTATGCGGCATTTGACTATGCGAATGACCTGAATAGCGAAAGTCACACGATCAGCTACTGGCTAAAGTTCCCGGCTAGTGCAGAATATGACACACATGTGAGAACTTCAGGTTACGTCACATTCGCACTGGGAGGCTTTGAAGGATACTTGCATGAGTGGGGCAGATTCGATTGCTGTGACAACACATTTGACTTCCTGAAATATGTGACCAGCCACAACAATGCGGGAACTGCCAGCGATTTCGCCAGTGAGTTTCTGGAATTGAAAGGCGAGAACAGGCAAGGCGACAACATCGATGAAATCAACAATCTTCGCTGGTTAGAGGATGAAGTTGGAGAGTGGATGCTGGTAACGACCAGCTATGATGCGGCCACCAAGACCAAAACCATTTATATCAATGGTGCTCAATACATCGAAATTACCCTGGTACCAACGGACGATGGAAGTTTTGACCTTTCCGGAATTGCCGTGAATGGTGATGCTATTGGAACCAATGAAAACAACAATAATAATCTGTATTTGGGTGCAGGTCTGCCTTTCTGGGGTAATGTGACGTCAGGAGATGCTATTGCACCTGTGAGGGGTGATTTAAATCACGCATTCAAGGGATCGATGGACGATTTTAGGATCTTCAATGTAGCACTTACAGATGCTGAAGTTGAGGAACTCTATAATGCGGAAAGACCATAATTAGTATTCGGTTTAGTTTAGGGGTGCCTCATGTCAGAGGCCCCTTTTCTTTTTTTATTATGATTTATGCGATTGAGCGTACTACCTTTTTTCACTTTACTTGTTTTCCTATTTCATTGTGGAGATGACACCTCGAACCCTACGGTGGACATTTTTCAGCTGTCTGCTCTGAGAGTCGGTACATTAAGTATTCTGAACACGGAAGTGGTGGACGCTCCATTAGACCAACCCATTGTCTGCTCATTTTCCAAGTCTCTTGATCAAGAGAGCGTGGAGTCGGCCTTGGAAGTTGTGGATAGTGATGGTATCCCCATTGACTTTACCATAAGCTATCTCGATGAAAACCGAACGCTTTCATTGCTACCAACGGAGATATTAATTGAAAACAGTACTTATACCCTGACAATCGAAAATTCGATAAGAGCCACCGATGGATCAAGGTTCCTTGGAATCACCACCACTTTCAGGACCATCAATACACCATTGACCGTTGTTTCCTCTCAAATAGATGGTCAGGACGTAGGCAACGAACGGATTGTGGATATATCATTCACTCCGGAAATAAAGATCACCTTTTCCGAAGCAGTGACCATTTCAGATGTTGAGAGTGAAGTGTCCATTGTGAGACCGGGTCTGAAAGAAACGCCAATCATCACACAGGAAGATGACAATACCCTGGTTTTCAATTTTGAGGAAGCCATCGAAGGATATCAGAAATTTAGATTTAAGATTTCAGCGAATGTCTCGGTGGATAATCGACCCTTTGAAGAATACGATTTTGAATTTTATACCAAACTAGATTCTACGTTGAAGTTTCCAGAAATCTCGGATGACGCGCTATTGTCACAAATTCAGGAGCAAACATTTAAGTATTTCTACGATTTTGCGCATCCCTTCAGTGGACTCGCCAGAGAAAGCAACAGCTCCGGAGACATAGTCACCATAGGTGGGTCCGGTTTTGGGCTCATGGCGATTATTGTAGCCATAGAGCGCGGGTTTATCTCTCGTGAAGAAGGAATCAATCGTTTAGACAAAATCATCAACTTCCTTGCTGATGCAGATCGGTTTCATGGGGTTTGGCCTCACTGGCTCAATGGGAATAATGGTACTGTCATCCCCTTTAGTCCTTCTGATGATGGCGCTGATTTGGTGGAAACTGCTTTTCTCCTTCAAGGTCTTCTGACGGTGCGACAGTATTTAGATGATCAGAATGATCGAGAATCAGCGATGATTAACAGTATTAACACATTATGGCACGAAGTGGAATGGAATTGGTTTCAGCAAGAGGGAGATAACTATTTGACATGGCATTGGTCGCCGAATGTTGGATTTAACATTGATCTTCCGATAAGAGGTTGGAATGAATCATTGATGGTGTATCTACTTGCAGCCAGTTCTTCTACGCATACCATAGACAACAGCGTTTATACCGAAGGCTGGGCCAGATCCGGAGGGATGATGAATGGAAATGAATTCTTCGGAATTACGCTGCCGCTTGGAGAAACAAGAGGTGGACCGCTGTTTTACAGTCATTATTCCTTTTTGGGGCTGGATCCAAGAAACCTGCAGGACAGGTATGCACATTATTGGGATCAGAATGTCGCGCATAGCAAGATCAACCAGTCCTATTGTACGGCAAACCCAAAGAATTATGTGGGATATGGTTCGCATAGTTGGGGCATCACCGCAAGCAATAACATTGAGGGGTATTTTGCACATAGTCCTACGCAAGACCGGGGTGTCATTGCACCAACGGCAGCAATTTCATCTTTACCCTATACCCCCGAAGAATCCATGGCGGCCATCCGTCACTTTTACTACATTCTGGGCGATAAACTATGGGGGCCCTACGGGTTTTACGATGCTTTCAATGTAACGGAGGGCTGGTACGCAGACTCATACCTGGCGATAGATCAGGGACCTATAGTCTGTATGATCGAAAACCACAGAACCGGCTTACTATGGGATTTATTCATGTCTGCACCCGAGATCCAAATGGGACTTGACAAACTTGGATTTACCTACTGAAAATGAAAATTGGCCAGCTTCTCATTTCGGTTGTCTATCTCCTGCTTATAAGCTGTGATCCGACTACTAAGTCAGCATTAACAAACCAGGAAATTCAGCAGCAGAAAGAGGCGGATCTTTCGGAAGATTCGCTGTTAAACGTGGTGCAAAGACAGACGATCAATTATTTCTGGGAGAATGCGGAGCCTCACTCCGGTATGGCCCGGGAAAGAACACATCTGGACGGAGATTATCCCCAGAATGACAAGAATGTCGTGACCTCAGGGGGTTCCGGTTTTGGCATCATGGCATTGATTGTGGGGATAGAGCGTGGCTTCATCCAAAGAGCGGATGCGATTGACAGAATGATTGTTATACTGAATTTCCTGGAGACGGCTGATACATTTCACGGGGCCTTCCCCCATTGGTGGTATGGGGAATCTGGAAAAACGAAAGCGTTTAGCCAAAAAGATGATGGCGGAGACCTGGTAGAAACAGCGTTTCTCATGCAGGGTTTGATTACTGCCAGACAATATTTTAACGGCGAGGACGAGAAAGAATTGGAGGTCAGGGAGAGGATCAACAAACTTTGGAAAGCGGTACAGTGGAATTGGTACACCAAAGAAGAAGAGATACTTTACTGGCACTGGTCACCAACATATGGCTGGGACATGAACTTTGCGGTAAGGGGTTACAATGAATGCCTCATCATGTATCTATTAGCGGCATCTTCGCCCACCTATCCAATTGATCCTGCAGTTTATCACCAAGGTTGGGCAAGAAATGGAGAGATCACTTCAGATATTGAATTCCTTGGATTTCGGACCATTTTGGATCATTATGCCGATAACAACTCCCCCGTCGGGCCATTGTTTTGGTCGCACTATTCTTATTTGGGACTAGATCCCAGAGGTTTGAAAGACAGGTATGGTGATTATTGGATGTTAAACGTCAATCATGCCAAAATTCACCACGCCCATTGCGTTCAAAACCCCAACGACTTTAAGGGCTATGGAGGAAATTGTTGGGGACTCACGTCAAGTTATTCTATTCAGGGGTATTCCGGACATCAACCGGATCGCGATATTGGTGTCATCTCTCCCACGGCCGCATTGTCCTCCTTTCCCTACACACCTGAAGAAAGTATGAACTTCCTGAAGTTCTTGTATTTGGAAGCTGATACGCTTGTCGGATCATATGGCCCATATGATGCATTTAGCTTAGAAGATCAGTGGTACCAGCCCAGGTACCTGGCCATTGATCAGGGACCTATCCCTGTGATGATCGAAAATTATAGAACAGGCCTGCTTTGGAAATTATTTACGTCCGCTCCCGAAGTAAAAGCGGGGCTGGACAGACTAGGATTCAGCTATGAATAAAATCAAATCATCCTACAATACAATATGCATCCTTTGGTTACTCTTTTCCTGCAACTCGCCAACCGCGTCAGGACCACCCGGATATACCCATCAGGTAGATTCTTTAATGGCGCTGATGACGCTGGAAGAAAAACTAGGTCAGTTAAACCTTCCTTCAGCAGGAGATATCAATACGGGACTTGCCCAAAGTACCGGTGTAGTTCAAAAAATCAAAAAAGGTCAGGTTGGTGGCCTGTTCAATATACGGGGCGTTGAAAAAGTTCGTGCTGCCCAAAAAGTAGCGGTAGAAGAAAGCAGATTAGGTATTCCTCTTGTTTTTGCCATGGACGTCATTCATGGATACCGGACAGTTTTCCCTATTCCGTTAGGTCTTTCCTGTAGCTGGGATCGGGCATTAATTGAACGAACAGCTCGGATTGCAGCACAGGAAGCCACTGCAGATGGGATCGCCTGGACCTTTTCTCCGATGACAGATGTCTCAAGGGACCCAAGGTGGGGTCGAATTTCAGAGGGATCCGGGGAGGACGCCTACTTAGGGTCAGCGATAGCGGCAGCTATGGTCCGTGGTTATCAGGGTGATGATCTTTCCGCTAATAACACGATGATGTCATGTGTCAAGCATTTTGCTCTCTATGGGGCAGCAGAGGCTGGTAGAGATTACGGAACGGTCGATATGAGTCGCCAGAGGATGTATAATGAATACATGCAACCCTATAAAGCAGCGGTCGATGCTGGCGTCGGAAGTGTGATGTCCTCCTTCAATGAAATAGATGGTGTGCCTGCCACGGGAAATAAGTGGTTGCTAACCAACTTACTCAGAGAAGAATGGAATTTTGACGGTTTTGTCGTCTCCGATTACACTGGTGTAACGGAAATGACCGAGCATGGCGTGGGCGATACTACCGCTGTAGCAGCTTTGGCTTTGTTGGCCGGTAACGATATGGACATGGTCAGCGAAGCTTTCATTAGCAAGTTGGGGGAAGCACTGGAGAAAGGAATTATTACTCAGGAAGCAATAGACCGTGCCTGTCGTCGCATTCTTGAAGCCAAATTCAAATTGGGGCTGTTTGAAGACCCTTATAGATACTGTGATATCAACCGGTCGATACTAGAAATTTTTACTCAGGCAAACAGGGATGTAGCACGAAAGATTGCTGCGGAAACATTTGTTCTCCTAAAAAATGAAGGTGATGTTCTTCCCTTGAAAAAGGCAGGAACCATCGCCTTGATTGGTCCAATGGCGGATAATGGACGTAATATGCAGGGAACATGGAGCGTATCGGGGAATCATGAAGCTACTCCCTCGCTGCTTGAGTGTATGATGGAAACAGTAGGTGAAGATGTCAAAATCCTGACAGCCAAGGGAAGCAACTTTGTTGAAGATCCCTCTCTTGAGTCCAGGATCAGCGTGTTTGGAAAAGACACAAAAAGGGACGATCGCAGCGAATCGGAACTGATCGCGGAAGCCTTACAAGTTGCCAGTCGGGCGGATGTGATTGTCGCTGCTATGGGCGAAGCATCCGAAAGTAGTGGTGAAAGCTCAAGTGTAACAAGTATAGAAATGCCAGAAAATCAAAGGAGATTGATGGAGGCGCTTCTGAGTACAGGCAAGCCAGTAGTCCTTGTTCTGTTTACAGGTAGGCCACTGGCACTCAAGTGGGAACAAGAAAACCTACCGGCGATTCTGAATGTTTGGTTTGCGGGCAGTGAAGGCGGTTACGCCATTACCGATGTATTATTTGGGGATGTGAATCCTTCCGGCAAGCTGAGCACCACATTTCCTCAAAATACCGGTCAAATACCCATTTTTTACAATTCTAAAAATACGGGCCGACCATTGCCCGAAGGCAAATGGTTTCAAAAGTTCAAATCCAATTACCTGGATGTGTCGAATGCGCCCCTCTACCCTTTCGGATATGGGTTGAGCTATACTTCATTCGAGTATGGGCCGGTTAAAGTGAGCAAAAGCAATCTCCACGGAGAGGAGTCACTGGCTGTTTCTGTGACAGTAACCAATGTTGGTGACATAGCCGGAAAAGAAGTCATTCAACTTTATATCAGGGATTTGGTTGGAACGGTAACTCGGCCAGTAAAAGAATTAAAGGGTTTCCAAAAGGTCGCCTTTCAACCTGGAGAGACCCAAACCATCGTATTTGAGGTAACCACAGAAGACCTGAAGTTCTACAACTATGATCTGGAACATGTATGGGAAGCCGGTGATTTTGAAATCATGATTGGGGGTAATTCCCGGGATGTTCAAACGGCCAAGATCAACTGGAGTAAATAAGTATTAGTCAAAGATCAATAATGTAAATAGAAACTAGTAGTTCTTTTTCATACCCTTTCTATTCGATAAACAGTCCCAATGCTTTAGGTTGGGACTGTTTTCTTTCAGATTACGGAAAAACAAAGGTCTAAGAAATCAGGGATTATAGTGAACCTAACATCGCGCATTCTTCCATACGATTGAGTGGCTGTCAATCATCTGATCTTATACAACGCAATCCAGGTTGCGAGGGATGGTGGGTAACCCGCATCTGGTTAGCTGGTAAGCAATGCCTCGGCACCAACGTATCGGATTTTCTTACCCATTAACAATACATGACGAAATACCGATGCTATGCAGGTTGATTACTTCTTTGAACTTCCTGAAGGATCATCTGAATATTTCCTCCGGTATGACGGTTTACATTTCAGAAATGAGGAAGAGATTGATGGTTACATTACAGATCAAATAAGCACCGATCATTTGGTCAATCATTTTCCCGAAATAACCGATTCCGGTTGAAGAACCCTTTCCGCCATGAGTTAATACATTGGATAAGAATATTGGTCTCTTGATGGATAAGCTTGAACACCAGAATCTGCTGAAACATACCATTGTTGTTTTTTTGAGCGAAAACGCAGGTAAATACCAGGACAATTTCTCCTATAACCAGGGCGTACTTAAAAACGCTTAAACTACCAGATATCTTTTATTTCCTGAAAAATTGGCAACTTCTGCCATGAATTAGTTTTTGAGCAAGTGCAAGGTTCTCACCTGATAAAGTACATTTTCCATGCATTCATCAATCTCGAAATCGAGATTTTAGCGTTAGCCTCAGGCTTCGTGCCCCGAATCAAAGTATAGGCATACGACTGCCGTCCGTATCTTACCTCGACCGCCATGTATGTAGTTCACCTTAGACGCCCAGTCGGGGAATTTCTCAGAAGGCCCTACTCTACTTACTCCCTCTCCGGATTAGGCAAAAAAGCCCGGGCAACAACCCGGGCTCTGGTAATCGTCAAAGAAGTCACTACCCTGCCATAAAAGCACTATTTTACGATGAACCTTCTTTTATAGAGTTGATCCTGACCTATTGCTATTTCAAGCACATAGATGCCGACAGGAAGTGTTTGAATACCCAGTTGCATGGTATTACTGCCTGCCTGGCCTTTAACTTTATTACTCTTGAGAAGCTGTCCGGCCAGGTTCACTACGTTGAAGGAAACCACTTCCGGCTGATCCAATTCGAATCGCACATGGAGTATATCTCGTGCAGGGTTAGGATAAATATCAATCTCCCCTTCGCCGAAAGCCTCTTCTGTCGCCAGTACCTGTTCCTCTGCTACAGACCTGCCGGAGGTGGATTCACTGTTACAAATGGTATATTGGTCTATGACATGCCCGGTGATATCCACCATTGTCAAGTCAAGGCACCTCCCTCCCGGGTTGTCCGGATCATCGCGCACCACACCCTGCATGGCGGCATGGGGAAGATTGGGACCTGAATGATGAACTACCGGAGTAGGACTTATGGAGTGATCCACTACATAGGAATAAATCGGTGCTCCGCCCATACCATTTACCAGGTAGGTCATGCCGTCCACTTCCCAGCGTTCATACATGTGTTCGTGACCGGAGAGGACCAGGTCAGCACCCCAATCTTTGTATGGCCACTGGATAACAGGGATACTTCCGTGACCGGGTTTATCCGTAAACCCGGAAGAATAGGGAGTTTGGTGGCCATAGACCAGCTTAAATTTGGCATCTGACGCAGCCAGTCTATCCTGAAGCCACAAGGCCTGATCAGAGGTTTCATCACGACCGTCGGGTTCTTGAGCATTCCAGTTCATGCCGAATAAATGGACATCTCCAATCCGCTTCTCATAGTATCGTTCCCCAGCAGGCTGATCAGGGAGAGTAAAGAAATTCAGCCACTCCTGGAGATACTGACCCGGCGGATCACTTGCTTTGTAGTCATGATTGCCCAGCACTGGCCAAAAACGATTTTGTGCGTTCGCACTTCCAGCACCATAATTGCCGAAGTAGGGAAATATATAGGAGTGATAATACTGGCCAACATTGTCATCGATGTTGTTGTTGAGCTTGTCCGCATAGCTATCATCTCCCAGGGAGATGATGAAATCCACCTGCCAGCTATCGATCATATTCGCCACGTTTTGAGCATCAGGTCCTTCCCATCCATAATCACCGATGGCCGCAAATGTTTGTTCGGGTAAGGGGAAATCGAAATCATTGTAATGCGCGAAGAAATCTTCCCCCGGAACATTGTCTGACAATTCAAACAAACTGGCCAAACCAAAGACCATCTTCGACCAGTCTACCAGCTGGATCTCATTGCTTCTCCAGCTTTGGAATTGTGGATCGAGGCTATACCTCCAAAGTACAGGCTTAGCAGTCCCTTCCATATAATATACGCCATTTGGGCTTCCTCCCGCACTGGCCAGCATGTCCTGGATATCCTGGGTAACGGAAACTTTATCTATTGGAATAAACCCTGCCATCACATGTGGAGAGACCATGTGGTGAGGATTATTGTTGATGCTATTGGCATCAAACCCGTTATTGACCGGACTACTTCCTTCTCCTAATCCCCACTGGTAGGTATGCTGCTGCTGCGCCTGGTCATTCCACCAACTCCTATCCCCTTTCATCGCATTGTCATAGTACCCCATGAAATAGTTGCTGGTGGTAAAATCATTGCACAAAAAGTAAATGAATTGAAGCGTGAAGGAAGGAATGAATTCTCCGGGTACGTCTGTGAGCATCTTCAAGCTGTCATACATTGATTTAGGTAAATTTTCATCTGCACCTAGGTCAACATTGAAAAAGGTGTCCCATAGATTGATCGCGTCCTGGTATTTAGGGGCAATATTGGCCCCATGCACCGTCACCTGTTGTTGGGCTTGTTCGTGGGCCAGATAGGCCAGGATCATGTATTCGTTAAAGGGGCTCGTACTGCCTGGCAACCCTTCCCCCTGATCACTGTTCGGGTTCATTTTGAAGTGAAGTTTCCCGGTGGCAGGATCATCGATGGACAAAGCCCAGTCGATGGAATTGAACAGCGCATCGGCATAACGGGCAATATTGGTGTTATCACTAAAGTATTTCTTCGCAAACAGCGCCCCGCAAACCATGATGGCCGCATCAATGGTGCTGTATTCATCGTCCCATTTCTCAAACCTCTGCCCTGTTTCAATGTCCGGCCAATGAAGCGGATAGCCTGATCTGGTCACACTTAGTTTAAAATCAGCACTTCCGGGTCTCAAATGATTGGTCAGCGTTTCCAGGGTCTTTTCAGCCAGAACAGCCGCCTCCCCTGATGCCTCCCAGCCCATTTTATCTGCTACCGTGAGGGCCACTAATCCCATACCTGAGCCGGATACTGAAGCGGGGTGGGCACGAAGCCCCCTCAATTTGTAGGTGTCATAGTACATGCCATTCTCATGCCTGGACCGCTGGAATACCTCGTACGAATTCTCGGCCAGTGCCCGAAGATCAGTGGTCTCTTTCGCCCACCCATCCATGTACACCTCATTCGGCAGACTTACGTTGTGGTCTATCGTTTTAACGTCGTTGAAGTAGGGATCAACCCTGGGTACCTGGTTCTTCACTACAAGATTTTGCGTGGAGGTGATGTCGAAGAGCAGTTTTTTGCCCGCCTTCAGGTCATGATAAAAATCCAGTTGATTGAGTGCATCATCTGAAATGGGTGTTTCCTCCCCAAGGGCCGTCTGCAACATGGGCAATGTCACATATGGATTCCCGGACCAGGCACCATCCGCCGAACTTCCATTTTGACCATTGAAAAACTCCTCCAAATTCACCATGGGTTTGGTGTAGTTCGCAATCTTTATTCCTTCATAGGGAGATTCTGCTAACCAGGGCAACCACCTCACAAAACCATATTCGCTCTGGAAGGAGGTTAAATCAAAAGCGCGTTGCATCTGGCCCCGGAAGACCGGCTCCGCTGGGTCTCTGAGTACATTTTCCGGATTAACCTGGGTTTCCGGAAATCGCTTGCCCGTGATCGAATACGGGGAATGTCTTAGCCAGACCTTATTCCATTCCGCAGGCCAGAAGGAAATGGGATCAAAGTCACGGAACCATGGTTCGTTATCGAGATCCGTGATTTCATTTTCATCTCTATACCATTTATAGACATTGGCAAAATTCCGCAACCCGCCGAAGGGATGTCCAAAACTGTTGGCCCTGGGGCCTTTGACAAATTGGTATTCACTTAACACATCAGCGATCTCCGCTATCATATAGTTATTGATCCTCGCAATATCAGCAGCCGTATTCCCAGTTTTATCCAGCAACCATTGTCTTTCTTCTTCACTCAAATTACGGATCTCAATGTTACCGCGCTGCTTGTCCACGGTAAGGTCGTCCAGCGCATCTGCCTCATAATCATCTACCACTACCACTTTGATGGACCCATTAGAATAGGGCATGTCCATGAAGTTGGAAACAATCTCGAATACACCCGTTTCATTCCAGGTGTAGGTGAAGTAGGCCTCGTTTTCTTCGGTATGCACCAATTCACCGGCATCAAAGCCATTTTCCTGGACCCTGCTCACGATGTACTTCAGGTATTTGGCCACCGTATCACGAGGCATATATTTGGCCAGGTCCCGCCACATGTACAAGTGGGGTGGTCCGGCGCCATTCCATATTTCCACTTTACCCGTGCCCACATCTGTGGCGGCAAACGTGATCTTGGTCCCTTTTTGTAATACATATTCCCGGGTGTACTTCGTTTGGCCCCAGCCGCCAAAACCGCGTTCCTTGTCCTCCTTGGATCTTGTTTCCCGGATGTATTCGTGTACCCTTTCTCCCGTCCCTTCTTTTAAGTCCAGTTTACCATCACCCACAAAGGGGATATCATTAGGTGCATACGTCCAATGGTTGCTCCCGGGAGCTGTGATCTGCTTCAATGGGTCCATGATCCACAGGTCCCGGCCAGCGACAATGCTTTTTTCGTTTACTCCCTCATACGAGGTATTGTAGTAGGCCACCACAACCGACCAACCACTCTCTAGCTTCAGGTCTACCGACCACTCTCCGGTTGCTGCATCCCAGCCTTCCGCACCAGCACTCCAGAATACCTCCTGATCAATATAAGTGGTGCCACCATAAGGGACTATAGCCCCTTCTTCATGCTCATAAGGTGGAATATACTGGCTATAGGGTCCGTACGGATAGCCTCCGAAGCCACCATCCGTATCTTCATAGCCCGCTATTTTGTAGGTCACCACTGCTAATGAGTACCGGGCCCTTTCTTCATCACTCAGGTCTTTCAGGCCGGTCAGGGTGTATTTGGCCGTTTGCCCCCAGCCCATGGGCGTGTTAGTGCCTTTGATCGTGCCGTAAAACCCTTTGTCCTCGGTCAGGGGGGGCTGCACCCGCATGCGAAAACTGATCTGACGACCATCCTGGGTGATTTTGATCACCCCCGGGTGAGCATTGTTCTGGCCGGTGGCTCCTGGTAAATCTTGCCAGGCCGCCAGTGGATTGTATTTGCAACCCGAGGCGCAGGGACTGGCTTCAGCAGTATTTCCTCCGATGACCGACCCTTTTAAGTTACCCTGCCGCCAAAGGCCATAATCTTCAATCAAATAACCTTTGTAATACTCATCATAGTCCGTGTTGCCATCTCCGCGTTGTTTGACTTTCCGGTAGGCACTGATATAATCGTTCACCACATATCCGGCACTTGGATACCCATCCTGATCATATTCCACGTCCAGGGCCTCCCCTGGCCACATGTATTGCCAATTCACGGGCAAGAAACTACTCGTGGTTTTATCAGTAAAGAACTCTGGTCCAAGGGTGTAGACATCAGGGTCTGTCGTATGAATGGCATCCATGTCGTTGGTGCCGATGTAGAGGATCTCATCTCCATCCACATCCAGCAGGAACCTCGGCCCGTCAGCACTGGCTTCATACGTGTTGTCACTGGCGTGCCTGTTCCAGTAGTGAACCAGTTCAGCTGCATAGCCCGTAGATTGATCTTCTCTTTGATAACCTCCAGGATCATAAGAGAAGTTGTCCTTGATGGGTGGGAATTTGATATCGGCCTGGTATTTGGTTTTGGAAGGATCCACCCTTCGCTCTGCAATCCAGTCCCAGGACCAATTATGAGCGCCTCCACTCCCATTATCAACCCAATCATCTACTTTTACCTCAAAGCCCGGTGGATACTTGTTGACCATGTACATGTGTACCTGGTCTTCCCACGGAATGAATTCGTTGTACTCTCCGGGCGTTAAATCAGGATTACACATAAATGCCCGGGAAGAGGAAAAACCCGAAATCCAGATATCCGGTACGCCTTCAATTTGGGGAACCGATCCCGATGGGGAAACCACCTCAAAGTTGATCTTGTCACCCATCACCGCATCCACGATAAAGTTCGGGTCCGAATCGTCATATTCGCCGTTGGTCACATCAAACCTGTAATTTTTAGTAGTCCCATCTGGCTTGGTGACTGTCACAAGGGTGTAGTAATCATCGGGAAAGATGTCCAGCGGATGCATGTAATCATAACCGGGAATGCGCAAACCAAATACCCTGGCATTTTGCCCGATCAGCGTCACCGCAACCGCTATTTTATCTTCATCGAAAAAGCCTTTGGCACTGTTAAGCCTTCGCTTGATATCTATCGAATTCCACTCCTCACTGGAAATCTTCCCCAGAAAATTCCGGAATAAGGCGTCCATATTCGATCCGGTACCCCCCAAGGTCAAAACCCTGTTACCATGATCGTCCAGGTTATCTTCCAAGCCATTCTCATCAACAGTACCTTGAAACAAAATATCGCCTTCTTCGATCAAGTAAGACTTGCCATTCACTGGGTTATCCAATAGGCCATAATTAGCGGTCGACTTTGCCGTGATTGTGAGGGAAAAATTGGAGGTGTTTTCGTCAATAAGGTCTGCAACGATACCTCCCAGGCGGTTTTTTCGGGAGGCTTTATAGATCTTTTTTAAATCTATCTCAATGATGGATTCCCTCGCGTCTCCATCCAAATCCAGGAATCCACTGGTGGGTCGGGTAAATTGGACAATGGCATCATTGATATCGCGGTGCACGTAATCGTCGTAGATCTCACTTGGTACCGTGGGGGTTGAGAAAAAGTTTCTGATTTTTTCCTGTATTTTCCCATCTCTGAGCTGAGGATGATTGGCTACAGTCGGATCCCCCTGGATAATCGAGATGGGTGCAGTTGCATCCTCCTCCTCAAAGCTGACTGAACCAAAGGGACCCGCCATCGCGATCAGCGACATGCATAGGATCAAAAGCACAATGGGTTTAAAGTAAGTTTTCATGATCGCATCGATTACTTTTTCAGGGATTTAATTTGATCAGCCAACTGAACAATAAGCTGGTCTCTTCCTTCCGGCGTATGCCACGCTTGTATCCGCCTGATCTCTTCGTCCTGTTGTAGCAGGTATAAAAACAGCTCTTCTATCTTGACGATGAATTTGCCTGTCATTTCGCTCAACTCCAGACCATTCGCCATCACCTCAGCCTCCGATGGGATGCCTGGCAAATGCCTGTTGGTAGACACATATGTGCTGAGTGATTCTAACGACATAAGAGGATAGGAATCCTCGAAAACGTAATCTCCCCACTTTTCATGAAGGTTCCGGCAGATATAATCATAGGTGGTGGTCCCTCCATTGATGTAGAGCAGGAATTCGGGATTTAAATCATTGACGACCGGAAAAGTCTCACTGCGGCCATCATTGTTGTCCCCATCTTCATCATCATCGCCGCAGGTCGGACAAAGGACTTCATCATCGCTATCGGGAAGATTCTTATAGTCCTTCGTAATCACCATTCTTCCCAACACGAACAAACTGTCATCGCATGTAAAAAGCTTTGAATTTTGGTATAGCATACCATCGGTTGCTCCGTCCATGCTTGCTTCAGCCAATTCATCGCTAACCATTGCTGGGTTTTCAACATCGGATATGGTAGCCTCCTGAAGAGAGTTGTCCTCTACATTTGCCAATTGGCCTAACAGATCGTCGTATACCTGATAGGAAGGCATCCCGGCTTTTAAGGCCTCAAGCTTACTTTGCCGATCGATGGTCAATAGCGTGAGTTCTTCGATTTTGGCCAGGTAGGCCGCATACAGCTCCGAAGGGGAATAACCATGCTCCTTCACTTCTTCTTCAGATGGAATACCTGGTAAATGTTTGTGCTCCGAAAGGAATTCCTCCACATCGGAAAGGGATGGCGTTTTGTAGGCCGGGTCAAATACATAATCCGCCCAACCGGGAATTTTAAATACACACAATTTATTGGATACGATGCCTTCTCCTACCCAAAGCATCGTCTCCGCTAACTGATTATTTGCGTTGTTGATGTTGATCGTATTGGGATCTGAAACGCCACCCACCAGGCCAAGGGGTCCATTAAATTGCAAAAAGGTATGTTCCCTTTTGTCAAAGGGACTGTTGGTTGCCTGGGCCGAGGACATCATCGATATCAGCGTACTTATCAGCAGACAGCACAGGTTAAATAAGTTTCGTTGCATGCGCTTAATTGATTAATTCACTAATTATTGTTGGGGCTATTCGTCTCCGGGTAACGCTTCATCCAGTTCCTTCCCAAGTTCAGAGAGCCATCGAAGCGTCCGATCCTCATCCATTGCTTCATCCACCTGCAATTGGCTCAGTTTCTTTTCTTCCTCGATCTGATACAGATAGAGTTCTTCGATCTTGGTCAGTAAGATCCTGTCTATGGCTTTCATGCTTTGACCTCCCGCCATTTTCATCTCCTGTACTGAGGGAACGCCCGGCAGGTGTTTGTTGGTATTGATGAAAGCCTTGACTTCCTCCAGCTTCGGTAATGGATAGTTCGCTTCTAATACATGATCTGCCCATGATTCGACTCCCGCATATTTGAGCCATGAGGTCAGGACACCCCGCTCCACCCAAAAGTTATAGTCCTCAACTATTTTCAAGTCCGGATCATCATTCACTACCTGTTTCATGTGATCCACGTTCCGATAGCTCTCCAAAACAAAAATCTTGGTATTCGCGAACGAAGTAAAGCCCTCGGGTTGATTGATGGTTCCGAGTGTGATGCCTTGCGCCTGACTAATATGGCAGAGTCCACCACATATAATAAAAAGAAAAATTCTATACATATTTTCTGCTGTTTACAGTTGAAATCTTCATATCCAGGTTTTTGATAAGCTGTGTATGTTTTATATTATGTTATATTTCGATCTGTCCCAAAATGTCTCCTTCAAATTACTCTCTCATCTGATATTTGATCAGAATACTCAATTGCTTCTCTTTCGAAGCAGGTCCCCGCTTCTGTTCCTTCAGGTCTTCCAGACATTCTGATTCTTCCTGACCTGGAAAGCATGGTCGATATCGACATTCGTTCTCTAACAATCATGAACTCATCAACCTGATCTTATAGCAGTATTGAAAGAGTGTTTCATCTTAAAGGACAATGCGGGTTCGCCATTTAACCAAGCCTCCCGGACTTTTCTGACATCATGTATGTTTGATCAACCAATAAAGCTGCGGAGACACTTCGACCGGTACTATGGCCCAGGGAGCAACACCCCTCCATGGAGCGCGGCGAAATGAGTTACATTCAGTATCTACATCTCACCGTCTAGTGCACCTTTCTCTACTGATTTTTTTAGCATTGGATCCAAGCTATATGGGAATTTGCGCATGAAGGGGGTCTACATCGTCACGATTTCCGATGGCCAACAGTAAAGGAACGAAGGGTCATTTTGCCATGAAGTTTGGTTCGTTAAGTTCAGGCCATGTGCAGCGCCGGAAATTGATTCGCAAATGTCGGTCTAGCATGTATCAGCTTCTTTATCGATCTTCTCAAATCCAATGTCAATTTTCATTCTCTTTTGATCAAAATATTTTCTCTCCTAACCAAATCTCCAGCCTCTATGGCCACCACATAGGTCCCGGAAGCAAGCTCCAGATTCCTAAGGGTGATCAACTGATGACCTTGACCAATTTCGTCTCTGGATAGTTCGTATACTTTCCGGCCTTGAAAGTCATAGATCCGGATCTGAAGGGGCCCAACCTGACGAACTTCAGTCAGAATGTTTAATTGGTTATTGGCAGGATTAGGGAACACTTTGAAGGTAGGCTCGACCTCCATTTCCGGTTTGGGCTTCTCCTCTCCTGCTTCAAATTCACTATTGATCTCACGACCGGCGACACCAGAAGTCCAATCCTTTGTGAAAAAGGCATCCACATAATACATGATCTTATTTTCTATTTCCGGGTCTGCTCCATTTAAGTAATCATCGTAGTTGCTTCCAAATTTGTATTCCGGAACATGGTAACTGGCCTGACCATTCATACCACCTTGATCCGGACCATCCAAGGTTAACAACTCAAATGTCCCACCAGTTGGTAACAGGGCATCGTCCCAAGCTTCTTTCATGGCTCCACCGCCATAAATTTTGGAAATTGAAAAATTGGGAAACACACTGATGATCCGCCCCCATGGCAAGCGTCCTCCATTGAAGGGGTAGTCATGACCCCACGGAACAACCGCATCCTCATGATGATGAATTTCGGCCGCATATCTAAACGGGGGGGTTAACATCCAGTCTGTCTTCGCCAGCGCACCCGCAAAGGATACGGATTTATCAACGCGACCATCCATGGAAGCGTAAGTATTGAGTTTTTGTGTGATTAATGCAGCTAACTCACCATCACTGCCTTGATAACTGCCATAGCTGCCATCAGTAGCTTTACTCAACACATCACAGGTGTTGTGTCCCTGGATGTTAAGGCAGGGAATGGGCTCGTAATCCTCCAGGCCAAATGTCAGGTAGTTCGGATTGCCACTATCATCCCATCCACCGTAACCATACCCTTCGGAGGTAGCTTCCAGAAAGTTGTCAGATTCATGTTCGTTTTCGTATTTGACTTCTGTCAGGAATAGATTCGTCTGGCTGGTGATCCCGCCTGCACTATGCCCCAGTGCGTAGACCTTTGATTGATCCACCTTCCACAATTCCTCAAAATCGTCATTCACTTCGTTTTCGTTCTCCGGCATCCGCCACCACTTGGTTGCCGCACGACTGTCCTGCCAGGCCCGAAGCATCGTTCGCAACCCAACTTTTTCCTCATACCCATACAGACCTACACGGTAGTCGATGGCTGCTACTACAAAACCCTTGCTGGCCAACCATTGGCAGGTCTTTTCCGTCAATTTACTTTGACGGGTATTCCACATGAAGGCACCACCAAAGTGGTAGATGATCAACGGCAAAGCCGACAGTTCATCCAGGGTGATCCCCTCTTTCGGCAACGGATAGTAAACGTCCATTCGGAGCTCCTGATCCACCAATTCATCAGGATCAGCCTCCTGATCGTTGGTAGAGATCGCCATCAGTGATTGGTCAAAGTCGGGATCGGCTGGATTAGGCACCGGATCCACTCTGTTATCGCTAATTGCATTGGCACCACTGGTGTACCAGCTTCCGGTTGCTTTGGCTGAAGCAAATCTAACATTGGACTTTTTACCTGTGTGAAATTCCAAACTACCAGGGACGGTCTCCTGATAGTATTCTGTCAAGGGCCCTTTCGTTTCTAAATAACCTCCTTCACCACAATAAGGAAGCACTGCTTCCGCAAAGTCCTCATATTCAACTGGCCTCAGTTCCTCACAAGTGGGTGCCACTAATTCAATCAGGTAATCCTCTACTTCGCCGATACCATACTCCCCATCATGGGTGATCAACTCATTCGAAACCGCTACTCGCATACGGGTCAGGCGCTTCTCTCCTGGATTTAGCTTTATTTCACGGGCTCTCGGCATTGGGTGATTAACCAACAACGTACCATCACTAGCGAAACCAGCGGCAATTTCCTCCATGGGATGAGCTACCGGATCATTTACGAAATTGTACGTATAACTATGAGATGGATCCTCAGGGTCAATTTCCCACCTGCCCTCTAAATCGTCTGAGTTGAAGTAATCGATCCATACTTTGTAATTGTACGGGAAGATTTGATTCACAATATCCAACGTAAGTTCGAGATCCCCTGCAGTAGGGCCGACCTTTACCGGACCGATCTTAAAATTGGGATTGCCCAAGTTTAAATATCCTCCGTTATTGCCTGACTTTATTTCTTGTAGCTGTTGTCCGTTCTGCTCGGCGCTCAATCGATTGATGAAAATAGGATCGGCATTGGCTCC
The DNA here is from genome assembly GCA_033344775.1 of Cytophagales bacterium. Taxonomy (NCBI): domain Bacteria; kingdom Pseudomonadati; phylum Bacteroidota; class Cytophagia; order Cytophagales; species Cytophagales bacterium. The sequence goes on along the minus strand of JAWPMT010000002.1, from coordinate 946,929 downwards.
CCGGCTGGATGGGTATTTGTAGCTCCTGAATTGCTGAGCCAACTCTTTCGGTTTAAACAATTGTCTGGCATTTCTCGGAACTTCTGCTGGATAGCTCACTGCTCTCACCTCGACAGACTCGCTTCCTACATTAGTCAGTCGGATCACAACCGGGATAGTTACATCCCAAAGTGATTGAACACCCTCTTCATGTGACGATTGAAGGCTCAATGCTCTGGCAAAGGCCGGTTTTATGGTCGTACTCCAATCAACTGGGCGATCGATAAGCCAAAATCCTGTATTTCTTTCACAGGGAGGAAATCCGACCGGAAGGTCGTTACAATCCCAGCCTGCGCCTCGGAAACCAGCAGATACCGGTGCATTTGGAGAGATCGTATTGTTGGCAAAAGTACCATACAACAATTGTTCGCGATATTGAGCCATTTCTGCATCCCAGATGATCTCATAAACGGTCAAAACCACTTTTGATGCATTAGGATCAGGCATATTAATGCCCAATATGCTTTCCCAACTTCCGAAGGAGGCCAGATCATTAAATATAATCGCTGGCCGTAGATAATGAACGCCTTCCTCTAATCTTGAAGGGTCTGATGGGTTAATTCCCTTTGAACTATATGTTTCCCCCCCGCCAATTTCCAGCATGAAATCAGACTGTACCGGGATCATATCAGACAAATACCCCCCAGGAATTTGGGTGATCCAGGTCTCATCGGGATCAAGCCAGTTCCGAAGGCCTTGGGCTCCATCTACATTGTACCAGACATTGGAAAGTGCAGAGGAAAAATAGGCACCAGAACTTGGGTGAAAACCACTATAAATGCCAATTAACGCCTGATTTGCATTAAAGAATCCCGAACCGCTCGCCCCGCCCTCAAGATGCGTACTACGATTGTTCCATCTGCCAGTCATTTCAAAAGCGTAACCCTTGAAACTTTGCAAGTCCTTCCATTTAAAGGCTTGACTTTCCGGATTGATGAATATTTTTTTGTGATCACTTTGAGGATGGGAAATATTAAATGATAAAGTGTTTTCTATTGACAGGTCCCAGCCCGCTGCATATACATTTTCAGGCCAGTTTTCGATTCCTTCGACCCGAAGTTCGAGTAAGGCCATGTCACTTATTTCATCCTTGTACAATAACGTACCTGAAACGTTATAAGCGTTTGTGATCACCACATCATCAACGTCCGTGCCCCTGTTTAGGGCATCAGACATTTCATAATTGAACGTAAGTACCACACCAATCTCACTACCCGAGTCTCGATTGGGGAAACAGTGAGCCGAGGTGCTTACTAAAATGCTACCGTCCTGCCTGACATTATTCATCAGCGTACAAGAACAAAATTCATCTGCCGAACCCGCAATAAATGCTGTAGCTCTTTTCAAATCCTGCATATCGGATCCATCTGGATGATTCACATTTCGATTATTAGGGTCCGAGGTGTTAATAAAGGGCCTGTCAGGAAAGTAAAAGCCTAATGGTTGCTGCGCTTCCAAACTAGCACAAGTCACCAGCAAGCAGCAAAGCAATTGAAATGATCTCAAGCGTTTCATTTGTGTGAAAAAATTACTTCATGTTCTTACTTAGCACGAGAATTAACTCCATCAGCTTCTTCTTTAATCTTGTCAGCGGACCTGGTTTGCTGTTCACTATGAAAGTGTAGTATGAGGGGCTCCCGCCCAGAGCCCCCACATTTACGAAACACATCACTTTCTTTCAATTTCTATGATCTCATGACCAATGCGTGATGACCATTAGTTCTGAGAAATTTATTGACCCGCCGGTGGTCCTCACCAGAAAAGTTCCGGAAGGAAGTGCTTTGACCGACAGATAACAAAATTGAGTAGCACTTGATGAATGGGTACACTTTTTGGCTTTCGCTACGCGCGCCATTCTCATTTTTTTGGCAGTGGAATAAAAAACATCCAAAAAGCCGCAATCACGTAATGGTAGACCTCCGTCGTAGATTCCACATTCCGCTGGCGCTCCATTCTGAATGACGGAGGTGGTGAGAGTTGCAACCGTGGTTTTCGTGACCTTAAAAACAAATAGAATGCTCAATTACAATCATCATGTTTTTGATTATTCTTCCGTGCATGCGGACTGCCCTCAATTCGCGACTCGAAATGGATTGACAAGAAAAAATCAGCTGAAACCAAATTCTCAATCCGCTATTCTATCATCATCATGACAACCAAATGCCTTGGACTAACCAAGCCGGCTTCGGTTTTGGATAAAAAATTGAGCAGCACTTGCTGAATGGGCACGCGTTTTGGCTTCGCAACGCGCGCCAGGATGATACGCAACACTCGCCAGAATGGCAAAGCAGAAAATAGTTTACAGGTCACCTGATAAGCAGACGTTTAGTTTGGTGCAAATTCGTACCATGAAGCTGGAGAATATAAACTCCCTTTTCCACCAGATCACCCATATCAACCTCCAGTGAGTTACTCCCTTCACGAAGATCAATAAATGTTCCGGAATATACAGTTCTCCCTGCAAGGTCCGTTATCCGGTATGGTATTACATCCTGATTTGTGACAGTCAGGTTGACTGAAAATTTCCCTTCTGAAGGATTTGGATATACGACAATTGACCATGCTTCTAATTGTGCAGGGATGTCTCTCTCTGTTACACCACTTTCAGATAGGTCAGGCCTGGCCGCGACTGTTGATACCGGGTCAAACGGCAAATCGATGATACGCTTATCTTGCAATGGGTAAATGGCCTCACTCCAATTTTGATAGGAAATACCATTATAGGGTCTGGTGAGCAGGTAATCCTGAAAATAATTGATTCTGTTTGGCATAAAGTCAATTGCCTGATTACTGAGTCTTTTGGCAAGTTGTATCCAATTAGTCTGACCACCGTTCCTGGCCTTTTTCTTAAAATAGTCATTTCTCAACCAGAGGAAAACGGCAAAATGCTCCGAAACTTGCTCCCTCTTGAAAGTCCAATCATTTTCTTGGACGTATTGCGAATAGTTTCTTCCATCCGCTGCAATTGATTTTGCCCAGTTTGGATCCCCGTGTTGATGAGGGAGGTGAGGCAAATCAAAATCTACAAGGTATTCATCCAATGTAATATGAACCGCTTCATGCAAGACAGTTTCTTCCATTTTTTCAGAACGAAAGTCACTGCTTAAAAGCATTGATTTGCTATCATGACCACATGCACTCGCACGTGGTTCTGTTTTCATATATATGTTTGTTACACCTCCTCTCAAAATTCGAGGAATCCGCCCCAATGCCTTGGCATATTCAAATACGATAACATCCCAAGCCTTCTCATTAGAATGATTGGGATCATAAAAAAGTAAAGGTTTCTCCGGACGCTTGGCAGTACCATCTGGTCTATAAAACTTGACATCTTTTTCTCTTACAAAGAAATTAACGGGATTCTCATAAATGGTACCTTCTTCATACCTGGCAGTCCACTTATATACACGCTCTATTGGCCATTCCTCTTCAATGCATGATCCAGACCCTGAATTAAAATTTTCAAAACCCAGGTCTGTCTTGCTCGATGGTTTGGTCCATCCATTTCCTTGTTCAGTGAATAATGTTGGGCTGTTCTCTGTAATGAAATTAGTTTCGTGAACAGTTCCATCATATCCCTCATTTGCCATAGTAATAATGGGTTGCCGTTTCTGTGGTTCATCAAAATTGAAAATCTCTTTTAACTTGGGTATCCCAGGAATATGAGAATCCCTAATGACGCTATTCGTTACGGTCATGGGTTCCTCTTCCTCTATGGTGACCCTCAATACAGCGGGAAGTCCATTCAGAGTAAAGGGATATCTAAAGTCATCATTCGGGTTTTCCCTCTTGAGGTATTCCATTGCCGACGCCAAGTAATTACTTCGCCAATCGTCACTCGCGCGACTAAACCCAGGACATTTGACAGTACCGAAATCATCCGGGGTTTTTGTTGGAGTTTGATGGAGGTTATAACGATTGCCATAAAGGCAATTTTTGACAGTATAGCTATTTCTTTCCCAATAGGGCGCCCCGAAAATTTTTATACCATAAAGGAGCCCATCCCGGTTAATGAAGTCATTTGATTTGTTTTCAAAAATATTCTGATCATAAATCTCTACTGTCATTAGGGACCCAGGGGGTAAAGGGGACAAAACTCCATAATTGCCTGTATTCTGAATCTCATTTTCGTCAAGAGAAAACGCCTCCTGCATATTCACAAATAATTTAAGAGACTCCTCGGTATGAGCCTCCACATATGGCACACCACTATTCAGAAATACTCCTGACTGATAAGTCCTGATGAACTTAGGGGCCTGAGATTGAGCTGAAATACTATTGGGACTTACACTAAGCAAAATCATTGCTATCATTAAAAGCCAATGGAAGTTAAGCTTATGTAATGGTACGGCATTTAATACCGATAATGCCAGATTGAACTTGCTAACCTCTCTCATGTCAGTCAGTATGAGTTTATGATTAAGACAACTATTTCTGATGTAAATACCAAGGTTTCTTCCATTTTTTGCCCAGGGCCAGTTTTTAGCCCATGCGATCAGACTCAAACGATCTCTCTATTAGGAAACTCTCCCCCACCTAATCCATCTCCAGACTGCAAAATCAAGACATATGATGTAGCAGGGTAGTTTCAAATATCTCAAAATAATCAACTGATGTTTTAGCTTTGCAACGCGCGCCAGACTGGCGGCCTTTCAGTTCTTTAGGAGATTGCGGCATTTTTTGGACGTGGATAAAATATACGACCAAAAAAGCCGCAATGACGATCGTAAATGGCGCTCCATTCTGCATGACGGAGGTGGTGGCATCTTCCCTTATCGCGTCATTCAGAGCGTTGCTTTCAGTAAGAGATTTATAGAATGAGCACGCGTTTTAGCTTCGCAACGCGCGCCAGACTGGGCTGCCTTTCAGTTCTTTAGGAGATTGCGGCATTTTTTGGCCGGGGATAAAATATACGACCAAAAAATCCGCAATGACCAAGTCGCGGAGACGAAAATAGCTGGCGCTCCATGCTGGATGACGGAGCTGGTATGTTCTCATCCGACCTGCGACTGTCCTAAAAAATAAAGGGCCTCCGCACCGAAGTGCAAAAGCCCTACTCACCCTGTCTATTATCTCATGTTACCCAAGGAAGGTGCTCATTCACTGATCTATGGCGATGCCAGGATCATTGAACTAAGGCATGAGACTTGCTCCAATCAGTTTTTTCTGAGTCTTTCTTCATTGATCAGCGAGCTTCGCTTCCAATTGCTCGATGCGTTTATTTTGCTCGATGATGTACAAGGTAAGCTCCTCCACTTTTTTCAGCAAAGTCTTGTCCATGTTACCGAGATCGATACCCTCTTCAGCTACATCAGCAGCGGAAGGTACTTCAGGAAGGTGCTTGTTTTTCGATATATAGGCTTCTACTTCCTCCAACGGAGTAAGCTCATATTCCGCATCGAAAACATAATCTGGCCAGTCATCAAACGAGGAATTAGCGCTTACGGCAAACCTTGTAGAGACTACCGAGCGGAATACTGCACTCAGATGTTTCATGTTTTTGGTATCTACTATGGCGCTCCATCCGTCATCCGCGTTATACACCGCAAGACCTCCGCCATCACCGTCAAAATAGTTTCCACCTGGCTCTTGAGCCCCGAAGAAATTCCTATCATAGATCACTAGCCCTTCTACCATTGGGTCGGCTAAAGATCCTTTCTCTGAGTTTCTAATCGTTAAACCCTGATGAGCTGCAATCGTAATGTTATTGTTCACCAACCCGCCATCAAATCCACCTACTGCAGAGATGCGAGCGTCCAGGCCGGTGATGTGATCAGGATCAATGTCTTCCAGGGCGCTACCATTTCCAATAAATCCGGTTGCTTTTACATTTCCATTGACATCCAGTCTTTCAGTTGGATTTTGACCGTTCAGGTTTATCCCCACCGATCGATTACTATTATTGATATTCACGATTGGATTCGGCCACGCCCCAAGGGTGATTCCTGAGTCGGCATGAAAATTCATTTTATGCCGGAGGTGCTCCTCAACACCGGTAAACTCACCAAAGAAGTGGATCCAATGCTTGGTGCCATCTACATCCGCTCTTATGGCGTTTAATGTACCCGTCCCGTTCAATTGGATATCTTCTGTGGCTTGGATATTACCTACTATGTCCAATGCTTCCGTTGGGTTGTCCTTGCCAATACCCACAAATCCAGCGTTGTAGAATATTTTATCACTGTTTTCCGACCACAGGGAATTGCCCTCAACAACAGCAGAGACCCTCGCATCTAAATCCGTAATGTTATCAGGATTGATATTGGTGATATCTTTACCATCTCCTACAAAAGCACTGGCTTTTACCGTACCATCGACATCCAACTTCTTAGAAGGATTGACTTTCCCGATACCTATTTTTCCATCTTTCTTAATCGTAAGAAGATCTTTTCTACCCGAATGACCAAGTTCCGGAATTGGACTATAGGAGAATGTGAAATCATTTGGGTTGGTTCTCATAATCATTACATTTTCCGGACTGTACATACCTGGATTGTCCAGATAGTTGGTTGGCGTACCCCCAGGGTACTTCGCCATGACGAGGACCGGACCATAGGTTGACCGGTCGATTCGCATACCTCCATCATTACCATCGTCCACGCCAACTCTGGTAAAATGGAATGTTCGTTCTGGGGTCAAGGTTCCTATTCCAATTTTGCCATCTGTGACGTTTATAGGTAGCGAATTGTCCGTTCCCAGGAATCCCGCATTCGCGAGATCTACAGAACTGGAATCACCAAGTGTTAGAATCGTACCATTGAGCTGCAGATCCTGCGATAAATTGTTGATCTGCGCGGCATCGATATTCATGAGGTTGGAAGCATCCAGTTCAGGAAGAACACCTGTCAGATTCGCGGCGTTTAAGGTCGTCAATCCGAAACCATTCCCGATAAATTCAGTGGCTTTGATATTTCCGGCTACCACAAGCGCTTCATCCGGGGAAGTGGTACCAATTCCTACTCTGCCATCAGATTTAACTACTATGCGTGTAAGGTTGTTAGTCGCAATGTTCAAGTCACCAGCTTCTTTGTTATTAATAATGGCATCCACAGTGCCGGAAGTCCCTACGTGGAACCCGTCGTTTGCTGTTTCACCGGTCGTTGATGAAGTGAATTTCATCCTTGCTAAACCAACGTCATGAAGATGTAAGGCACTGGCTTTTACAGTACCAGCTACCTCTAGTTTTTCGGAAGGTGATGTCGTGCCAATGCCCATATTGCCATTGCTTTTTATTTTTACTTTCGTGGTTATACTGCCGTCGTTAGTTAAAAAATCTATGTCACTTCCCTGCCGTCTGTTCATCAATACAAGTCTGTCACCTGTCAACCCAATGTCAACACCGTCGGTGTTTACATCACTCTTAACTCTAATTCTCGTGTTAACACTTTCCTTTATTTCAAGGGCCGCAGTGGGGTTGGTGGTTCCTATACCCACTCTACCTTGATCGTAGAATATTTTCGAACCGTTCTCTGACCACAGGGAACTACCCACACCTGTAGGCAAATTGGCGATCTGGCTAGCATCGATACCAGTCAATTGCGAACCATCTCCATCAAAAGTGGTGGCTTTAATCGTGCCATCTACCTCTAGTTCTACAGTAGGGGTGGGCGTATTTATACCAATCTTACCATTATTTAGAATAATGAGCCTCATTAAAGTTCCGCCATTGGAATCAGGTCCCTTTATTTTAAAATCTGTTCTACTACTTTCTAACTTCCATTTATTTCCTTGATCATCTTGTAACAGATAAAAGGCGCTACTTTCAATGCCATCTTTATTAATCTCGAGTTGATTTTGAGTAAATTTCTTGGCACTTTGAGCCTCGGACCTTTCAATCATCAGGATGATCAAAGGAATGAACAGGAACAGCCGCTTGAGCCACACCCCATGGACACCTCTTATATTTATCATTTGATTTCTTTTCATCGTATTATTCATTTAAGGTGGTGTGAGTCATCAATTCGAGAGGTTAAGCCATAACTCTGGCCTGATGATCCTTGAGGATTTTTAGGTCTGCCTAAATAACCTCCAAAAACAACTCCTCGTAAAGTCTTCATTGTGAATGATTTTTTCTGCCTCCTGAGCAGAAGCACATGGTTACTATTTGTTTTCGCGGGCACTACTTACTTTTACCTCAAGCGCATCCAGCCTCTCCAATAAGGCGGCATTATACGCTTGCTGCTCCTGAAGGGCCTTGTGCTGTTGGATGGTATATAAAGTAAGTTCTTCGACCTTTTCCAACAAGGTAATGGTCATCTGCTTGCCGCTTACAAGCCCTTTTTCCTTTACTTCTAGCTGGCTAATGACACCTGGCAAGTGTTTATGTTTTATGATAAAATCCTCTAGTTCGCCCAGGTCATGGAGTTCGTAATCTTCTTCGAAAACATAATCGGGCCAATTATCACCGACAGTGGTGTAGATCACGTCTTCAGAGACAATACCATCTTCCACAAAAAGGGTTGCGTGATCCAGCGCATCTACATCAATGTTTTCGAATGAATCAGCAGCACCATTCGTTTCCTTTCGGCTAATGTGTACTGGCCCATTGGCTTTTATGGCAAAAAGGTCATCGGATTTGGGAGTTATGGTTAGTACCCCGTCTACCTTTAGATCATTCACTTCCGTATCGGTATCTACTATTAAGTCTCCCTCCACTGTAAAGTTGTTCTCCACTATTAAATCATCAGCTATGGTTACATCATCCGAAAAATTAATAATACCATTATGTGTGTCGAATGTCGCTAGCGGAGTTGCCCCAGCACCTATAGTAATTTTATTTGCGAACAACCCTATCCCATTTTTTGTTATATCACCACCGGCATCTCTTTCGAAGGCGATGGTTCCTGTTAACTCAAATAAGTTGCTCTGAAGATTTTTGACCAACCCGTGTATAGATGAGGCTGTACCATCATCAGACCATAATTCCAACAAATCGATACCGGATCCTTCCACATGAAGTTGGGCATCTGGCAGTGCTGTGCCAATACCAACCTGTCCGTTACTTTTTATTTTTACTTTCGACGTTATACTGCCGTCGTTAGTTAAGAAATCTATGTCACTTCCCTCCTTTCTGTTCATCAATACAAGTCTGTGATCTTGCAGCCCAAAGTCAACACCGTCGGTGTTATTGTCACCCTTGACTCTAATTCTCGTGTTAATACCATCCTTTACTTCAAGGCCCGCACTGGGGCTACCGGCTGTTCCTATTCCTACTCGACCTACAAAGGACGCTAGAGTATTATCCCCTGACCACAAGGAACCAGTCAATTGCGAACCATCATCTAAAATAAAAGCAGTGGCTTTTACGGTTCCGGCTACATCGAGCTTTTCGGTAGGTGAATCAGTACCGATTCCCACATTGCCCTGATAGTCGATTCTCATTCTCTCCTCTAGATCAACATCTACTGATCCTTTCGGCTTGGTATAAAAAGCCAAACCACCCGGAGAATCACTTATGTCATTGGGATTACCTACCGTGCCATAGATAGCACCAGACTTCCATGAATCAAAGATAGTCGAGCTAAGAATCAACCCCGAAGACCTGTAGTTTGATCCTCCTAAATTATCAGCTGTAACATTCAGAGCAATATTACCGAGAATCTCCAGTTTTTCATCAGGATCAGCAATACCAATTCCCAATTCCCCGTTCTGGGTAAAGTGAAATCCTCTCGTTAAGTCTGTTGATAATAATTCGATATTCCCGGAATTAAGGTCCGTACGCAAGAGCCAATCTGATAAAGCCAGGTTTGTCATCTTAAACCTGATGCTACTGCCGGATGTTCCACCAGGCTGGTTCAATTGGAGTTCAGACTCAACGACCATTGCTGGACTGTCCTGGGCATGGGAACTGTGAAATACAGCTATGAAAAGGACAAACAACATGGCCATTCGCAACCCGAAACGTCCAGGACCCCTGATCACCCATAGGTCAGAACCCCGATTGCTCATTCCTGATGAGGTCCAGGGCTTTCGCTTTTCTTTTAAATGGAAATTCATATTCTATTGATTAAAGACATATTCTTGATAAGTAGGTTATTGAAAATCATACAGGAGAACTTCTATTTTCCAGTGGACATATGATCATTCTTATTTATCCGACAGTTATTTCGAGGGATCTAACCAATCCATGATCCGAAAAAGAATAACAAGGCAGAGATGCATGCTATTATCTTAAACCAAGCTAAAAGGGAAGCTTAATGTATTTACCCAAAAAATGGTGGCCAGTAGATACGACGCAATTCCTGCGATCTGGCCAAAAAAGCTGAAACGGAAAAAATAATTTCGGGTAACAACCGGATTCAGTTCTTATCTCAAGATCTGTAATCTTTTTTTGGCAGTCAGCCATCTTTTCACAAAAGAGATAACGATAGTCTCTAACCCTGAAACGCTGATCCTGGGCTTTCTAGATACCTGGAAAATTTTTAATCGGCCGTTGGTATGATCGTCGATTTTTATTGTCAGGTAGGAAAGGAGAAAAAGCAATCCTTTAAAACAAAAGAAAATTTAAATCTTACCCTACATGAAAAAGTTACTTCAACCTTCGATTTTGATCATACTGGTCTTGCTGGTAATCACTTCAAGTTTCAAGCTTGAGAAAGTAACCACGTCAAAGATTGGTTATCTGAGTATCAATGGTGCGGTATCCCAAATTCCTGTTTACCAGGAGCAACGAAGCAAATTGGACACCACCATCTACGAATTGAATCTGGCACTGCAAGGAAAGATCCAGGACTTTCAGCAAAAGCAACAAAGTTTTGTAAAAGACTCTGCCTCCATGAATGAACTGATCCGTCAGGATAAACTGACCGAGCTTCAAAACCTCTCTCAGGCCATCCAGGCTTTCAAGCAGGGATCGGAAGAGGAGGTCGCCCGACAGGATAGTATTCTTGTTCAGCCTATTTTGGATGAGTTACAGCTGGCCATTAAAGAGGTAGCGAAGCAGTATGGCTATACTCACATATTGAACACGGATGTCAGAGCGGTGAATGGACCACCCATGGTACTTTATGCCCAGGAAGAAACGAATGTAAGTGATCTTGTGATTGAGACTTTTGAACAAATGTCCAAGAGTCAGTAACCTGATTTGAGCTAAGTAGTAATTCAAGAGGCCTGTCAATAATTTTGACAGGCCTTTTTTTGTTTGTGTAAATCGCGTCGGGAGATGCTTCGCTCACCACCTCCGTCATGCAGCATGGAGCGGCAGCGTAATGTGGAATCTACGACGGAGGTTAGCAGGACAAGTTTCTATCGCGTCGGGAGATGCTTCGCTGCGCTCAGAATGACGCGATAAGGGAAGATGCCTGAAACATAAGCCATACTTGCAGTTTGTGGTGATGTGGTTAGTTGTTTTTTGAATGGGTTGATAGCAGCACTTGAGAAGATCACTTATTTCTTCGAAAAATGGAAACAGTCTTTGTTTCACTCCCCGGCCGTGGGGCCGTGTCTTCACCTCCGGAACTGAATTTTGCAATTAGTACTCATTCCAGGTTAATTACCGGAACGCAAAATAAGGTTACTCAAGGTAAAGACTGATATCTGCTTTTTAACTTTGATTCAATCTATTCTCCAAAGTGAGGTTACTAGCCTTAAAAAATGTCATGCTGAGCGTGTCGAAGTAGGCATTTTTTGTGATATCCGTGCTTTCGTCTACCCTTCGACAAGCTTAGTGCAACCAAACAATTTTTCTAGATTTATAGCCGCAATTGAGAGTATCCTCTATTTTCCACGAAAAATGGAAACAGTCTTTGTTTCACTCCCCGGCCGTGGGGCCGCGTCTTCACCTCCGGAACTGAATTTTGCAATTAGTTCCCATTCCAGGTTAATTTCCGGAACGCATAATAAGGTTCCTCAAGGTAAAGACTGATATCTGCTTTTTCTGGATGAGTACACCACTCCTGGGCATAGGATACATTACTTCCACGCCAAAAAATGCCGCAATCTCTTTATGAACAGAAAAGCCGTTTCTTTTCCAGGAATCTACGACGGAGGTCAGCAGATTAGGTGCTATTGCGTCGGTAGATGCTTCGCTGCACTCCGAATGACGCGATTAGGGAAGATGCCTCTACCTCCGTCATTCAGAATGGAGCGCCAGCGCAATGTGGAATCTTCGACGGAGGTCTAAACTAAACGTCATTGCGGCTTTTTTGGTCGTATATTTTACTCCTCGGCCAAAAAATGCCGCAATCTCTCAATGAACTGAAAGGCAGTTTTTCATTCCAGGAATCTTCGATGGAGATCAGTGATTTAAGTACTATCGAGACTGGAGATGCCTCGCTACGCATTGAATGACGCGCTAGGGATTTGTCGGGGGTAAGGTTGTTGGTCACAAGCTAGGTAAGTATTCAGCTTTTCATTTGTTAGACGGCACTCCTTTGGTTGAGATTCCGTAAAATGAAAAAATCAGGAAAGATCGTCGAAGAGATTGCAAGGACATTTTTCGCCCTTTTTAAAGGTTGGGCGAAAAATTCCGCAATGACCGAGTCGCGGAGACGATCTAATGAGAATGATACGCAACCTTCGTCAATCAGAATGGAGCGCCAGCGCAATGTGGAATCTACGACGGAGGTCAGCTATTAGGTACTATCGCGTCAGGAGATGCTTCGCTGCGCTCTGAATGACGCGTTAAGGGATTTGTCTAGAGTATGGCTGTTGGTCTTATGACCAATAACGGGAGGATCATCAAAAAAAAAGCTGACCTTTCCGATCAGCTTCTTGAATTATTTGGTATACCGCCCTGAATACCAAACCATGAAACCTCAAATCATTTCTAGAGTTTTTAGGACTAATTACCTGCCTTGTCAGCAAGTTGCTGAACCAGTTTTTCCAACTGATTCAACTTCTGGGTCAGGTTTTTTATCTGCGCCGCTTGTATTTTGATGGTCTTCTCCTGGGCAATGTTGTGCAACACCTGCTCTTCCAGGTTTTTCAGTTGACCGACCATCGCATCGTGGACCTGATAAAAGCCATCTGCTTCAATCTCGGGCTCAGAGATAATCCCTGGTAGGTGCTTTTCTTCTTTGACAAATTTTTCCAGCTCCTCCAATGGCATGGGCTGATAGTCCTCCTCGAATACGTAATCGGCCCATTGACCTTTTTCCGCTATTGCTAGATCTTCAGAAAGTATTCCTTTTTCGACAGCCAGGGCAAAGCCATCTTTGACTTTTGTATCCCAGGTTGGGGTAATAGGGGCTGTCGTCGGGTTATAGCGTATGAGGACAGGTTCTTTCTCACCTCCTGTTATAAGGATATGGGCCTTTCCCTTGCTATTCCCGTCTTGGCCTGCTCCAATTCTAATGTTATTTACACTGTAGAAATTAGCTCCACCGCTAAGAGCAAGGGTTGGATCAAGTGTGAGACTGTTATTTACGTCATTACGTATAACAACATATTGCTCTGTTATCTTGAGGATTTCGTTTGGACTAGATCCATCACTGTTCACAGATCCAATTTTAATGGCGTCACCTGTATTCTTTACCTGCCAAGTTAGATCATCAGATTTCTTGGGTCTTATAAATAATGCACCGTTGATAATAGTGCTGTCCATTCCAAAACTTCCTACATGATCTTCCGAAGAACCATGCCCTCTCCAAAAAGAGACATGATCCTCCTTGGTACCGTCCAAATCTAAACGTATATACTTCCCATTATCTAATTCAAAGTACCATGGTTCATTATGGAATCTGGTCCCACTAGTAAATGTCAATTCAAATAAAGTATTTACACTACCATTGTCTCTCTGCTTAGAGATAAAAAAATTATCATCATCGGATTCTAAGATAAATTTTGTCTCATTAGCTTGATTTGTGCCATATTTAGTGCTTAAAATTAATTTAGGCGGGGCAAATTCAGCAGGATTGTTAGTTATTACGCCCGTCAAAACCGTATTGGGAAAGAAGATTTTACCGTGATCGTCCTTCGGATCATAGCTAAAAACGGTTTTATTAACTCCAGGTTCATGGAATTGTAAAAAGAATAGATCATTGGCAGCTGGAGTGAACATATCATAAGCAAGAGTTCCGTCATCCCACAAATACCTCAAACGGCCATCATGCCCAATCGTTACACTGTTTGATGCTCCAAGATTGAACAACTCCCTTCCATCATCGGGATCCAGCACCCTGAGCTCATCGGCATAGAAGGTGATGCGGTCATTGCCATCATCAGCTGCATCAATGGAGTCAAATTTAATGACTTGCTGGTTCCCATCTCTGGTCCAAAACCCATCCTTATTCTGAACAACAGGTATCGTCTGCTGAGCACTGGTTTCAGCTAAGATCAGGTGAAACAGTATGAGACAGAGCACGATTCTTACGAACTCCAGCGGCCTTTTATTAGGTATAAATTCAGGTTTCATCCAAGTTTAATTTTTTGATTTGCATTTTGCTACAATAAGGGGACATGATTTTTCTTGGATTTAACTATCTTATGTTCAGGAAATTCTTCACACTGCCGTTTTCTGTTCAGAAAACCCCACATGTATTCACTTCAATCAATGGCGTCAGCGTGACCTTGAGGAGATGGCAAGGATACAAGACAGCAAGGTTTTCGGCATTTTAAAAAGATAAGCTAAAAAATTCCGCCTCGCCTCGGGAAACGGGAATGACAATCTGATGAGAATACAGCACTTGAGAAGATCATCTTATTGCTTCGAAAAATGGAAACAGTCATTGTTTCACTCCTCGGCCGTGGGGCCGCGTCTTCACCTCCGGAACTGAATTTTGTAAGCAGTTCCCATTCCAGATTAATTCCCGGAATGCAAAATAAGGTTCCTCAAGGTAAAGACTGATGTCTGCTTTTTCTGGATAAGTGATGAATCAAATAGGCAATAGGAAAATTGAACTTCTTGATCCAACCTACTTTAAAAAATGTCATGCTGACCATACCATTCTTCAAGATTGCGCCATATGAGAAGATTCTCTATTTTCTTCGAAATATGGAAATAATGAGGACAATTTGACCGGTCACTCAAAATATTCCTTGGGATATTTCCCGAAACGTTCAAAATATGCTTTGTTAAACCTTGAGACATTCTGCATACCGACCGAATAAGCAACTGCAGAAGCATTGTGGTAGACATCTTTTTCCAGCAATTCCCTCGCTTTTTGCAGGGCAACCTCCACTTGGAACTGTTTTGGTGTGAGACCGGTCAGTGTTTTAAATCTTCGGAAAAATTGTCTCTTGCTCAGGTGAAATTGGTTGGCCAGGTCTGCTACTTGAAATTCAGGATTTTCCAGCTCCTTAAGGACTATATCCTTGACTGTTTGAAGCCATGTCATCCCTAATTGACTTACTTGCTGTTGATCTATTATTTCCAATTCCCCCTCATTGATTTCCATTTCACTTTCACGATGGGGGTCGTAGTTTTCATCCATCCATTTTTTCCTCTCTCTATACCGGTCGATAAGGTTCGAGATCCGGGCCTGCAATTCCAGAGGTGAAAAAGGTTTGGTCAGGTAGTCGTCCACCCCTAACGCCAGGGCATCCAGTTTATTATCCTCCATGTTCAGGGCAGTGAGCATGATTACAGGTATACCTTGGAAATGTTTATCGCTCTTCAAGTGTTGCACAAGTGCGTACCCATCCATTTCAGGCATCATTACATCAGTAATGATTAGGTCAAAGGAATCGGTTTTCAGCATCTCCAGCGCTTCCACTCCATGAGTGGCCAGTGAGGTGAGGTAGTTCCGTTGAACCTGGTCATTGAGGTAAGCCCTCATGTCTGCATTATCTTCTACAATTAAGACCTTATGTTTTGGACCTTTTGGAGATCCCTTGATGACACGCTCTTCCGAATCTGGTGTGTAAGTATCAGGCTCTACCTTCTGGAAAACCTCTTCCACGGGAGCTTCCGTTTCCATCAGTGGGAAAATTAACGTAAAGGTACTTCCTTTGTGAAGCTCACTTTCCACTGTAATATCTCCGCCCATCAGGTAGGCCAACTCATGTGCCAGTGCAAGGCCAATACCTGTACCTCCCTGGATAGGAGCATTAGATTGCTTACTTTGAAAGTATCGGTCAAAAATATGGGGCAGGTCTTCACGGGCAATGCCTTGCCCGGTATCTGCTATCTCGATCATGACAGTATCCTCGCGCCTTTGTGCAGTAAGTGTTATTTTGCCTCCACTGGAAGTATACTTGATGGCGTTAAATAGCAAATTATTGAGAATCTTTTCTACTCGTTTGCTATCCATTAGGATCCAGCTGATATCAAGTTGTTCAATAGAAATTTTGTAATCAATGGAGAGCTGATCAGCCATTGATTCATAATTGGCCCAAATCCTTCTTAGAAAGACGGGTAGGTCCACGGAACTTTCGCGTAATTCAATCCCTTTATTTTCTACTTTCGATAAGTCCAGGATATCATTGACCAGTTCTTTGAGCTTCTTGGTGTTCCTGATCGCTAGCGGAAGCGTTTTATTGATCTCCTCTTTGGAGGGACTGTGCAATAAAGACTCCAATGGACCGGAAATTAGCGTAAGAGGTGTCCTCAATTCATGAGAGATATTGGCAAAAAAGCGTGATTTCAACTTGTCCAGTTCTTGCAGTTCTCGTTTTTGGTTAGAAATCTCTTGATTTTGTTGCGCAAGCAATTGATTCGATTGTTGCTTGATCCGGTAATTTCTGTAGACAAGAAAAGCAAGTAGAACCAACAATAAAATCATCCCAATGGAGCCATATATGATCCATTGTAAGCGGGATACCTCTTGTTCCTGGATCAATCGCTCTTGTTCTTGCTGGAAAGCCAGCTCCTGTTTTTCTTTCTCGTACTTATATTGAAATTCCACCCGGAGCAACTCTCGATTTTTTTCATCACTTTCCAGGCTATCACGGGTACTCAGGTATAGCTCTAACATTCCGAATGCTTCAATCGGTTTGCCAGTATTTTTGTAAGCCTCGTACAAGGTGTGTGCTGATTCCTTAATTTGGGCGAGATCACCCAGCTTCTGTGATAGTTTAAGCGATTGTTGGCTATGGTCTACGGCTTCATTGTATTTACCTAAAGTCAATTTCACACGCCCAATCCTACTCAGCGCGACAGATTTTTGAATATTAATCTCTAATTCTTCAGCTATTTTCAAGCCACGAGTAAAATAGTCTATTGCCTCAGCATATTCTCCAAGGTCCCTGTAGACTGATCCAATATTAATTAATGTGGAGGCCACACCTTGTTTGTACTCAATTTCTTCCCATATCGCTAAACTGCGGTTATGATAATCCATTGCCAGCATCAACTTACCCTGTTCTTTATAGATGTGTCCAATGCCTTCTAATGACACAGCCACACCTTGTCTATCCCCGATTTCTTCCTTTAACTCTAATGAGCGGTTAAAATGCTCAATTGCAAGATCATACTCTGCTATCTGTGCATAAACCCTTCCAATAGAACCCAATGACATTGCAACACCTTTTTTGTTCCCAATTCCTTTCATTATCCGTTCGCTCTGCTTAAAATGGTCAAGTGCCTGCGCAAACTCTCCGCGTTCCGAATAAATTAGTCCTGAATTATTCAAGGCGTTGGCTTGACCAAATTCATCCCCGACATCTTCCATTATCCTAAAACTTTGTTTAAATTGATCAAGAGCCAAGTCAAACTCTCCCCGATTTAAGTAAATTATCGCAGCATCATTTATCGTTCCCGCTTGACCTCTTTTGTACCCAATTTCTTCGAATATTGTTAAGGCACGGTCAAAATGATCAAGTGCATTGGCATACTCTCCAAGCATTTCATAAATACTTCCAAGAAGTTTTAAGGCGTTCCCGGCTTCTTTTTTAGCTCCTGCTTCTTTCGCTAATTCGTAAGCAAGCTTCGTTAATTCCAAGGCATCTCTGTTATTTCCTTTTATAGTACTTGAGTAAGCTTGGGTCCATAGAGCGAGCGACTGATACTTTTTTAGTCCTCTGCTTTCAGCATAGTCACGTTGAACCTGTGCAAAGAATTCCGCACTATCCGGTTGATCCGGTAAATATCCATAAGAGATATTATCGATGGCTTCCAAACGAATCGTGTCCGGAAGATTCGTATTATTCCACAAAGCCCACAAAGAATCCAGGTTCTCTTGGGCGAGAGATTGTTGTTTCATCATCAGGAACATGATGCACCACAATAAATATTTCATATAAGAGGCCTGTCACATGGTCATCAATAGCTGGCTACTAACTTTTCCTTGGAATTTAATAAAATTTGACTTTTCTTGATCGCTAAAACTGTAGCATGTACATGAGAATTCCCGTTTTGCAAAGTTGATCACGTAATGTGCATGAAAATACATTCTAAGAATCAAATCCAACCCTCGAAAATCCCTCAAAAGAAGAGAAAAATCAACGATTTTGAACAGAATTGGCAACGTTTGTTCGATTTTGAATGGAATCTCGAAAAATACGTGTTAATCCTTGATCTTTAAATCTTAGAGAACTTCATCATTTATACTATATAAAAAAACGAAAAGCGACCGGTGAAAAGACCGAAGATAAAGTCGCGTCAGGAGATTCTTCGCTGCGCTCTGAATGACGCGCTAAGGGAAGATGCCTATAACATAGGCCATACTTGCCGTTTGTGGTGATATGGTTGGTTGTTTTTGACTGGATTAATAGCAGCATTTGAGAAGATCATCTTATTTCTTCGAAAAATAGAAACAGGTCTTGTTTCACTCCCCAGCCGTGGGCCGCGTCTTCACCTCCGGAATTGAATTTTGCAAACAGTTCCCTTTCCAGGATAATTCCCGGAACGCAAAATAAGGTTCCTCAAGGTAAGACTGATATCTGCTTTTTCTGGATAAGTAGACCACTCCTGGGAGTTAGGAGGTCGTAAAAGTCGCTTCTCAAAATGTCCAATCAAGCAATAAGATAATTATGAGGTTTTTCTTCAAAAAGTGAATATCTCGAAATCTACTTCAAACCCTTGATTGCCAGTTGCACTTGATTTCTGACCGTCTGTTCCGCCAATGACAATTGACTGGCTACCTTAGCCACTGACAGCCCCTCCAGTCTACACATCCTGAGGATTTTTTGTCGCTGCATGGGTAATTGACTGATCTTGTCTTCCCATTCATCCATACACTCATCCATCATGAGATTTTCTAGTGGATCCAAATCATTTGTCTGGGCCTGGTACTCCATCTGAGACAGATCTACCGTGCCCAGTTTTCGTAATTTCAAGTAATTCAGGGCATGATTGCGCACGGCATAACGCAGGTAACCCAACACATTAGATTGAATGTTGATCTTATCCCTCCTGCTCCATATGGTAAAGAAAACATCTGACACGATTTCCTCCGCCACCGTGTCCACCTTTACGATCCCCACCGCCTTCCGGCAAAGGGTAACATAGTACTTCTTGAACAAGGTTTCAAGCGCACCTTCATCATGCAATTTGATGCCGGCGAATAGCAATTCGTCCAAGTTTTCATCTGACGGACTTATCGTTTGATCATTTTTTAACATGGCATTTTGGTTTAATTGGTAGCTGTGACTTGTCTGCTGTATTGACTATCTGAGAAATGAACCCCAGCGGGTAGATAAGTCATTTACAACAAAATCACTTTCAGATATGATAAATTCAAATTTGTTTATTGATGAGCGTGGATTTCCCGGATGTAAGCTATACTTCCTTAGTTCAGACACCAGTTCGTAGATGATATGGAAATCCGCCCTTACGTTTGTGGTCACTTCGGGGGATCGGAATCCGGTTACAGCAACCAGTAGCCCCAAAAGCACCATCATTGGAGGACGAATCAACTTTTTCATTGGCGTAGCGTTTTCCCTTTATCTAGTATTTGTCAAATCATTTACATGGATAAGTTTAGGTGAGTACATCTGTGAATTCCAGTCATTTCGCGACATCATATTTCATTTCGCGTCTTCCGCTTTCAATTCGTGTCAAAAACTTTCAATTCGCGTCATTTTGGGATTGGCAGAGATTGGAATAGGTTTTTACGCCCTCTTCGAGGAAAAACCATACGACAGTCCTGACCAAAGGCATCACGCTTTGCGCATCTGAAATAGAAGCACCGTGGTGACAGTGGCCACGCAAATTCAGATATACACATCAAATGAGGGGGTCAAATTCGTAATTGCTCCTAAGAAGGAGGCTCCAGCACCCAATTCTTTCTATATTTATTTACGGAACTTAAGTTCCTGGTAAACATGTGACCTTACCCCAATCCTATGAACTATTTGTTTACTGGCATTCTTTTCTTATCCGTCCTTCAATTCAGTCCAGCACAGCAACACCCGACTTTTGATTCCCTTTTGAATATTTTAGAAACCCAACTGGATGGGCTATCGGAAGAGGCAGCAGAGGACATTCTCGACAACATGACAACCGCCTACAAATCGTTGGATTCCACGCAGGCCATGCAATATATCAACAGATCAATGCTGCTGGCGGATGAAATTAACTATCCATTACTAAAGATCAATGCCCTCTCCAATCAGGGAGATTATAACTATTCCTACGGTAACTATGATGCCTCCGAAGGCAATTACCAGGATATGCTCGAACTTGCTCAAATGCACGACTACACAACAGGTAAAGGTGATGCCAAGATGGGGCTGTGCGATTTGGCCAAGAGAAGAGACGAATTCAGAAAAGCTTATCAGCTCTGCCTCGAATGTGTCGATTACTATGTCCAGGCCGGGAAGCAACAAAAGCTATTGGCGGTATATTCTCGACTTGCTATGATCCTACAGGTATTGGGCGACTTTAAGTCTTCGATTGAATATAGCTTCGCCGCCTTAAAACTGGCTGAAAGCCTTGGTGACCAAAGCGCGATGATGAAAGTTTATTCAGACCTTGGATCAGCTTATTCAGGACAAAAACATTTCAGCGCGGCTGTCGATTATTTGCTAAAAGCTTTGTCTATATCCACAGAACTAAATGACAGACGAGGTATGGCTCAGCAACTTGCCAATATCGGCGTGAATTACGCCGTACAAGGTGATTATGAAAAAGCGTTATTATATGACTTGAAATCCCTGAAGATCAAGGAAGAGACGGGATTGAGAAATGGTCATGTTGTCATTTCAATGAACAACATTGCCGACTCCTATTTCTACCTCAACAATCTTGATAGTGCCTTCTACTATGCCTCCGCAGCTCTCAAACTTGCAAGAGAACTCAATTTCAAATATATGGAACCTTATCCTATGATCACCATGGGGCAGGTTTATCAGGCACGAGGAAAACTGATTGAATCCCGGTTGCAATTCCAATCGGCAAAAGAAATAGGATTTCAGACCGGTGATCCTCAAGTGATCATTTACAGCACCGAGCACCTGGCCAGGGTTGAGGCGGAATTCGGCAACTTTGAGGCCGCCTACGAAAACCATATCACCTATAAGCAGTACTCCGATAGTGTGTTCAATGAAAGTAATACAAAGGCCATGATCCAGCTTCAGGCTGAACATCAATTTGAACAGGAGAAAGATTCCATTCAGTATGCCAATCAACAACAACAACTGATCGCTGACCAAACCATAAAACGTCAAACAAACAACCAATACGCGATGCTGGCGGGTGTAATTCTACTGCTGGTCATTGTTTTTATCCTTTTCCGTTACTACCAGTCCAAGCAAAAAGCCAACAATACCCTTCAGACAAGGAATAAGGAGATTGAGCAGCAGAAAAATGAGCTCGCGACACTCGAAAAAACTAAGTCACGGTTCTTTGCCAATATCTCTCACGAATTGCGAACACCTTTGACGTTGATCAGCAGTCCTCTGGATAACCTGATTGATCAAGAAGGCGCTTATCCTCCTGCTGAAACCACGCAAACGCTACAGCTCATGCAGCGCAACACGCGTAAATTGAAAGGCCTCGTGAATGACATCCTTGACCTGTCGAAGATGGAATCCAGCAACATAGCGTTGAAGGAAGAACCTGTTGAATTGAAGTCGCTCATCCAGCGGATCTCTTCCAACTATACTTCCATGGCGGAGCAACTAGAGATCCGCTACAGACATTCAATCGACGAGAAGTTGCCAACCTGGGTCTTACTGGACCCCCAGCGCATAGAAAAAGTACTGAACAACTTGCTCTTCAATGCTATCAAATACACCGCTGCCGGAGGTGAGGTCGAACTGGCCCTGTCTCGGCAAAATGAAAACCTGATGATCCAGGTGATCGATACGGGTCAGGGAATTGCACCGGATGATCTTCCGCACATCTTTGACCGGTACTTCCAGAGCAAGCAGCCCGATGCTCCCATCCAGGGCGGTACTGGTATTGGACTTGCATTGGCTTATGAGCTGGCAGGACGCATGGGAGGTGACCTAACTGTCGAAAGTGCATTGGACCATGGAAGCACCTTTAAGCTTGAAATTCCATGCAAACCTGCCGAAGCACCAGACGACAGGTCACCCCAGGAGGAAGGTGATGTAGTTGAGACCTGGGCAGCAGCCGAAGACAACCTCCTGCCCTCACCTATATCCGAAACATCATCGTTTAGGGTTTTGATCGTCGAGGACCATCCGGACATGCGGCAATATGTCAGTCAGTTGCTCGCGGGTGACTATGACATCTCCCTGGCCAAAAACGGAAAAAAAGCCCTGGACAAATTGTCAGCAGAGCCATTTGACCTGGTCATTACGGATGTCATGATGCCAGAGATGGACGGATACAGCTTGCTGGAACACATGAAATCGTCTGAGCAATTTCGCAACATCCCGGTGGTCATGCTCACTGCCCTCAATTTTGAAGACCGTAAATTGCAAGCCCTGGCGATTGGCGTAGACGATTACCTCACCAAACCATTTTCGCCTCAAGAACTCAAAGCAAGGGTCCAAAATCTGATTACCAGGTATCAAACCAGAAAAGAAGGAGCTCTGGAAATGGTCGAGGAGGAACCAGTAGAAGAAGGAAATATTGCCCATCAGGCCAATTCGTCGACCGTAATGTACAAATCAGACCTGGAGTGGCTCAAAGAAGTGGAATCAGTAATCTTACAAGAGCTTGAAAACAGTGACTTCCAGGTCGCGGACCTTGCGGATCACTTCAATCTGGGTAAGCGGCAGTTTCAGAGAAGACTAAAGAAACTGACAGGCCTTACGCCTATACAATATCAATTTGAAATCGCCTTGCAAAAAGCCAGAAAACTACTGGAAGACCAAGTGTATGGCAATGTCACGGCGGTCGGCCTTGCGGCAGGGTTTAACAACTCGAGCCGTTTTTCAGAGCGGTACGAACTTCGATTCGGAAAGAAACCCAGCGACTATTTCCGGGATGGTGTGCTGGATTGAATGCATTTGGATATCCTCCTATTTTGTGTTCCAACTTGCAAATATTGCGATAGCATATTGCCATTTCGCCCTCCGACATCCGTTTGGAGAACCGATGATTCTACCCCTGCAGCAACCTGACAACAAACGTGATTTTTTGCACTGAATGATGATCCAGCCTCCTCCCTCTAGGGGTAAATGGAAATTATTCCTAACTTGCTATTGGTTAGATAGAACGGTGGTCATTGTCTATCCATTGTTTGGAAGCCTCGCCAAAGCCTTCATTATTTATGTCAAAGAAAAAAAGTCGAAAAGCGTCCGGTGAAAAGTCCGAAGATCAGGCAATGGATGCAAAAGACCTGACACAGCCATTGGCATCGGATTCGGAAGAAGCCCCTACTAAAAGATTTGATCCAGATCAAGCCTTCAGGAAATTGAAGAAAAGAATTGACAACTCATGACGACTAATTTTTCATTGACTTGACCTACCATTAAAACTTATGACCGATTGAAGAAAAATGGTGTAGATGGAGTTATTATCATCGACTGTCCAATCGATAAAGTTGATGATAAATTATTATGCATTGATTCAAATAATTTACTTTAATTACGCAAAAAATTGCTGGACTTCTTTCTAAAACTGTAAAATGTTGATTGAAGAGGATTGATTCATTTCGTATCGCGGAAATGTAATCTAATCTTCACAATTTGTGAATAACTCCTTGCAGGTAACCGGACAATATTTTCGTATCAGCGCTTCAGCTTGTGTAGCACCGAGCTCATGCGCTCTTTTCCAATCCGAACAACCTTCCTTCAGGCGTTTTGACCTGGCTCGACAAACCCCAAGGTTAAGAAAATAATTGGCTTTTGTATCATCTAGTGCGATAGCTTTTTCTAATGAAGATATTCCTACCTCATAGCGTTCCAGTTTCATGGCAAGTAAGGCCAGATCGTAATGAATTCTCTCCGCATTTGGCAACTGGTTGATCTCCTCTCCGACCCTAAGCCATAGGTCAAAAGATTTTTGAAGTTCACCCTGGTCTCTAAGCACGTAAGCTTCCAAACTCCTGGCCTCCAAATGAAGTGAATCGAGATCCTTTATTTGATTAAGGTATAGTAAAGCCTCGTCGGCATTGCTCAATTTTCTGGATGTCTGCGCCAAATCAAGTAATAAATCAAGATTGGCGCTATCTGTACTCAATAGATTTTTTAAGGTGTTGTAATTATTCCTAAGTTTCACTGTGTCCGGGCGACCTTGTCCCTCGACCTTAAAAAGTATAAACAGACACCAAATAGAAACTATCAAAGAGGCCGTTGAAGACTTCATATTAATCAATTAGATTATATCAAATGATAATAATTTATTTAAATATATATCAAATGATATATCAGAAAATATGAATGCTACTGAAGCGGTAGATTTGAGAACGGGCCGGTGTTTAGGTGGTCCTATTACAAACCTGGATTTCGTTGGCAACGCCGGTGCGATCCATATGATCGTCCCAGCGCCTACGGGGGTAGAAGGTTAACAACATCGAAATTTGGTGAATTTGAAAGCAGTCCTGGACTAAAGTATCTCAAACAAATCATCCGAAGCACTGTCCACTTTATCATTCCCAAAGTAAGAAAGATACTCCTGCGTCTGCTCCTCGGTCTTGTGGCCCAGGCTGCGTTGAGTGACTGCAGCAGATCCAGAATTTTCCCATAACATCGTAGCATAAGTATGTCGAGCGGAATAGATGGAGAAGCTTGAAATATCCAGGTCTTGGGCAACCATTTTCAGATACTTATTGATTTTAAGCCTGCGGTTGTTGATTTTAGTGACATACTTCTCAGGATCATCTTCGAGCTTTAAGACGGGAAAAATGAAGTCCTTTCGATTGGAAGCATCGAAGGTTTTCAATGAGTTTATGGCATCAATAAGAGGCTCCGATACTTTGAGATTAAATGGCTTACCAGTTTTCTTCCTAACATATTGCAACCGATTTAGATCATCAGATAGGTTCTCATATCTCAGCAAACACATGTCCATCCAGTTCATGCCGTGTAAGTAGAAGCTGGCCAGGTAGAAATCTCTTCCAATCTGCTTGGCACTCCCCTGTTTAAACTCAGCCTTTTTTACTAGCTGAAAATTCTTCTTGGTCAAAGCACTTCTTCTGGGTTGTCCTTCTTTGATTTTGTATTTCGTAAACGGATAATGTTTCTCATTCACCAAGCCCATTTTAATGGCTTCATTGTAAAGCGAACGAAGGGTTCGCAGGTAAACCGAAAGTGAACTGTATTGATTCCCTTTACCAATATGTTGATGTTCCAATTGAACCAGAAAATTGTAATCTATCTCGACAAAACTGAGATTGAGATTTCCATCATTGTATCTTCTTAGGAAGTTTGCCAGATCCTTATAGGTTCGAGCAGTTCCTGACTTATTAGCATTCAGCTTCAGTTCGTATTGTTGCTGAATGAAATCACCAAAACTCACGTTTCCTTTGGGTTTCTTCTCTAGGTGGCCCTTGAGCTGGGAAGCACTCAAATTATCTAGAATTCCATCTCGTTCCAATTCTCCAATGATCTCGAAATACTTGGCTTTACGTGATTGCAAATCGTTATTGAAGCGGCTAACATTGCCGTAAGATTTCGAGGATGATCTAAGACGCTCATTCTTGCCGTCCCATTCTTTCTCTGAAAGAGAATAGCCCAATGAGATATGAGAATTGACACGGTTATGCATAATTCTTAGTCGTAATGGATAGGTTCCGTTATCTTTAGCTCTTCGGGTATCGAGGACGAATTTTAGTGTTGTACTCATGACGTGCACGCGATTTGCACGCAAAATATGGTTTCATATGGTATTTCACAAATTCATAAACCTCCCAATTGGCCATTTTAAAGACATTTAACACATATCAAACCAATATGTTCCTGCCTGTCACGCAGGAGGTCGTGACCGGGTCGCCGGTGCGATTCGAGTCTCGTCCGGTTCCGGTCCGCGTAGGACGCAAAAAGCCTCTCAGAGAAATCTGAGAATCTTTTTTTATTTTACGGCGAGTGGCTTCAACCCCCTCTTTAGAACAAAAAGACGTTAACATTTTGGCTTAGAAAGTCAAAAAGCCTGAATTAACAAGATTCCGGTTCTTGGTCACAATTTTAGTCCTAAACAAGAGCATTGTATTTCCTAGGCCAAGAGCTTATTTATATTAATAGAAGCCACGCGTTCAAAACGCGCGCCAGCAAGGACCTTTTCTTTCGTGGTTTACCCTATGCTTACTGTCAGCACTCTGATGGAATTCTTCGAATCCTCTTAAATGAACTTATCAACCTAATGTTTACAGAACAGTCGTAAAGAACCTTCCTCCCCTTCAAGTTAATCTTTACTCGCCATGAGCCAGTTGTCGCCTTTCTGTCGCTGCGATGAGGGCTTTGGCCAATATTTCACTGGGATTGATCAACAGGGGTATTTGTTTTGTCTTAGGGTATTGCTTCAGGGCCAATGGAATTTCTGTACAACCTAATATGACTGCATCTACTCCCTGCTCCTGAAAAAAAGAAAAAGCTCGTCCCAACAAGTCGATGACTTCATCTGTGATCCCCTCTGGACAGGATTTGATCCCATAACTGGGATTGTAGACCATGTCGTGAATCACTTCATTTTGAAACGAATATGTTGGAACGACTGCCTGAAGTCCTGCCTGCTCAAGGAGTGTCACATATACTCCTGCTTTATAAGTACCGTTCGTACTCATGACGCCTACTTTTGCAGCTTCTGGGAAATGTTCCTTGATGTGTTTACAAGTTTCTTTGGGCATGTTCAGCAGCCTTACCCGACTTGATGACTTTTTCAGTTCATCTAGTATTACATTGTAGATGGCAGGAACATGGGAACTATTGCAAGCGATTCCAACGACATCTGCTCCCGACAATTCCAACTTTTGAATGACCTTCGCAATATTGAACGCCGGATTTATCAACTCAGTACCCTCGATGTAAGCAGTCCGGTCTCCTAGCTGCCCGGGATATGACATCATGATCACCGATCGATGCTCCTGATCTTTCTTAGCTTCCGTAAGTCGGAAAATATCATTGGCCAGCTCTATCCCTGCTTGGGGCCCCATACCTCCAACAATCCCAATCACCTGCTCTTCAGCTGATTGATCCCGATCGTCCGTATCATTCAACATATTCATTCCTGATTTGGGATTTACAACTCAGAAGGTGCCAGAATTTGACCTTTGGAGTATAACTCGAGATGTCCCTGATTCATCTTCATTACTCTATCCGCCACATCGAAGTAGTGATCATCATGAGTGATCGCAATGACGATCTTTCCCATCTCTCTCATTTCAGGGAGCAATGTACGGTAAAAGAATTTACGGTATTCGGGATCCTGATCTGCCGCCCATTCATCGAAGAGATAGATAGGTGAATCCTCCAAATAACATTGGAGCAAGGCCAGGCGCTTTTTTTGACCGCCCGAAAGCCTGATGGTACTGTATTGGTTGTTCTCGATTGTCACTTTTTCCTGTAGGTCCAATACCTGCAAATATTGCTCAATTTTCTCTTTCTGTCCTGTTGTATCGCAGTTGTAGAGCTTTTCGAAAAGGTAGGGAGGTGTGAATACAGGCGAGTAATATTCGCTGAGCTCCGCATTTTTCAATGCTGTATCATTCACAGTTATTTCACCTTCATCTGGCAAGTAGAGTCCCAGCAACAATTTGGCAAGGGTGGTCTTACCACTTCCATTCCCACCGATGATGAACAAGATCTCCCCTTTGTTTACCTCCAGATCAATTGGACCCACCCGGAAGCCGGCAGCTTTTCCCTCTGCATTCTTAAACTGATAAGTGATCCCTTTTGCTTCCAGTCTTTCTACCTGTTCGAATTCAGGCTCCGTCTTTTGATCCAGGTCCAGGTTCGCGGGGATCTCGCTGATGAACTGATTAATCCGGTTCCAGGATATTCTTAAATTCATCAGCGCCGGAACTGCACTTAAAATGCTATTGACTGGTCCGATCAGATAGAGCAGCACGATGACAAAGCTCATGACGGTGAAGAATTGAATATTGGGAAACATCTCTGTCATTCCAATGGAAACGACCCCTAAGAGGATCACAAGCAGCGATTCTCCTATCAGAAAAGCATTGACAAAACGAATATCGGCGGTCATGGTCTTGTCTTTGAATTCCCGGGCACTTGCGGCAAGATCATCCTTGTATTCAAGCTTTTTCTTCCGGTGCAAACTAATTTCCTTGAACCCATCGATCATCCCATTGATCAGCCCCATGAATACATTTCTGGAATCACGCGCTTGCTCAAAGTAGATATTTGTGCTTTGCACTGCAAAATAATAAATGGTGGAAAGTGTAATGATCAGAAAAATGGTGAGCATGGTGGCCCAGAAAGCGATAGCTGCCAGGTATATAAAGGCACCTAATGCGGTAATGAAGCTGGTGATCAAATTGACAAACAGCGAAGTTGAATTGCCGATGGTAGCAACATCATCATTGAGGGCGGTATACACCCTACCCCGATGGATCCGTTCGAATTTGTCGTAGGAAGTAGAAAAGATCTTGCTCGTCAACTGTATCCTGAGATCATAAACGAGTTCCCTGGTAAATTTGATGAGGCTGATCTGCACAAATCGACGACCAAATAAGTAAAGGCTAATGACGAGACCGTAGTAGAAAATCAGGTATTTGAGGGCAACATCCGAATTGATCACAGATGTCACGATAATGATGACCGCTACATTGGCAAGACCGGAGAGGATGCTGATCAATAATATCCGGGGAGCTTTCCTTTTGTAATCATTAGGTTCAGATAAAAACAAACTCACCAGATACACCAGCATCGACAATCCTATGGCCAGGAACAGGACTCCCAGCATGATCATCAGGCTTTCGGGACTCCATACCAGGATCGCATCCCAGGTAAAGCCCACTACAGCTCCCGGAAATATATACAGACCCCCAAGAAACGGGGCAATAAATAACAGGGCTTTAGCAAACGCTCCGAAATCCGAGGGTGCGGGCCATTTCACGCGTCTTTTCCCCTGGATACTTTGCACAATGATCAGTATCAGGAAAGCTAAAACGATCAGGACATATAACGCTAATGCAATCGCTATCCCCGAGTAAGTCTTGTCATTACCATCGCCCGGATCAAATTCCAGTTCAATATCTTCATCAGCCAGCAATTTCATGACCCTATCTCCCAGCACTGCTGTGTAATTACTACTGGCATTGGTCAGGACCCCAACGGCGATCTTTTCCTCTGACCGAAAGGCAAAATAAGAGGAGAAGTTCGGATTCATCCCACCGTGATATACCTCTTCAGTACCATCAAACGCCACGTTCCACCCACTGGCGTAAGCAGATTGGCCATGAAGCCCTACAGATCTGTCTCGTTGATGTGTTTGTAAGATCGCCTCACTTAGGTTGGTTTCAACCAGTCCCAGTTGCAACTGCATCCATCGTCCAATGTCCCGAATATCCGAGATCATATATCCAGCGGCGTTGTTGCCCCTATAAACCGGAGCTTCGTATTCCCTGGCATTAAAAAAACCTAATTTATACCCCTTGGACATACGTGTCTCATTTATTGGAGAACCAATGGAGGTGTTTCGCAACTGTAGTGGTGCCAAGACATGATCCTTTACAAAGTCCTCAAAGGGTTGACCGGTAACTTCCTGTATCACCAACGCCAACACGTCGTAATTGATCGTGGCATATTGGAACTCTTTTCCTGGCAATTCATCAAGTTGCTGGTCAATGATTTTTTTCACGGTCAGTTGCAGGGCATCGGGATCATTGCTCTCCGGAATTTTTGCGATCGTCTCCCAGGGAATCCCACTCGTATGATGCATAAGTTGCCGTAAAGTCACCTGCACCATGGAGTCTTCGAATCTCACCCTAAACCACGGCAGGTAATGGGCCACCCTTGCATCGAGATCGATCTTACCTTGCTGTTCGAGCAGAGTGACTGCCAGCCCGGTGAATGCTTTACTACAAGATCCCAGCTGAAAAAGTGTCTGGTCACTCACCGGAACCTGGTTTGTAAGATCGGCAAATCCATACGTTCGGATCACTTGCTCATCCCCGAAGTGAATGACCAGACTTAAACCAGGAATATCTCCACGCCTCATCAATCTTGTCACTTCCTGATCAACTTTATCCAGCAACTTTTGATCCGTAGCAATCGCTAGAAATTGTTGGCTTAAACATATGAGTGCCAGTAGCATACCTTTTCGAAAGGCGCTTAATGTGATCTCCATTGATTCGAAGGTTGTTTTGAGTCGACGAAACAGTCTACTATTCAAGTGTTAATATTCAAAGACTAAAAACCTGGACCTATATTTTTGAAGGAAATGCATTTGGGACTCAGCCCAAAGTATAATCGCTTCTAAATTTTTAGTGCGTTTCTTCCAGATTAAACTCCTCTTCGATAATCACTTCTAATTGCTCCAAACCGGTAAACAATTGATCGTAACTATCAATCACAAAGTAATCAGTTTGCAATTTCAGATTATCATATGGGGTATTGATAAGCTCATACACATCAAAATCATGCTTGCTACTGGTATTGCTATAGATGTTCTTAATTTCCTTTCTTGATGTGAGGATCGCTCCTCCGTATGGTTTGACCTCTCCTTCTTCATAAATCAGACCCATTTCCAAAGTATACCAATAGAGCCGGGATAAATAAAGAACGGCCTTTTCATTTTCGAAGTGTTTCAGTCCCAACTCACTAAACTTCTTAACAAATTCCGAAAATGTATCATTCAATAACATCGGCACATGGCCACACACATCATGAAAGATGTCGGGTAACTTGCTAAAACCCAATTCTTGAGGCTTTCTGATTTGAACTGAAACAGGAAAATTCTTCTTCATCAACATAAAGAAAAATTCTTTGGTTGGTACCAGGCCGCGAACACCTACCGCCTGCCATCCGCAAAAAGAACCTAGCTTTTCATTAAGCTTGTCCAAATTAACCACCCTACCCTCCGGAAGTGCTATTTTTCGGTAGCCCAACTGGTATCCTTCTGAAGAATATGAGATCAGTTCCTGATTTTGAATTTCATATAATTCCTTCCATGTTTTGTGGTCATCTTCTGAGTAAGACTCATACTGTTGTTCGATAAATACACTCATTGTAATGTGACTTGTTTTTAGCAGCTGTAATCTAGGCAAACCGATCAAAATATTGCTAAATAAATGGCAAACATTTTCCTCTCAATTTGATGGTAAACATTGTCTGATCTTTTTTTTCTTACCTACATGATATATGTATGTTTTAACATATGGAAAAAAGAGGTATAACCTTGCTATATGCGCCATTAAAGTTATTTTAAGCACTTTTTTTCTATATTTTCTTCCTTCAAATACTGACAAAAAAATGATAAATTCACCCAAAATTTTCACTAAAAAAATTAGTGTATTCTTTTTTTGTAATTGACGTAAGCAGGCATTTACACCTATCTCACTCATTATTGATCGGGAAACCAGATTCGTCATCTCATAAGAATTAACAGTAATTGTTCATCCATATTCTTTTTATATTTTGAATAACTTCGAAACAAACAATAAATCAACCCTCTATTATGTTTAAAACGAACCTCCGAATTTCATTAAGAAACCTCATCAGGAATAAGTCTTATTCACTGATCAATATCCTTGGGTTGTCCATTGGCATGGGGGTATGTTTAGCCATTTTACAATATGTCCAATTTGAGTCAAGTTACGATGGTTTTCACACCAATGCTCAGGATACCTATCGACTGACCCTAAGAGCACTGGAAAATGGGGAGGTTAACAGACAACAAGCCAAAACCTCTTATGCTATAGCTCCTCAAGCACTTCTTGATATACCTGATATTGAAAGTTACACCAGGATCCACCCACAGTATTTCGGAGCAGTGGTGAATAATCCCGAAAAGAATAATCCCTTCATGGAGGAAGACATGCTCTTCGCGGATAGTACTTTTTTAGAGATGTTCGACTTTGAATTAAAGCAAGGCAATCGATCAACTGCGCTGGACGATAAATATAGTATCGTTCTTACGGAAGAGATGGCAGACAAATATTTTGGATCAAAAGTGAACCCTATAGGAAAAACCCTTAAGGTCGATGGATGGGTTACTGCCAGTTTTAAGGTAACAGGTGTTCTGAAGACGATTCCTGGAAACAGTCATTTAGAGTTCGACTTTTTAATGCCAATGCAATCTCTCTTAGAAAGTGAGAGCTATCAAAATGGTCGAGGCAGATGGGGAAGAACCAATTTTTTCACCTATTTCAAATTAAGAGATGGAAGTAAAACAGCCGATGTTGAGGAGCAGATTGCCGCAATGGTTTACGAGAATTTCGGAAAAACGCTGGAACACTATAACATCACCTGGGAGTTTGCACTACAACCCCTGCCAGATATCTATCTCTATTCCGAACATTTAGAAGATCAAGCAACCAGTACAGCTAATATCCAGGAAATACGTGCCCTTGTTCTCATTGCTATCATCATATTGATTGTGGCATGGCTCAACTTCATTAATCTTTCCATTGCCAGCTCTACCAAGCGGGCAAAAGATGTGGGTGTTCGAAAGGCGCTGGGTTCTACGAAAGGCCAATTGCGGAAGCAGTTTATTATCGAATCGTTTCTGATCAATGTCATTTCCGCTGTGATTGCTTTGTTCATTACCGCAGCATTACTTGCTTATCTCAATCAGATTCTTGGAACCAAGTTTGCCTTTTTGCTGGTACAACAAGCATCATTCTGGCTAACCTTCATACTTTTTATCATCGTTAGCTCTTTTGCTTCTGGCATTTACCCTGCAGTAGTCATTTCCTCTTTCAAGGCGATCAATATTCAACGATTTAAGCTGTCCAATTCAGGATCGGGGTTCAATATCAGAAAAGCCTCACTGGCATTCCAATTCCTCATTTCTACCCTACTCATCTCAGGCACATTCATCATCTACAATCAGATTACATTCATGAAAACTCAGGATTTGGGTGTAGATATGGAACAGGTATTGATTGTTAAAGGACCAGAGATCGTTTCCAACGAAGAACAATTGCCATCAGACCTTGTGGCCTTCAAAACAGAATCCTCCAGATTGGCATCAATTGCTTCGTCCACCAGTTCCGGCACAATCCCCGGGAAAGGTCACAATGCAGTTGTTGGCATGAGAAAATTAGGTGATGAGCCAAGTCTGAATAAACCTGGCGGCATTTCGTATGTTGATCCGAGTTTCTTTACGACCTATGAATTTGACTTCCTTGCCGGTGAACCATTTAAGGAAAGTGATCTTACTGGCAGTCGTCCTCATGTGATTATCAATGAAAAGGCAGCTGAAGTATATGGTCTTGGCCAGGGAGAAGAAGCACTCAATAAACGGATCTTGATCAGAAAGGATACGGTGTATGTGTCTGGTGTCTTAAAAGATTTTCATTGGCAGTCATTGAGAGAAGATCACATGCCCATCTTATTTGTGGTTAGTAATCAGGCTAAGCGCTATTTCTCCTTTAAAATGAGTCCCAGTAATATCTCCGAAACCATTGTCCACATACAAAATTCTTACAATGATATCTTTCGGGGGAATCCATTCAATTACTACTTTTTGGATGACGAATTCAACGAGCAATACAAGTCTTATGTACAGTTTGGCCAGATCTTCCTGATCTTCTCCATACTCGCGATTTTTATTGCATGTTTAGGCCTGTTTGCATTCGTCACCTTTTCTGCCGCTCAGCGAGTGAAAGAAATGAGTATTCGAAAAGTTCTCGGGGCGGATGTTAATCACCTGATTCTCATATTGTCAAAAGAATATGTGATTACACTAATTGTGGCCAATGTAATCTCAATCCCAATTGTTATTTATGTGGCCCAGGATTGGCTTTCTAATTTCGCATTCAGGATGCAACTGGGAATCCTGGCCTTTTTGGTACCAATACTGACCTTGTTCATCATTTCCTGTTTGACTGTAGGACGTCAGATTGTGAAAACAGCCATGATCAATCCGGTAGACTCCATTAAAGCTGAATAGTAAACCAGGTAAATGTGAAAAATCAACATAGTTCGGGCATAGCCCGAACTATTCCATGACATTGCTTAAGTAGCGGTTAAGGTATCGTATTGTTTGACGAGGGATTTTGCGTGCTTATGGTAGTGCAATTTGTCATCGCTCCATATTAAATCTACTTCACCCCACTCCATCACACTTTTAACATCGGGGAAAAACCCTTTGCCTTTAAAGTTGGCGCTGGTGTTACACAAAACCGGAATTCCGGTATGTCTTTTATACTCAGCTAACAAACGATAAATAACAGGATTTTCTGCCTTATTTACAGTTTGTAACCTTGCGGAACCATCCAAATGACATACAGCCGGAATTTTTTGCAACCAACTTTCTTTCACCATGTGATCGAATAACATGTATGGATCAGGGCTGCCAGGATTAAATACTTCAGGAGCATCTTCCTCAAGGCATATTGGTGCCACAGGTCTATAGGGCTCACGATCTTTAACACGATTGAGGATATCTTTCATGGAGGTACTCCGTGCGGAAGCAATGATACTCCTCCCTCCTAACGAACGCGGCCCCACTTCGGCATTACCTTGAAGCACCACGACCGGAAGGTCTTCATTTTCGGCGATCATACCCGCAAGGGTTTCAATTGGACAATCCATTGATGACCATTCCTGATCCATTTCCAGGCTATCCTGCACCTTGGGGCCACAGAACACACGCCAATCTAACCATCGGTCTGGGGATACTGTGATCATCTTCGCACATGCTACTCCAATAGCACTGCCAGAATCGTTTGGAAAAGGTGGAATCCATAATTCTTTTAACAATCCACTATTTCGAAGCGCGCTGTTCCATTTGATGTTCAATGCACATCCACCGGCATAACAAAGGTTTCTTTCGTTCGCCGGGTATTTGCTCAACTTGTTCTTGAGCCCTTCAAGCAATTGATCCTGAAGAAACTGATGCATCGTTGCCAGCATGTCCTCCTCTCTATATTTTTCTTTGATGCGTCTATTGTGCAGATGTTTTACAAAAGTGTGAACAAAGTCCAAAGACAGATCCAAATGCTCTTTGAGCACTGAATTATATTCATCCAACAAATCAGGCACCACTTCACCCTTTGCGATATAGGCCATCACTTTGCCTGCGATTGATAGGTCTTCCTTTTGTTGCGGATTTGCGACGCTAAATGGATGGAAATAACTGGCGAATACCTGGTAGAAGTTACCAATCAGAAAATTAATTGGCCCCAGGTTTTGAAAGGCAATTTTCTGTGCATCAAAGTAATAGAGTCTTGGGAACATCCCACCATCCCATACCAGGATGTAACTGCTTTGATTTGCTCTGGCAAAAGGGCTGCTGCAATAGGCTCCGGCAATATGCCCTGTCACATGCATATAGCTGGAATATGCCAGCACGTGGTTATCTATGGGAAGTGAGTCATGATCAAAAGGTTGAAAAACGTTGGCCGACAGGGCCTTTTCCCGGTATCCTGCAACAGCCAATTTGACTGGGTTTCCATTCGATCGAGCCTCGATAAACGAGTCTTCCAGTCCTGACCAGCCATCGATGACAAAGTGGTCAACATCTTCAATTTCCAGGTCATATTCCGCCAGAATGTGTTTCACGATCGATAGATCAGGAATGGAACTGAACCTTGGATTGTTATTCAGTTTTTCCATTTCTATGCTAAAAATCAGTTGATTCCCTTTGATGACCGCAATTCCTCCATCATGAGTTAATTTCAGGCCACAAATTATTTTGTCATTCATATTAGTCAGTTCATTTTGACCATTCCATCAGGAACGGTAATTCCAAATCGGTTCAGTAGTTAAGATTCTAGTTTAAGTGCTCCATCAAGCACGGCTTCATTAATGATCGGTTCAAGTGTTGTTAATGCGGGTTCTTTCAGGATAGAAAAATGTGTAGCTTCAATAATATGCCCGGTCACTGGATTCGAATAGTAAGACGACCAACGATTCCAATCGAAATTAGAGTCTTCGGCGTGGACATATAAAAGTGGAGCATCAACTTTTCCTTTTGGGCGATAGCTTAGCATCACACGTCTAAACATGGCAATGGTCTTGAAATACATCAACATGTTCTCAATATCAATGTTGTCCTCAGTTGGCAACATATTTCGAATCCCTTCTGGCAATGTTCTCAGCACAGATACGGCATCAAGGTTATTAAGGCTAGTCAGCTTTTTGAAGTCCATGAGCAATTCTTCGAAAGATTTGGCCTTGAGTAGTTGATCGGTATCCCAATCGAAAAACCCTGTAATAGCACTTTGGATTTCTGTTAATAAATCACCTTGAACCTGCTGCGTGTTCTCATTCAATACCGTATCGAACATAAAAACCTGGGCAACCTTTTCGGCGCTTTCTGCTTCCAGTTGATAAGCCATTTCATGGGCAATAACACCACCGAAACTCCAACCTGCGAGGTGATAGGGCCCTTGTGGTTGAATAGATTTGATCAAATCAATATATTTCGAAGCTATTTCATGAACATTGGACACTTCGTAGCTCAGGTCCGATAAACTTCCGGATCTGATTCCCCAACAATTACACCCTGCGAGGTGACTGACAAGATCCAGATACCCCAGTAAATCCCCACTGCCATCGTGAATAAAGAACAAGTTCTTTTCATTCGATTGCTCATGCTTTAACCTAACCAGTTCATCGGATTCAGACCGAAGGGGTTCTTCCGTCTCCAGCGCAAAATGAGTTGAAAACTCGTTAATGGTCGGATATGAAAACAAATCCACCAATGCCATGGGCACTTCAAATGAGTCAGAAAGCTTCTTGAAAAGAATCATGGCTTTTAAAGAATTCCCGCCTAACTGAAAAAAACTTTGATCTATACTGATCTCATCCTCTCGTAAATTCAACACTTCAGCCCAAAACGATACCATTCGCTGTTGTACAGGATTATTCGGAGGCACGTAATCTTGTTTTGTTTGAATCTCTTGCTCACCAATGGCCTTTCGGTCCAATTTACCATTAGCGGTAACCGGAAGCAGATCAAGTAATATAAATTGAGCAGGCACCATATACGCAGGTAATTGTCGTGACAGAACGTGAGACAAAGAAGATTCAAGATCCTGCTCTTTTGATACGTAATAAGCTACCAAAGTCTCAACATCTCCTCTTTCCATCAGTAACACAGCACAGGCAATGACGGATTCATGGGCCAGTATATGACTTTCGATCTCACCTAACTCCACTCGATACCCTCTGATTTTCACCTGATCATCCACCCTTCCAAGAATCTCAATAGTGCCATCAGGGAGCCGTCTTCCAAGATCTCCTGTTTTATAGAGCCGCTCTCCTTTTTCGAAGGGGCTTTCGATGAACTTTAGTGACGTTTGAGTAGGATTATTTACGTAACCTCGGCTCAAGCCCTCACCGCTTATGCATATTTCACCAACAACTCCCCTGGGCTGGAGCTTCCCTTGCTCATTGAGCACATAGGTACGGGTGTTGGCAACAGCCTTGCCTAAGGGTAGCGCATTCCAATCTCCACTCCCTGGAACAAAAGAATAAACATGGGTCGTTACTGTGGCTTCGGTTGGGCCATAGGAATTATAGATCGGATAATTAGCAGCATATTTCTGCACCACATGCACCGGACATTTTTCCCCGCCCACGTTGATTCGCCGCAATGCGTTGCTTTTACTTAATTCAAAACTGGCCAGAAATGATGGTGTCACATGAAGATGGGTAACACCGGATTCCTGGAGAAAAGTATTGAGTAAATGCTCGCTTAGAATCATTTCTTTATTGGGAACGACCAACGTACCACCGGTACCAAAGGCAAGCCACATCTGTTCCACTGACGCATCAAAACTTACATTGGCAAATAGTAAGATCCTTTCTCGGTCGGCTATCCCATATTGTTCAGGAAGTGATTGGACCAGGTTGATGACCGAACGATGTTCCACCATGACACCTTTGGGTTGACCCGTCGACCCAGAGGTATAGATGATATAAGCCAATTCTGAGGGAGAAAATCCAACTGGTTGGTAGGGTTGACCGTCCAGGTTTGTCTCGGATCGGGTATCCAACACAGTTAATGCCTTCTCAAATTGAGAAACATATGTTCTCTCAGTCAGCAGCAATTTGGCAGCACTTTCCTGAAGCATGAACAAGACCCGGGATCCTGGCAAACTGGTATCGATCGGCAAATAGGCTGCACCAGACTTCAAAACAGCAAGAATTGCAATGACCATTTCCGGTGACCTTTCGATCATGACGGCCACAATGTCTCCTGGTTTGATGTTCGCTTTTTGCAATCGCAAACACTGCTCATTTACACGTCGATTCAGTTCAAAATAACTGAGCTCTTCTTTCTCGGCTATCAGTGCGATTTCATCTGAATGCTGTTCCACCGATCTTTCGAACAAATCGACAAGGGTCGTATCTTTTTCTATGGATTCAGCCGAATAGCCGCATTCGTTTAATAGTTCATGCCTTTCTTCAGGTGAAAGGATGTCAATCTCGGAAAGAGGAATTGCTACGTCAGCGATAACACAGCTAATCACCTTTTTGAAGTAATTCAAGAAACGGTTAATGGTCGAAGAACGGAATAACTCCGTGGCATAGTTTACGCTAAGGTGTAACCCATCCTTCAACTCATTTACGGTAAATGACAAATCAAATTTGGCGACAACATGTTCATTTTTTACAGAAGTAATCCGTAGATCCTGTATCGCCTCAGCCTCCTCTTCATATCGGTGGTAAGCAAACATCACATCAAACATTGGATTACGCCCGGTATCTCTGGTTAATTCCAGGGCTTCTACCAGGTCCTCATATTGATAAACCTGATGTTCAAAACAATTGAGGACATTTTCTTTCACCTGACGCAAGAAAGCGTCAAAGCGCAAGGCATGTTTAGGGTAGTTTCGGAGAGGCAGCGTGTTGACAAACATCCCTTGCATCCTTTCCAGATCTGCATGTGTTCTTCCTGAGGTAGGTGTTCCTACGATGATGTCTTGCTCATTACTCAACTTGCTCAATAACACATTGAGAACAGAAAGCATGGTCATGAACATGGTCGTTCCCTGCTCCTTATTCAGTGCTTTTAAACCGACAGATTCCTCGGCACTTAACAAACATCCGGAAATTGCTCCGGAATAATCCTTGACCTTGGGTCGGGAAAAGTCACCAGGAAGGTTTAGTATTTTGATCTCTTGTTCAAACGCATTCAGCCAAAATACTTTACTCTCGGATAGTCTGGTTTGCTCAGCCTCACTCTGTTGCCACTCAGCATAATCCTTGTAATGTAGTGTTAGGTCATGAAGTTGCTTTCCATTATAAATACTGATTAGTTCATTGATCAAATACCCTTGAGACACGCCATCACTGATCACATGATGCATATCTATCATCAGCATGCGATCTTTGGTGGACCGTGTGACCAATCCGACTCTTAGTAAGGGTGGTTGACTCAAATCGAAAGGCTGAATGAATTGCTTGACGACTTCCTCCGTACTTCGATCACCCGGTTCATAGTGCTGCATCTCAAAGCCTGGATCCTCAATCACCCTTTGAACCACACTTCCCTCAACCAATTCGATAGCCGTTCGAAAGATCTCATGTCGATCAATTAGCGTCCTAAAAGCTTCTTCCAATTTCTCAGCGTCAAATTCACCTTCAATTCTAACGACCTGAGGGATGTTGTAAGCAGTGGAGTGTTTATCGAACTCATTCAGAAAATATTGTCGTTGTTGTGCCGCTGAGCTGGCATAGTAAGTTTTTTCCGGAGCACGAGGAATAGACGCCCTTTGTTTTTTTGACAATCCATCTATGAAATTGGCTAGACTTCTTATGTCCTGATAAGTAAAGAGTTCTTTTACAGGGACTTTAACCGCCAACGACTCTGTAATTTTATTGGTCAGCGTCATCGCCTTCAGTGAGTGTCCCCCTAAATCAAAAAAGTTATGATCAACACTGATTACATCCTTCTTGAGTTTTAGGACATCACTCCACAGTTCAACCATTTTTTCCTCTGTAGCCGTTTCCGGACCCACGAAATCCTCCTCTACAGCTTGAATTTCTACCTTAGGCAAAGCTTTGCGGTCTAATTTGGCATTTCTAGTGACCGGTAGGAAATTAAGGTGAACAAAGTGAGCTGGTACCATATAAGCCGGTAAAAACTCGGAAAGTTGATCTTTCATCCTGCCAACAGGCAATTTCTCCGGCGCTACATAATAGGTCACCAACTTCGCATCATTCCCATTACCCAACACAATCACCGCCGCAGCAGTAATTGATTCAAGTTTAAGCAGGCAACTTTCTATTTCACCCGTTTCGATTCGAAATCCCCTGATCTTTACCTGATCATCTATCCTTCCAATAAATTCAACATTACCATCGGGAAGCCATCTGGCCAGGTCTCCTGTCTTATAAAGACGTTCGTCAGATCGAAATGGGCTCTGGATAAATCTTTCATTCGTCAGTGTCTGATTATTCAGATATCCCCGTCCAAGGCAATCCCCGCCAAGGTAAAGCTCGCCTACAACACCAATAGGCTGAAGGGTATTACTCCTGCTCAAAATGTAAGCACTGGAATTGGCAATCTGCTTTCCAATAGGGACAGATGACCGGTCGTAGACTCTCTTATTATAATGGAAAATATTGGTAACAATGGTAGCCTCTGTAGGTCCATATGCATTGAAAAAATCAAGGGATCTACTGTATTTCTCAGCCAAATGAACCGGGCATTTTTCTCCGCCCACTACGATTCGCTTCAGATAAGGATTGTCTTCCAATTCAAAGCTCGAAAGGAATGATGGCATCACTTCGAAATACGAGACCTGACTTTTCACCAGGTATGCGTTCAGCAACTCCGTATTGGTGAGCGTCTTCTCATCCACAACAACCACCGCTGATCCACTGTTGAAAGCATACCAAATCTGTCCGACAGAAGCATCAAAACTTACACTTGAGAACATCAACATTCGTTCCCCCTGGGTAATGCTCATCTTCTCCTTATGATCGTGCAATAAATTGATCAGTGACCGATGTTCGATCATCACCCCTTTCGGTGTTCCGGTTGAGCCGGACGTGTAAATAACATATGCCAAATCGCCAGAGGAGAAAGTAACAGGCTGATAGGTACCTTCAACACTTTCATGAGATCTAACATCTACTGCCGCCAAATCATATTCCCCTGATTCAATCTTATCTGTTTCAGTCAGCAATATCCTGGCGCCGCTATCTTCGAGCATAAACCTTACCCTTGAGACAGGCAGTTTCGTATCGATCGGCAGGTAAG
This sequence comes from Cytophagales bacterium, assembly GCA_033344775.1. Classification (NCBI taxonomy): domain Bacteria; kingdom Pseudomonadati; phylum Bacteroidota; class Cytophagia; order Cytophagales; species Cytophagales bacterium. The sequence goes on along the minus strand of JAWPMT010000002.1, from coordinate 905,372 downwards.
CCGCTCCAGCTTTCAGTATCGCTAAAATTCCTATGACCAATTCTGGAGATCTTTCGATCATAATGGCCACAATATCTCCTTTTCTAACGCCGGAGCCCTGTAATTGAGCACACAGATCATTTGAACGCTGATTCAATTCCAGATAGCTTAACGTCTCTCCATGGAAGATCAATGCGGTTTCATCTGGGGTTCTTTCTACCCATTGTTCAAAGATGTCAACAAGCGTCTCGTCTCTGTTGTAAGGCAATTTAGTAGCATTGAATACTGATATCTGTTGATTTCGCTCTTCATCAGATAGTACATCTATTTCCGACAACTTCACGGTGGCGTCGGTGGCAACTTGCCCAATTAATGCCTTCAAATAACCATTGAAGCGATCAATGGTCGATGGATCGAACAACTCTGTAGCATAATTGACATGAACATGAAAGTTCTCTACTATTTCACTGACTGTAAAGGTCAGGTCAAATTTTGCTACGTCATGTCCACTGTTCATTGGATGGACTGTAAGGTCTGGGATCGCCTGTGTTCCTTCCTCGAAGTTTTGATAGACAAACGCCACATCAAACAGTGGATTTCTTCCTTGGTCCCTATTCAGGTCCAGTGCATCAACCAACTCTTCGTATTGATAATCCTGGTTCTCAAAACAATTAAATACACGCTCTTTTACGTTTTGCAAGAAAGCTTCAAAGCTCAACTGATCATCGGGATAGTTGCGTAACGCCAGTGTATTGACAAACATGCCTTGCATACCCTCCAGGTCCGCGTGATTACGACCTGCGACTGGTGTTCCGACCACAATATCCTGTACATTACCCAGTTTGCTCAACAACACATTGAATATTGACAAAAAGGTCATGAACATGGTCGTTCCTTGCTTTTCACTCAAGGTCTTTAATCCCACTGATGCTTCAGTAGCCAATAAGAAACCTGTGGTTGCGCCGGAATAATCTTTCTCTTTTGGACGTGCATGGTCAGTCGGTAGATCCAATGCGGTAACGTCTTCTTCAAATTCTCTTAACCAAAAGGATCTTTGTCTGGAAAGCCGGTCTTGTTGGGTTTCACGCTGTTGCCATTCAGCATAATCTCTGTACTGTAATGGTAGATCTTGAAGCTGTTCGCCATTATAGACACGCATCAATTCATTGATCAGATGTCCCTGCGAAGCCCCGTCACTGATGATATGATGTATATCCATCATCAAAACATGCTCATCAGCGGATAAGTGGATCAGTCCTACTCTAAATAATGGAGCTACACCAAGGTCGAAGGGACGAATGAATTGACGAACAATACCTTCAACACGTTGTTCATCCGCTTCAAAATGAGTTATTTCAAAATTGGGATGATCAGCCACTCGTTGTACTACCTCACCATTGAATAGTTCGATCGAAGTTCGGAAGATATCATGCCGATAGATCAACGTCTCAAAGGCCTTTTCCAATTGATCACGCTTCAATTCACCTTTTAGCCTCAAAATACGAGGCATGTTGTATGCTACCGAGTCTCTTTCCAGCTCGTGTAAGAAAAACAATCGTTGCTGAGCTGAAGAAGCCGCATAAAGTGGTTTTTCCGGAGCTCTTGTGATGGCCGTATGAAGATCACTATCCAGTGTATCAATATGTGCCGCAAGGCTGATGATATCTTCATGCGCAAATACCTCCCGTACAGGCAACGCAATGTCTAAATCCTGCGATATTTTGTTGACCAGCATCATGGCCTTCAATGAATGCCCACCCAGCTCGAAAAAGCTCTTATTAATACTGATGTGTTCTTTCTTCTTTTTCAGCACTTCACTCCACAATGTGAGTAAATACTCTTGAGTCGGCGTGATGGGTTTCACTACTCCGGCAACTTCATTCGAGCTGATATTGGCAAGAGCTTTTCGATCAAGTTTTCCGTTGGTATTGATTGGGAATTCCTCCAACCCTACAAAACGTGATGGCAGCATGTAATGAGGCAGCTGCATTGCCAGGTAATCTCTCAACTCGGAATGTGAGACGTCTCCTTCGGACAAATAGTAAGCCACAATTTCTTTCTCATTCCCTTCTCCTATCACCAAAATGGCGGAGGCATTCACGGAATCATGAGATGTCAGACAGCTTTCTATCTCTCCTGTCTCTATTCGGAATCCTCTTACTTTCACCTGATCATCAACTCTTCCTAGGATTTCAATATTTCCGTCAGGAAGCCACCTTCCCAGGTCTCCGGTCCTGTATAGCCTACTGTTATGATCAAATGGGTTTTCGACAAATTTTGCCGCGGTAAGGCTATCGTCGTTAAGATAGCCGCAACTTAAGCCATATCCACTGATGCATATCTCTCCGACAACTCCCATCGGTTGAAGATTATCTTCCTCGCTGAGGATAAAAGTTTGGGTATTGGCAACCGCCTTTCCCAGAGGAAGTGTGCTTAAGTCAAGCGTCTCCGGGTCGAATGCATACACATGTGTTGTTACTGTCGCCTCTGTTGGACCGTATGAATTAAAAATCGGGTAATCTGCGGCATATTTCTGAACAACGTTTACCGGACACATTTCCCCTCCAACATTGATTCGTTTGAGGGAAGGCATGTTTTCCAGGTTGGAATTGGCCAAAAAAGAAGGGGTTACATGTAAGTGAGAAACTTCCGTTCGTCGCAAGTAGGCATTCAGTAAAGTCTCGCTTAAAATCATCTCCCTGTCGGGTACTACCAGTGTCCCTCCTGTATCAAACGCAAGCCACATTTGTTCTACAGAAGCATCGAAACTCACATTGGCAAAAAGCAAGAATTTTTCCTGGTCTGTGATCCCATAATGCTTCGGAAGAGATTTAACGAGGTTGATCACCGAACGATGTTCCACCATCACGCCTTTAGGCCGCCCCGTTGATCCTGAGGTATAAATGATGTAAGCTAAATCAGTAGGAGAAACAGCTACGGGTTGAAAAGATCCAATCGCTCCGTCCTGAATTGAAAGAATATCTAGTACACGTATCGTATTTCGGAAAGAGTCCAAATGCAAACTTTCAGTGAACAGCAGAGCAGCGCCACTTTCCTTTAGCATGAATCTTATGCGGGAATCTGGCAACTCTGTATCAATGGGCAAATACGCCGCACCAGATTTAAGTACGGCAAGGATACCGATCACCATTTCAGGAGATCTTTCAATCATTACGGCGATAATATCTCCAGTTCCTATACCCTCTTTTTGTAATCGAGCGCATTGCTTATCCACCTTGTTATTCAATTCGCGATAGCTTAATGTCTGATCATCGAATATCAAAGCCTCCTCATCCGGTGTTTCTTTGACCCATCTATCAAACAAGTGGATCAGTGTCTGATACTGGTCATAAGCTTCTTCCGTAGCATTGAATTCCTTCAATAAAAGCGATCGATCTTCAGGTGAAAGCAAGTCTATTTCAGCAGGTAAAGTCTCGCTATTCGATATCGCAGCATCAAATATATTCAGCAGATGGCCCCTGACGTTCTCGATTGTTTCATCGGCAAATACAAGGCCATTGTATTGCCATTCAATTCGTATTTCATCACCGGGAAATACCAATATGGTAAGATCGTAATGCGACTGTTCAAATACTTCCATATGATGAACCAGGTAGTCGCCTTCCTCTTTCGCATTTCCTTCTATCTCTTTAGAGATCGGGTAATTTTCGAAGACCATGATGTGATCGATGAGGTCCTTACCTAATTCACTGTGAGATTGAATCTCCGGTAGAGAGTTGTAATGAAATTCCTCCGTTTCCAATGAAATCTGTTGAACCTTTTGGAGTAAGGCACCTAAAGTATCCGCAGCATCGAAAGTGATCCGTGTCGGTATGGTATTGATAAAAAGACCAACCATGGTCTCGATTCCGGAAATTTCGGCTGGTCTGCCGGAAACGACCGTTCCAAAGACCACATCTTTGGTGTTGTTATAGCGGGCCAATAACACCGCCCATAAGCTCTGAATGATCGTGTTCAAAGTGACGCCATATTGGCCTCCCAACTTTCGTAAAGCATCTGTTTGAACTTTGTTTAAAACAGCCGATACATGTCTTTTCTGGTAGTTGCCGGCACTCTGAGGTGAGTTCAGGTTCTTGGGTAATGTTGCGATTTTCTCATACCCCTGGAGGTACTTCGCCCAATAATTAACAGCTGCTTTTTTATCCCTGTCCTCCAACCATCCAATGTAACTGGAATAAGGCTGAACCGGTGGGAGATCTATTGGCGTATCGTGTTTAAAACTCCTATATAGTGCACTAAATTCATTGATGATGACTCCCATGCACCAGCCATCCATCAAGATGTGGTGGTGACTCCAGATAAACTCATATTCATCCTCATTGACTTTTAGTATGATCACTCTCATCAGTGGATCACGACTCAAGTTGAACTTATTGGCCTTATCCTGATCTCTGTAAGCTTGAATGGTTTCATGGAAATCTCCATTTTCCAATTCTTCCGTAAGGTCATGGTAACTCAGATCGGGCTTACGCTCTTTCAAGACCACTTGTAAAGGCCGTTCAAAACCTTCATGGAGGAATAAGGTTCGGAGGATATCATACCGCTCGATCAGGTAAGAAAAGCTTTTCTCTATCGCGCCAATGTCTACCTGACCTTTAAGTCGGTAGCTAATTTGTTCAAAATAGAAATCCGCCTCACGATCTAGCAAGGCGTGGAATAACATACCCTCTTGCATGGAAGACAAGGGATACACATCGCTGACTTTGTACTGACTTTGAAGCAATTCCAATTGAGGAATCGTCAGGTTTTTATAGGTAAGATCCGAAGGTGTGAGCTCTTCGATTTTTAACTGGGAGCAGTATTGGATGAGGTCTTCAAGCTTCTCTTTGAAGGTTTCCATTACTGCTACCACCGTTTCCCGATGATATTGCAATTGGCTATACGTCAGACTAAGACTTAAGTGACCACTAGACACCATTCCAGAAAAATCCCAATCATAGACCCTTTCTTCTTCTAAGGTGTGGTTGAGCCCTTTTTGCTCAGAAGCCATCGCAAATACTCTGTCCTCGGTATCACTATCAAATTGTCCCAGGTAGTTAAACCTGATACTCGAATCGGCAACCACAGGATCCTCATTGAAAGCATCTTCTGTAAGGAATTTACTGATCAGATAGTCGACTCCATTATTCGGTACCGCACGAAGTTTTTCCTTAACTGATTTGATCAAATCACTCAAATCGTCACCTTCCAGGTTTAGCTGAACCGGATAAATACTGGTAAACCAGCCAATTGTACGACTAATATCTACGTTTTTTAGGATCTCCTCACGACCATGTCCCTCAAAATCAACGCGAAGATTATTGGTATTAAAGCACGCTTTGATGCTCAGCAACAAAGCACTTAATAAGATATCATTGATCTGGGTAGCATATGGCCGATTGACTTTTGTTAACAAGAGTTGAGTTAGGTTTTCATCTAGCTGAAAACTGATCGTCGAAGCATCTGTGTACCGATTTCCGCCTTCAGGGAAGTCTCTTGGGATCGCCTGGAAGTCCTGGTCAATTGCGGTTTGCCAATATGATTGCTTACTTAGGAATTGATCTTGCTGAAGGTACGATTGAATGCCATGGGCCCACTTTTTGAAAGCATCAGTCTTAGGAGGCAAAGTCAAGGTGTCTCCCTTCTTGATCTGTGTGTACAACGTTTCAATATCTTCAAATACAATTCGCCATGACACACCATCCATCACTAAATGGTGAACGGCAATTAATAGTCGACTCCCATCATTCAAGTGGAACAAACCTAGTTTCATCAGAGGACCTGATTCCAGATCGATGCTACTTTGAACTTCGTTGCATAAAGTGAGCAGCTCTTTTTGAGGGTCTGGTAGCTGTTTTAGATCCACTTCTGTGATCGCCACATCAATACCTTTCGGTTGATTTTCCTGAATCGTTCGATCACCCTCATTCCTGAACCGCATCCGCAATGCGTCATGATGTGACTGTATGGCATCGAATATGCGATAAACAGTGTCATCAGTTATCCCTTCAGAGAAATTGAGCATCACCGATTGATTATAGTGATGTGGTGACTTCAGTTGCTGTGCAAAATACCATCGCTGAATAGCTGTAAATGGCACTTCTCCAGTTACTTCTGACTGATCAGCAGTGATCTCTCTGAGTTTCAGTTTAGGCGCTAATTGTTCAATGGTTTGGCTATTAAAAATGTCTTTGATAGACATTTCATAACCAACCTGGCGCATTCTTGAACTGATCTGAATAGACTTGATCGAGTCTCCTCCTATCGCAAAAAAGTTATCTCTAATACCTATTTGATCTACCCGTAATACTTGTGACCACACCTCACACAGTGCCTTTTCTTTTTCTGTCTTAGGAGGCACATGGTTGGTGGTTCGTGTTATGTCTTCTTTTGGCAAGGCTCTGTGGTCAACCTTACCATTCAAGGTCAGCGGGAATTCCTCAAGTTGAACAAAATAAGATGGCAGCATATAATCAGGAAGTAATTCTGCCAGGTAATTCCTCAACTCATTTGCCTCTATATCATACTTAGCAATGTAGTAACCCACGAGGTATTGATGATTGTCCCTTTCTTTGGCAACTACATGAACATCAGTGATGTCAGCGTGTGACGCCAGCTGATTCTCTATTTCTGATAACTCAACTCTGAAACCCCTGATCTTGACCTGATGATCGATCCTTCCGAGAAATTCCAGGTTTCCATCGGGCAGCCATCTTGCCATATCCCCGGTTTTGTAGATGAGTTGCTCCTTGTTGTGAGGATTGGGAATAAACTTCTGATCAGTTAAGCTTTTTTCCTGATGATACCCAAGAGCCACTCCATGACCACTGATACAAAGTTCCCCGGCCACTCCCACGGGAAGCAGTTCATGGTTCTTACCTAAAACATAGCATTGGGCATTGGCTACAGGCTTACCTATAAGAGGTCTTTTCTCAAAAGCAGAGATCGATTCTCGATGAATATGTGTCGCTACTGTGCCAATGGTAGTTTCCGTAGGCCCATAGTGATTCACAAAATTCACCCCTTCACCAAACCTGGAAAGTTCTGCTTCCAGATGTTCGGTTTTAATGGATTCACCACCAAACACAATATAACTGAGCGCTGATGAAACCTGAAATTGATCGTCATCTACCAGGGAGAAAGTAGAAAATAAAGATGGCGTTAGTTTCAGATAAGTGATGGCGTGCGCACTAAGGTAGCTTAGCAATTGTTCCGGGGAACTGTAGAGCTCCTTGCTGACAAGGTGTAGTTCACCGCCGGCTATCAACGTTGGGAAAATACTGGAATACCCCAGGTCAAATGCATAGGATGAGGTCAAAATTGACTTGTCCTTATTGCTAAGTTGTATGAATTCACCAAACCACAATGAGTAGTTGACCAAATTGCTATGCGAAACCTCTACACCTTTCGGTTTACCGCTACTACCAGAAGTGTAGATCAGATAGACAGGATCATTACCTACTGGCCTAATGGATGATTCTATTGGGGGTTTCTCCTTCAGCTCCTCAAGGTCTACCGCAATCTTCTTGTCCGAAAATTGTATCTCCTTTTCCAGATCCTTTCTGGTGAGAAGGATTTTGCTTCCACTGCTTTTTAGTATATCCTCATTTCGGTTGAGGCTATGCTCCGGATCAAGTGGCAGAAATGCGCTACCAGATTTCATACTGGCCAAAATGCTGACGATCATTTCCAGAGATGGATTGAAAAACAGCGCGACAATACCGGAATCATTGGCTAATGATGAAATTTTCACAGCCAATCGTTCCGAAAGCTCATGGAGCAATCCATAGCTCACCGGCACTCCTTCGCACATTAAAGCGATATTATCCGGAGCTTGTGCAACTTGCTGTTCAAACAATGATACAACTGTTTGCTGCTCGTCGTAAACCTGGCTGGTTTGATTGAATTCACGCAGCAAGGTCACTTTCTCTCTTTCCGGGAGCATGTCAATACGAGCCAGCTTTGTGGTGGTGTCTTCGGCTATTGCACTAACAATTTTCTTAAAGTAGCTGACGAATCTGGTGATGGTTGCCTCCGAAAAAAGCTCGGTCGCATAAACCACATTGAAATGCAGGTGGTCCTTTGATTCTGCAGCACGGAAAGTAAGATCGAATTTGGAGGTAAGATTTGGCGTACTGTCATAACTTTTGGACTTGATCCCAGGAACGCTAAATGTTTCATATTCAAAATTCTGAAAGACAAACATTACATCGAACAGGGGGTTCCTGTTGGGTTCCCTGCTCACTTGCAATAAGTCGATCAGGTCTTCATACTGGTAGCCCTGATTGTCAAATGCTCGGAGCGTTCGTTCTTTGACCTCCTGCAAAAATTGTCTGAAGGTCTTCGCCCCTGCGACATTATTGCGCAACACCAGCGTGTTCACAAACATCCCGATCATCTCTTCCAAATCCGTGTGGTTCCGACCTGCCGTCGGTGTACCTATCACTATGTCTTCCTGATTGCTCAGCTTACTCAACAACACATTCAGCGCCGACAACAATACCATGAACATAGTCGTCCCTTCTTCTCGCGTCAACTGTTTCAAGGCAGCCGTCTCCTTCGCCTCCAACATGAACCCTATCTTGCCACCACGATGTTCCATCAACCGAGGACGTGCATGATCTGTCGGTAACTCCATCACCGTCACTGGCTCGGAAAATATTCCTTGCCAATAGTCACGTTGGGCTAACAGCCCTGATTGGTATGCCTCACTTCCCTGCCACTGCGAATAATCCTTGTATTGTAAGGATAGTGCCGTCAACTCCTCACCCTGATACAACCGCATGAAGTCTCCGATCAGTATCCCCTGTGAGGTGCCATCACTCACAATGTGGTGCGTATCTACCATCAACACATGGTCCGCTTCCGATACACGGATCAAGCCTACCCGGATCAATGGGGCTGTCGACAGATCGAAAGGCCGGATGAATGCCTTCACCAGTGAACTGACCTCTGATTCTTCCGCTTCGTAGCAAGCAATATCAAGTGCACAGTCCGCATGTACCCGCTGTACCACCTCTTCACCTACCATCTCAAAGGAGGTTCTTAAGGCTTCATGACGATCAACCAGCTGCTGTAAGGCATACGCCAATTGTTCCCTGTCCAAATCCCCCTCAAACCGTACCACCTGTGGCAGGTTGTATGCCAGAGAAGACCGGTCAAACTCATATAAAAAATATAACCGGCGCTGTGCCGATGATAACCCGTAATGTGGCTGCTCCTCTGCCTTAGCTATCGATTCATGACTTTGGCCTTCCTGATCCGATAAGTACGAGGCCAGTGAAACAATCGTCGAGTGCTTAAAAAAGTCCACCAACGAAATGTCCACCTGAAAGTGCATGTTGATCCGACGCGTCATCGTCAACGCTTTCAAGGAATCTCCTCCGATCTCAAAAAAGTCATCCTCTACCTCCAGGTCAGTCTTGCCAAAAAAGGACTGCCATAATTCCAGTAACCCAGTCTCCAGATCACTGTAACTACTTATTGACAGCTCTTTGGTCGATGCTTCCTCCTTGTCTGCAGCTGTGTCTACCGATGATGGACTCAGACTTACCACTGCCTGAGGCTGATCTCGATTGGCCATTGGGTCATATCGGGTAATGAAAACCTCAGGCCGGTTCAGTTTCAAGCTCCGCTTCAATAAATCATAACCCTCCTCCGGGGTGATGCTGTCCTCACTCAAGTTGAACCGCTTCGCTGCAATCTCTCTGGCTGCTATGCCCACCTCTGACCACTGGTTCCAGCCAATGCTGATCACCTTGCCTTGTTGTACCAATGACTGTGACCGGGCAAAGGACTCCAAAAACAAATTGGCCGCTACATAACTTACCTGACCAAACGGGGCCGATACCGATGAAAATGAGGAACAATACACCGTAAAGTCCAACTCCTTGCCCTCCAGGGCTGAGGTCAACGCGATCGTACCATAGATCTTCGATGAAAAGATCTCCTCACAATCCTCCCGGCTCCGTTTATGGATCACACCTGCAAAATCTCCAATACCCGCCGTGTGGATCACACCTCGTATCTGACCTGTCTGCTGGGTAATCCTGGTGAGCTCTGATTTAAGGGCCGCCGCGTCTGTCAAATCAATACTGACATAATACACCTCACCTCCTCGTTCCTCGATCTTCAATAAAGTTGCTATGGTACTGTATTGTGGATCTTCTTCTTTATTTTTCTTATTTAATGTTAGCCATGAAGCCCAATCGCTTTTGGGTGGCAATGTCCTTCGACCCAACAAGATCAACTTCACTCCGGGTACCTCTTTCGATAGTTGATCAGCATAGGTCAACCCTACTCCACCCAGACCTCCTGTGATCAGATAGACTCCTCCTGCTACCCATGAGAGTTCCTCATTATTGGCTGGTAAGTCCACTATCTTTTGACGTAACGAAGGCGTAAACCTTGTTCCGTAGCGATAACTCACCAGCTGCTCACCATCAGAATAATGGAGCTCATCCAGCAACGAACCAATCAATTCTTCGTCACCATCTACCCTGTTGAGGTCTATGTTGCGGCAACTGATGTTTGTATATTCCTTCGGGATCACCTTTACCGCTCCCAACATCGGGGACTGGTCCGCCAAAACAGCTTCCTTTCCCAATACCTGATGTAATCTGTGGGTCAGTGTCGTGATCTCTACCCGATCCTTGCCTACCCATTCGCTTACTGAACGCGTCAGGTCCAGTAAACTGAAATAGCTCTCTCCTAGCTTCTTACGGTACGATTCTAAACGTATCTGTGGTTCCTCTACACTCAGCCCCCAACCGAATATGATCCGCACATCTTTCCCTTTACGGTCAATCGACCCTAACAGTCGATCATAGTGATTCCTGTCTTCTGGGTCTATCGTGAAGGCTGTTTCCTTCTCTTCAAAAGAAGTGCCTTTTCGTACCTCAATAACTGTATCTCCTTTCGCATTCAATGACGACAATAATCCGTCTGCCAGGCCTTGCCAGGAATCGTCACAGAAAAACAAGGTGAGGTGTTCTCCTTTCTCTCCTAAGCCGTGCCCTTCCTTGATCAACTCCGAGGATTCCCATGAGGGCACATACAGGCATTCCGATAAAGATGTGCTCACCGGACGCTGTACCGACATCATCTCCATGATCATCTTCGTCGCATCGACATTGGCTGGGTATTGCTCTTTTTCAAAGGAATACGTCGGTAAGGAAACCTTCTTCCGTTCTTCATTACCGTAAAAGGCACTCCAATCTGGTTGGTGACCATGAACCCACAGTTTGCCCAATCCTTCAAAGACACGCTTGAAGTCATTCTCCTCTTCCTTCGGATGCCCCAACATATTCACCACCTGATGGCCTCTGCCTTTCTTAGGATGAGCGCCAACAAATGATCCCAGCGTCTTGCCGGGGCCTACCTCCACAAACAATACATGCTCCGAGCTCATCAACTCCCCGATCCCTTCGGAAAACTTCACCGTATGACGCAGATGTTTCAACCAGTAGTCTGGTTTACTTACCTCTTCATAGCTCGCCTCCTTCCCTGTATAGTTCGACATAAATGGCGTCTGAAGTTCAGAAAAAGTCACCCGCTCCAATTCCTCACGATAAGCATCCAGCATACCATCCATCATCTGGGAATGGCCCGCATGCGAAGAGCGTACCGATTTTGTCATGATGCCTGCTCCTTCCAGCAGTGCCTGAAATGCATCTACTGCCTCAGGAGGTCCCGAAACCACACACGAGGTGGCACTGTTGTGCGCAGCAAAGGCAATCTCAGGGGCCTGATCTAAATAGGGTTGTAAATCCTGCGATGAGATCGATACACTCAGCATCTTTCCAGCAGGCATCTGCTGCATCAGCTCTCCGCGACGAACAATCAAACCTAAGGCTGATTCCAAACTCAACAACCCACTGAGGCAGGCTGCTATGTATTCCGCATTGCTATGGCCAATCATGCTGTCTGGTTGAATCCCCCAGCTCATCAGAAGTTTTGCCAGGGAATACTCAAAACTGAACAGCAGCGGTAATGCATTCTCCAGGTCATCAATACCCGTCGAACCCTCTGAAAACACAACCTGCTTCAAATCCCGGCCACTCAGTTTCGTGATGAGCTCAAAACATTGATCAATGGACTCCCGGAAGGATGGTTCCCGATCATAGAGATCACGGCACATGTTCACATGCTGTGAACCCTGACCCGGAAACATGAAAACAACTTTGTAGTTCGTCTTTTTACTCAACGCTTTAGTCCCACGAGAATCTTGCATCTCTCGCAATTGGACAATCGCCTCTTCGCGATCCCTGCAAACCAGCACTTTCCGGTGGGAAAACGATTCCCGGCCCGTGTTCAGCGTATAAGCGATATCCGATAAAGACGCTTCTTCCGCGTTTTCCAAGTATTCCAAAAGGTGCGTCGCATTCCGCTGGAGCGCGCCTGAGGTCTTGCCTGATAACTTCAGCAACTGATAGGAACGTTTCGATTCCGTCGAGCTTACTTCCGGAGCCTCCTCCAGAATCACGTGCGCATTCGTGCCGCCGATCCCAAAGGAGCTCACACCCGCGCGCAATGGATAGCCTTCAACTTTCCAGTCCTTTAACTCCGTATTCACATAAAAAGGTGAAGCATCGAAGTTGATCTTGGGATTGGGCCGCTCAAAATGCAAACTTGCCGGAAGTTGACGGTGCTTTAATGACAGCACGGTCTTGATGAATCCTGCAACTCCTGCGGCCGCATCTAAATGTCCGATATTCGTCTTTACAGAACCCAAGGCGCAGTATTTCTTCTCACTCTTGCCATAGGCAAGGGTCAACGCTTCTATCTCAATCGGATCTCCTAATGGGGTGCCCGTGCCATGCGCCTCAATGTAACTGATGCTCTCCGCTGGCACATTTGCCATTTTGCGTGCCTTCAGGTGCGTCTGTTGTTGCCCCGAAATGCCCGGAGCTGTATAACCTACCTTATTGCGTCCGTCGTTGTTGACCGCACTCCCCCGGATCACCGCATGGATGTTGTCTTTATCCGCTATGGCATCTTTGAGGCGCTTCAAAACCACTACACCAGCACCTTCTCCTCTGATCGTGCCACTGGCATCGGCATCAAAGGCACGACAATGCCCGTCTTTTGAGGCCGTCATGCCTTCCTGATACATGTATCCTTTCTCCGCCTTATTCCCAATGGATACACCGCCGGCCAAAGCCATATCACACTCTCTCAACAGCAAACTCATGGAAGCTCTCTGAATCGCTACTAAGGAAGTTGAGCAAGCGGAATTGATATAGATGGAAGGCCCTCTTAAGTTAAATAAGTAAGATATTCTTGTGGCGATGTAATTAACATCTCTGAAGACATAAGCACTTAATTCATCGACTTCTCTACCTGAATTAATGATCTGTGCGTAGTTCTGCCAATTGACATTGGTGGCTCCTCCTGCAAAAACGCCAACCTTGTCCTTGTTTTCAGACATGATGTAACCCGCATCTTCCATGGCACCCCAGACACATTCATGGAAAACCCGCATCTGTGGATCCATCAAACTGGCTTCATCTGGCACATAGCCAAAAAAGGAAGCATCGAAGTTCTCTTTGTTTTGTAAGTAGCTACTGGCTTTTACATAATTAGGGTGATTGATGTAATGTTCTTTCTCGCCGCTGTTCAAAAGGTCTTCCCTCGAAGAAAAAGTAATGGACTCTTTGCTACTCTTCAGGTTTTGCCAGAATTCGCCAATGTCGTTTGCTCCGGGGAACCTACCCGACATGCCAATTACAGCTATTTCCATTCCATTGTAATCCTTCTTCATTTTTTAGCTGAAATTTTTGAGTAAGTCTCCCATTTCTGAAATTTCCTGAGTCGCTTCATCTTCCAATTCGGCAAGGTCCTCTTCTCCATGATCAATAAAGTCTTTGAATGAAGTAATGGTAGGGTACCTGAATAGCTCTTGTATAGAAGCTTCCAGACCCAATTGTTCTTTCAATAACTGCTGCAATTGAATAAGCTTGAGAGAATGCCCTCCTATTTCGAAAAAGTTTGCATTCACGCTGATGTCTGACTCATCAATCTCGAGTGTCTGGCTCCATACCTGTACCAGTTGCTGTTCGGTCTCATTTGTTGGAGCAACATAATTTTCACCTGCTCCTATCTCAGGGTCTGGTAAGGCCTTGCGGTCCAGTTTGCCATTGGCGGTCACCGGGAATGATATCAGATGCACATAATAGGTCGGCAGCATGTACTCTGGTAATCGAGCGGATAAGTGACCTCTTAAGGTAGCCGCTTCTACAGGTTCCGATGAAACATAGTAGGCCACCAGATACTTGTCGGATCCTTCTCCTTTCGCCAGCACTATTCCTTCATTGATCCCTTCATAGGACAATAACTGTTGTTCGATCTCTCCCAGCTCTACTCGGAATCCCCTGATCTTGATCTGATCATCCTGTCTGCCTAAGAACCGGATCGTCCCATCTGCTTCCCAACTCGCCAGGTCACCAGTTCGGTACAAACGTTCACCTACATGATACGGATCGGGTATGAACTTCTCTTCCGTCAATTCCTCCCGGTTCATGTAGCCTACCGCCAGTCCCTGGCCACCGATGCACAACTCTCCCACTACACCTCGCGGTTGTAATTGGCCATAGGAATCCAGTATCAACATCCGCACATTGTCCAGCGGCTTACCTATCGGTACTACCTGACGACCGTTCAGGTTCGATAGAGAAAAGGCCGTGCTGTATACCGTCCCTTCTGTTGGACCATACAAGTTCTCCAACTTGACTGCTGTCCCTAAATTGTTGAACCGTTCTACCTGTGAAAGTTGTAAGGCCTCTCCAGCCAAAAAGATGTACCGTAGGCTGGAAACTGAATCGATTCCTTTGACTTTCAGACGGTCTGTGAATACCGAAAACACCGAAGGTGAAAAATTCAGATGCGTCACTTCATGCTTGTCAATTGTATGGATCAACTCATCCATGTCTGATTCTCCGCCTTGTGGTAGCAGCACCAGGCTGCCTCCACCCACAAACCAGCCCATCAACTCTGTCATCGATACATCAAACGTGTAGTTCGTCTTCAGTAAATAGCGATCTGATTGGGTTAGTGGATACCTTGCCTGAAGTCCATGCTGTAGGTTGGTCAATGACTGATGTGCTATTTGTACCCCCTTCGGTAAACCTGTACTCCCTGAGGTGTACATCACATAAGCCAGGCTTTCCGGGTGACTCTTGTTTTCAATGGGTTGCTGAGTATTTGTTTCGTTAATAGAATCCAGCGTCAGGGTCTTGATGGATAAGTCAAAAGTCTGTTCATGGGCTGGTGAGCACAGCAATAAGGATGCGCCACTGTCTTCCAGCATGTAGTCTACCCTGCTCTGGGGAAACTTCGGATCAATCGGTAAGTAGGCACATCCACTCTTGAGGATACCCAGTATCCCAGCGATCATGTCAAAACTACGATCTGTCATTAACCCAATCAGTGACCCTGGATTCATTCCTTCTTCCGTCAGTCTTGCTGCTACTGCATCTACCTTTTTCTGTAATTCTTTATAAGTCAGGGAGGTATCCTCCTGAAATAAAGCTACTGCTTCGGGTAGCTGATTCGCCTGTCTGCCGAACAGGTCTACTACCGTCTCATCTGTAGGGTAAGTGACCTTGGTGTCATTGAAATTATTTAGGAGCTGGTCCTGCTCTTCCTTCGAAAGCACGTTGATTGCAGACAGCTTTACCTCCGGGTCGGCCAGTACCTGATCCACAATCCGCTGGAAATAGGAAATGAACCGGTCGATCGTGGTAGCCTCAAACAACTCCGTCGAATATTCAAAACTCAGGTACAAGTGATCTCCTGCCGTGGAGCCCGTCAGGGTCAAATCAAACTTCGATACCGAGTGGTTACTTGGGTAACTGGTCAGTTTCAGTCCCGGAAGCGTCAAGGCTGTACCGTCAAAGTTCTGATAAGAAAACATCACATCAAACAAGGGGTTGCGGCTCGCATCACGAACCACCTGCAAGTCCTCTACCAGGTCTTCATACTGATAGGCCTGATGATGAAATCCCTCCAGCGTGTTTTCCTTGACCAATTGTATGAATTGCTTGAAGCTTAGGTCTCCTTTCGGGTAATTGCGTAGCGGCAAGGTGTTGACAAACATGCCGATCATGCCTTCCAGGTCCGCATGATTACGACCTGCTGTGGGGGTACCGATGACAATGTCTTCCTCATGAGACAGTTTACTTAACAGCACATTCATCAACGAAAGTACCGTCATGAACATCGTGGCACCCTGCTCCTGACTCAATGCTTCTAATTGGCTCGTCTGGTCTGCATCCAGGCTAAAGCCCTTGATCGCTCCCGAGTAATCTTTTGCCTTCGGACGAGCATGATCTGAAGGCAGGTTCAACGCTACTATCTCTTCTTCAAAGACTTCCTGCCAGTAGGCTCTGGAGGCCGATAGCTGCTCCTGATGAGTCGGGCTGCTCTGCCACTCCGCATAGTCTTTGTAATGCAATTGGGGAGCTTGGGGGACTTCCCCTGCATAGAGACTCATGAATTCTTTGATCAGGATTCCCTGTGAAGCGCCATCACTGATGATGTGGTGCATGTCTACCAACAACACATGATCTTCCGGATTTAATTCGATCAAACCAACTCGGATCAATGGAGCGTCCCTCAAATCAAATGGACGGATAAAGCCTTCAACGATTCCTACTATATCCTCCGCTGCAGCGGTGTAATGGCTGATCTGAATCGCTACTTCTTCCCTTACTTTTTGTACCACTTTCCCTTCCACAACTTCAATTGTGGTACGCAATACCTCATGGCGATCTACCAGGCCCTGAAATGCCTGCTCCAGACCGGATTTGTTCAGTTTGCCTTCCAGTTTCAGCACATAAGGCATGTTGTAGGCCAGTGAACCCCGATCAAACGCCTGTAGAAAATACATCCGTTGTTGTGCTGAGGAAGTGGCATAATATTCCTGCATGGGTACTCCCGGAATCGCTACATGTGTCTGGGCGGTCAGGCTCATCAGGTGATTCGACAAGCTCCTGATGTCCTGATAAGTAAAAAGGTCCTTCACCGGAACCGATAGATCCAACACTTGTGACAGGCGATTCACCAGCACCATCGCTTTCAACGAATGGCCGCCAAGGGCAAAAAAGCTCTGGTCTACACTGATCGTTTCCGGTTCCAACTCCAGTATTTCACTCCAAACCTGTACCAGTTGCTGTTCGGTCTCATTCGATGGAGCCATGTAATCTTCACCTACTCCTATCTCAGGATCAGGCAAGGCCTTGCGGTCCAGTTTGCCATTGGCGGTTACTGGGAATGAGGCCAGGTGCACAAAGTAGGTCGGCAGCATGTACTCTGGCAATTGAGCCGATAAGTGACCTCTTAAGGTAGCCGCCTCTACAGGTTCCGATGAAACATAGTAGGCCACCAGATACTTGTCGGATCCTTCTCCTTTCGCCAGGACTATTCCTTCATTGATCCCTTCATAGGACAATAACTGTTGTTCGATCTCTCCCAGCTCTACTCGGAATCCCCTGATCTTGATCTGATCATCCTGTCTGCCTAAGAACCGGATCATCCCATCTGCTTCCCAGCTCGCCAGGTCACCAGTTCGGTACAAACGTTCACCTGCACGATACGGATCGGGTATGAATTTCTCTTCGGTCAATTCCGTATTGCCCCAATACCCTTTACCCACTTGAACTCCCCCGATGTACAGCTCTCCCGGGACACCCAGCGCTTGCAGGCGTTTTTCAATGTCCAAAATGTAAATACTAGTATTTGTGATCGGTTGCCCGATTCCTGGACGTGATGGAATATTTTCTGAAGGAGCTATCGTATTTGTAGTAACGACATGTGTTTCTGAAGGACCGTAATGATTGTGCAAATGGACTTTTGCCTCGTGTAAAAACTCTTTAAATCCCTCATTGATAATCACTTGCTCTCCTGAGGTTACAATGTGCTCTAATGAATTGACGTTGTTTAAAGCCCTGATCAGCTCTGGATCTTCAAAGAAATGATTTAACACCGAAGGCGACATCCAGAAAGTACGGACCTCCTGATCCGCCATTAAATCAAAGACTTTTCTGAAATTAAGCCGATCATCTTCCGGTACAAGCACCAACTTACCTCCACTCAATAGTGCACTGAAAATTTCCTGAAAGTGTCGGTCAAATCCTATCGTTGCATATTGCAACACACTCTCAAAGTTGATACCGGTGTGTTGGTAATCATTGTAAATGAGGTTGGCCAGATTACCATGCGTCAACATCGCACCTTTTGGTTTACCCGTTGATCCCGATGTGTAAATCAAATAGAATAAGTCATCAGGCTTATTTACGAGAGGAAGATTTGGAGTTTGTTCTTCGAGATAATTAAACTCATTGATATGAAACAACTGGCCACCAAAGTGTTCTGCACCTTTCTTTGATGAATGCGTATCGACAATGAGCAGTTTCGTTTTACTATCCTGAAGCATGTGTATGACACGGCTTGTCGGATAAGAGGCATCTATCGGCATATAGGCACCTCCGGCCTTCAGCACGCCCAAAATTGACGTAATGAGATCAAATGAACGTTCTACCATTACCCCTACAATGGATTCCTGACCTACTCCTGATTCACGTAATCGATGTGCGATTTGATTGGCACGATTATTCAAATCCTGATAACTCAACGTCACACCTTTGAAAACCAGCGCCGATTGATCAGGAGTTTGACTGACCTGTTCTTCAAACATTTCCACGATCGTCTTCTCAGACGTATTCGGAATGTCTGTGTCATTGAAATCACGCAAAAGTTGCGTTCGTTCTACCTCGGAAAGTATATCAATCTCACCTATTCTGAGGTCAGGATCGATAGAGATCAAGTTTACGATCCTTTTGAAATAATCAATGAATCGCTGTACTGTGCCCTGCTCAAAGAGTGCTGTCGAATACCTGAAATCCAAAAACAATTCATCGTAAAATTCCACTACGGACAAAGTCATATCGAACTTGGTCACCAAAAAATCACTACTGAATGGCTTCAGGTTCAGACCTGGTATGTGAGACGTAGATGTTTCGAAATTTCGATAGGAGAACATCGTATCGAATAATGGATTTCGGCTGGTATCCCGTGGAATGTTAAGTGCTTCTACCAGGTCCTCATATTGGTAAGACTGGTTATCAAAGCAATTCAACGTTTTTTGCTTCACCGTTTGCAGAAAATCGCGGAAACTCAGTTCCGATGTAGGTGTATTCCGCAAGGCCAACGTATTGACGAACATACCGATCATCCCTTCCAGGTCCGCATGGTTACGGCCTGCTGTAGGTGTTCCTACGACAATATCTTGCTGATTGGTAAGCTTCGACAGTAATACATTGAATACCGATAACAATGTCATGAACATTGTCGTGCCTTCTGCATTGCTGAGCGATTTCAGCTTCTCTGTATCCGCTTTATCGAGATTAAAGGCAAGCACTTTCCCATCATGTCCTTTCAACTTTGGTCGAATGCGATCAGTCGGAAGGTTAAGTACAGAGACTTCTTCTGCGAACTCATCCATCCAAAAGGATTTCTGTAACGCCAATTCTTCTTGATGTGCCTCACTCCGTTGCCATTCCGCATAGTCTTTGTATTGCA
Organism: Cytophagales bacterium; assembly: GCA_033344775.1. Classification (NCBI taxonomy): domain Bacteria; kingdom Pseudomonadati; phylum Bacteroidota; class Cytophagia; order Cytophagales; species Cytophagales bacterium. The sequence goes on along the minus strand of JAWPMT010000002.1, from coordinate 885,815 downwards.
ATTCAAGAGATTCCAACTCTCCTCCAGTATAGAGTTGAATGAAGTCTTCAATCAATACGCCTTGTGAAACGCCATCACTGACAATGTGGTGCATATCTACCATTAATACATGGTCCTCAATCCCTATATCAATCAAGCCTACTCGAATCAGAGGTGCTTCTTCCAATACAAATGGCCTGATGAATGCTTTTATGATGTCGGATATCTCCGATTCCTTTGATTTGTAATAATTGATTGCAAAGTCAAAGTTGTCATTGACCTGCTGTACCACATAGTCCCCAAGAATTTGGATGGAAGAATGTAAAATCTCATGGCGTTCGATCATTTGTCTGAAAGCACTTTCCAGCTTCACCCGATCAAACGCCCCTTCCAACCTGAACACCTGGGGCATGTTGTAGGCAATTGAATTTTTATCAAATTCATATAAAAAGAACATCCGCTGTTGTGCAGAAGAGGTCGAATAGAATGCCTTCTCTGGTGCTTTCTTAATCGCCACATGCGTTTGTTCCGCCAGACCCGATATGTGTTCGGATAAATCTCTGACAGTCTGAATATTGAAAAAATCTTTGACCGACACAGAGACATTGAGTACTCTTGATAGCTGACCTACCAGCACCATCGCTTTCAACGAATTACCTCCCAATTCAAAAAAGCTCTTTGTAACACTGATTTTATCCGCATCCAACTCCAATATTTCACTCCAGACCTGTACCAGTTGCTGTTCGGTCTCATTCGATGGAGCCATGTAATCTTCACCTGCTCCTATCTCAGGATCAGGCAAGGCCTTGCGGTCCAGTTTGCCGTTGGCGGTTACTGGGAATGATGCCAGGTGCACATAGTAAGTTGGCAGCATGTACTCTGGCAATTGAGCCGATAAGTGACCTCTTAAGGTGGCGGCCTCTACAGGTTCTGATGAAACATAGTAGGCCACCAGATACTTGTCGGATCCTGCTCCTTTCGCCAGCACGATTCCTTCATTGATCCCTTCATAGGACAATAACTGTTGTTCGATCTCTCCCAGCTCTACTCGGAATCCCCTGATCTTGATCTGATCATCCTGTCTGCCTAAGAACCGGATCGTTCCGTCTGCTTCCCAACTCGCCAGGTCACCAGTTCGGTACAAACGTTCACCTACATGATACGGATCGGGTATGAACTTCTCTTCCGTCAATTCCTTTCGGTTCATGTAGCCTACCGCCAGTCCCTGGCCACCGATGCACAACTCTCCCACTACACCTCGCGGTTGTAATTGGCCATAGGAATCCAGTATCAACATCCGCACATTGTCCAGCGGCTTACCTATCGGTACTACCTGACGACCGTTCAGGTTCGATAGAGAAAAGGCCGTGCTGTATACCGTCCCTTCTGTTGGACCATACAAATTCTCCAACTTGACTGCTGTCCCTAAATTGTTGAACCGTTCTACCTGTGAATGTTGTAAGGCCTCTCCAGCCAAAAAGATGTACCGTAGGCTGGAAACTGAATCGATTCCTTTGACTTGCAACCGATCTGTGAATACCGAAAACACCGAAGGTGAAAAATTCAGATGCGTCACTTCATGCTTGTCAATCGTATGGATCAACTCATCCATGTCTGATTCTCCGCCTTGTGGTAGCAGCACCAGGCTGCCGCCACCTACAAACCAGCCCATCAACTCTGTCATCGATACATCAAATGTGTAGTTCGTCTTCAGTAAATAGCGATCTGATTGGGTTAGTGGATATCTGGCCTGAAGTCCATGCAGCAAGTTGGTCAATGACTGATGTGCTATTTGTACCCCCTTCGGTAAACCTGTACTCCCTGAGGTGTACATCACATAAGCCAGGCTTTCCGGGTGACTCTTGTTTTCAATGGGTTGCTGAGTATTTGTTTCGTTAATAGAATCCAGCGTCAGGGTCTTGATGGATAAGTCAAAAGTCTGTTCATGGGCTGGTGAGCACAGCAATAAGGATGCCCCACTGTCTTCCAGCATGTAGTCTACCCTGCTTTGGGGAAACTTCGGATCAATCGGTAAGTAGGCACATCCACTCTTGAGGATACCCAGTATCCCAGCGATCATGTCAAAACTACGATCTGTCATTAACCCAATCAGTGACCCTGGATTCATTCCTTCTTCCGTCAGTCTTGCTGCTACTGCATCGACCTTTTCCTGTAAATCTTTATAAGTCAGGGACGTATCCTCTTGGAATAAAGCTACTGCTTCGGGTAGCTGATTCGCCTGTCTGTCGAACAGGTCTACTACTGTCGCATCCGTGGGGTAAGTGACCTTGGTGTCATTGAAATTATTTAGGAGCTGGTCCTGCTCTTCCTTCGAAAGCACGTTGATCGCGGACAGCTTCACCTCCGGGTCGGCCATTACCTGATCCGTAATCCGCTGGAAATAGGAAATGAACCGTTCGATCGTGGTAGCCTCAAACAACTCCGTCGAATATTCAAAACTCAGGTACAAGTGATCTCCTGCCGTGGAGCCCGTCAGGGTCAAATCAAACTTCGATACCGAGTGGTTACTTGGGTAACTGGTCAGTTTCAGTCCCGGAAGCGTCAAGGCGGTGCCATCAAAATTCTGATAAGAGAACATCACATCAAACAGGGGATTGCGGCTCGCATCACGAACCACCTGCAAGTCCTCTACCAGGTCTTCATACTGATAGGCCTGATGATGAAATCCCTCCAGCGTGTTTTCCTTGACCAATTGTATGAATTGCTTGAAGCTTAGGTCTCCTTTCGGGTAATTGCGTAAGGGCAAGGTGTTGACAAACATGCCGATCATGCCTTCCAGGTCCGCATGATTACGACCTGCTGTGGGGGTACCGATGACTATGTCTTCCTGATGAGACAGTTTACTTAACAGCACATTCATCAACGAAAGTACCGTCATGAACATCGTAGCACCCTGCTCCTGACTCAAGGTTTCTAATTGGCTCGTTTGGTCTACATCCAGGCTAAAGCCCTTGATCGCTCCCGAGTAATCTTTTGCCTTCGGACGAGCATGATCTGAAGGTAGGTTCAACGCTACTACCTCTTCTTCAAAGACTTCCTGCCAGTAGGCTCTGGAGGCCGATAGCTGCTCCTGATGAGTCGGGCTGCTCTGCCACTCCGCATAGTCTTTGTAATGCAATTGCGGAGCTTGGGGGACTTCCCCTGCATAGAGACTCATGAATTCTTTGATCAGGATTCCCTGTGAAGCGCCATCACTGATGATGTGGTGCATGTCTACCAACAACACATGATCTTCAGAGCTTACTTCAATTAATCCCACCCGGATCAAGGGGGCTTCCCTCAAATCAAATGGGCGGATGAAGCCTTCAACGATCCCTGCTACATCCTCCTCTTTACCTATATAGTGGATGATCGGTATAGTTATTCCTTCCTGTATTTTTTGAACGCCCTTTCCTTCAATCTCTTCAATCGTCGTTCGTAATACCTCATGACGATCTACCAGGCCCTGAAATGCCTGTTCCAGTCCAGATTTGTCCAGTTTGCCTTCGAGCCGTAACACATAGGGCATGTTGTAGGCCAGCGAATCTTGATCAAACGCCTGTAGAAAATACATCCGCCGCTGTGCCGAGGATAAGGAATAATATTCCTTCAATCCGGTATTGGGAATAGAACTATCTTCTGATTTCTTATTGAAAGCATCATAGAATTCAAGGATCTCAGCTTTTCTTGAACTGATGCTACCGATCATCTCATCAGTCAAAGACGACCCGGTTGTCTTGATTTTCAGGTTACCGTCGCTAACAGAGATGTAGACCTCTTTTTCTGCCAGCATTCTGATAAATTGTTCTATTATCATATCGTAATCTCTTGAACTTCTTTACCGCCCAAGTCCTGCTTATTAAGTTGATTAATTGCTTCTATGATGGTTTCCAATTCGGTGATTGTGGATTTCCGAAAGACTTCCTTGATTGGAATTTCTACGCCAAATTCCTTCTTTATCTTATTGACCAGCATCATCGCTTTCAGTGAGTGTCCGCCCAATTCAAAAAAGTTCGAAGTGACACTGATCTGATCCGCTTCCAACTTCAGTACTCCAGCCCATAACTCGACCAGTTTTTCCTGAGTGGCCGTGGAAGCTGCGACATATGCTACTCCGTCATGTAAATTGATAGTTGGCAATGCTCTTCGGTCCAACTTACCATTCTTAGTGATCGGAAGTTGGTCCAGATATATGAACTGTGCCGGAATCATGTATTCAGGCAATTGACCGGCAAGATGATTTCTCAAATCGGAAAGTTGCAGTTCATCTGTCGAGACATAATAGGCGATCAGTACTTTTTCACCTTCACGGTCCATCATCATTACAGCCGCCGAACTGATAGATTCTAATAGCAGCAAACAATTTTCGATTTCTGGCAGCTCTATTCGGAAACCTCTGAGCTTGATCTGATCATCTATACGTCCGATAAATTCGATCTCTCCGTTTGGCAACCACCGAGCCAGATCTCCGGTTCTATAGCATGTTTGACCTGCTACAAATGGATCATCAACAAACTTCTCGGCAGTAAGTCCTGGGTTATTGAGGTACCCCCTCGCCAATCCATCTCCACCAATGTACAATTCGCCTACTACGCCTTTGGGCTGTATTTGTAGATTTCTATCCAGAACATAAATGTGGGTGTTATTGATCGGTACTCCGAGTGGAATATTCGCTTCATAGTCTATTGCTATCCTATGACATATTGAAAATGTGGTTCCTTCCGTAGGGCCATATCCATTAATCAGTTGTAGTTGCGGATGTAATTTCCTGGTCAGATTGATGTGATGAGGGCTCAATGCTTCCCCTCCAACGATCAATTGTTCCATCTCAGCAAAAACTGCCGCATCTTCATTAACAATTTGGTTAAAAAGGGAGCTGGTCAACCACATCGTATTGACCGAATGAGTCGACAATAAAGTTCGGAATTTTGTTAAATCAAGCAGCACTTCATCAGCTGCCAATACAAGTTTCCCTCCGTGCAACAAGGTGCCCCATACTTCGAACGTACTGGCATCAAAAACCAATTTACCTGTACCTAAAATCGTCGTATTGGGAGAAAGAGCAACATATTCCTGACCAAACAACAAGCGTGAAATGTTCTTTTCAATGACCATTACGCCTTTCGGGCTACCCGTTGTACCAGAGGTATACATGACATAGGCCAGTTGATCGGAGGTTCTTTTCACCGTCAGGTTATCCTTGGCAAGGTCTTTCCCGATCTCTTTCAGGTTTAACTCCAAACGTTCTTTCCCTAGTGATTCCGGGAAATCACCCTCACTTAAAACGATCCTGGATTTACAATCATCGAGCATGAATTTCAATCGCTCTTCCGGGTAATCCATATCAAGCGGAAGGTATGCTCCACCTGCTTTCAGTATCCCTAGAATCCCTGTTACTGCGGCAATTGTACGTCCAGCATAAACACCTACTAACTCTTCTGACGACAAGCCTTCCTGTAGAAGGGTCCTCGCTATCTGATTCGCTCGATCATTCAATTCTTGGTAAGTGATCTGATCAGCGCCAGAAATCAACGCTACTCGTTCGCCATTCGATGAGGCCTGCTGCTCGAACAACGCCACAATGGACTGATCTTTGGGATAGTCCACCTTCGTCGCATTAAATTGATAAAGCAATTCTTCTTTCTCAGAACCTGTCAGAAGCTCAATATCCAACAACTGGCTACTATCATTAGCGATTATCTGGTCAACAATTCGATCAAAATGTACCTTCGCATCTTCAATTGTATCCGTTCCATAACGATCGGGGTTGTACTGAAACACCAATTCCATTGACGTCCCTGGCAATACTGTAACCGATAGGTCATAGTGGGTCTCTTCATAAATCTGTGTACCCGACACCACATAGTCGTGGCTAGTCTCTTCACCATCGTCTTCGATCTGCTCTGATATTGGGTAGTTCTCAAATACCAGGATGTGGTCGATCAGGTCCTGACCCAACTCACTCATCGATTGGATTTCTGACAACTTCTGATAATGATGGGGCTCACTTGCCAAAGATTGGTCTTGAAGTCGTTTTAAATAGGCCTCCAGGCCCTCTTGCTGTTCATAGCCTACGCGAACGGGAATCGTGTTGATAAACAAGCCCACCATCTCTTCTATGCCCTTTACCTCCGCCGGACGGCCTGAAACAACCGTACCAAAAACTACGTCGTTGGTATCATTGTATCGACTCAATAAGATGCCCCAGATTCCCTGGATCATCGTGTTGAGCGTCACTCCATATCCCTGACATACTTCCTGCAATCCAGAAGTTTGTTCCCGATCCAAAACCAGTCTGGTCATGGTTTTATCGGGGTTTGTAGATGTATGCTGTATCTGATGCTTGCCCGGTAGCATAGCGCGGGTAGCATATCCCGACAGGTATTTCGACCAATAGGCTGACGAGGCTTCCATGTCTCGACCTTCCAGCCACATGATGTAGTCCGAATATGGAAGCACCGATGGTAAATTGAGCGTCTGCTGTGCTCCCTTGCTGCTGTACAATGCCCCGAACTCATTGATCAGGATGCTCATGCACCAACCATCCATCAAGATATGATGGTGACTCCAGACAAACTCATATACCGCTTCACTTAATCGGTAGATGCTCACTCGCATCAAGGGCCCTTTACTCAAATCAAAACCTCGCGAACGGTCAGCTTCCCGGTAACCTTGCAGTATCTCTTCTAATTCTTGTCTTGAGGTAGATACCTCTTCACGGAGGTCTTCATACGTGTAGCCTATCACTCCATCTTCCTGTACCACCTGCAGCGGTCGATCATGTCCGCCAGACACAAACACCGTACGCAAAATATCATAGCGTGAGGCTAACCTCAACAAGCTTTGTTCTACCGCCGACTGGTCAACCTGACCCTCTAGGCGGTAGCTTACCTGTTCAAAATAATAGCTCGTATCTGGTTCACTCAGGGCGTGAAACAACAGCCCTTCTTGCATCGGTGACAGTGGATAGACATCCTTCAACCTGTACTCTGTCTGTAAGTGTGACAATTGATTAAGTGTCAGGCCTTTGTAGGAAAGATCTGAAGGAGTTAATTCCCTTCTACCCGCTTCAACATAGCCCTGGCAATACGTGATCAGGGATCGTAGCTGTGACTGGTACGCAGACATGAACGACCGGACCTTCTCTTCTGAATAAGCCTCCTTGTTATAGGTCAAACTTAGTGTCAACTGACCTTCTGCTACCATGCCTGTGAAGTCCCAGTCATGAAAGCGGATCTCTTCCTCGGAGTGATTCAACCCGGATGACTCAGACGCTATCTCAAACACACGACCTTCGGTATCGCCATCAAACTGCCCCAGATAATTAAAGCTGATCCTGGTTTGAGATGAAGCATCTACTTCCGGCAACTCTTGGGATACGTATCTTGCCAATAGGTAATCCGCACCATTCTGAGGAATACTTCGAAGCTGTTCCTTAACTCCCTTCAATACCGCTGACATCTCTGATGCATAGCTCAGTTCCACCGAATAAATGCTCGTAAACCATCCGATCGTTCGACTGATGTCCAGGTCTGGTACTATCTCCTCCCTACCATGGCCTTCCAGATCCACCCGCAATGAGTCATTACCATAATGTTCATGCGCGCCCAGGATCAAGCCACTTAACAACAAGTCATTGATCTGTGTATTAAAGGGCTTGTGAACAGTGGTCAAAAGATCTGTTGTGATTGCTGCATCCAGCTGAAAATGGACCGTTCTGGTATCACACATCCGGTTACTTTCCGTAGATGTGTCTTTTGGAATGTCACCACATTCTTGCTTAAACGCTTCTTGCCAGTAGGAAAGGTTATTCTTGAACGTCTCCTCTTTCATGTACGACCGTAAACCCTCCGACCAGCTCTTGTAGGAATCAGTCTTCGGAGGCAATTGCAAGGATTTACCTGCTTCGATCTGTCGGTACAGGCTATCAATGTCTTCAAACAGCACTCGCCAGGACACTCCATCCATGACCAGGTGATGGACCACAACCTGTAATCGACTTCCATCAGGCATATCAAACAGACCTAACCGCAGCAGCGGTCCTTCCTTCAGGTCTATCCCTTCTTGTTCTTGCTGGCACAAGGTTGACAGTGTAGCTGTGGCAGAATTGTCTGAGCTAAGATCAGCATAGGTCAACGTAAGCGGATAAGGAATGCCTTTATTCTCTTGATGAACGCCTGAAGTATCCATCGAATAGCTCATCCGAAATGCATCGTGATGTCGCTGTAACTGATCGAAAATCGTCCTTACCGTAGCTTCTGTGATCCCATTCGGAAAGTTCAGTAACACAGATTGATTGAAATGATGCGCAGCCTGCAATGGCTGAGCGAAAAACCAGGCTTGTATACCGGTCAAAGGTACATAGCCCGTAACCGGAGACTGGTCAACTTCCCGAGTCAGCAGGCGCATTCGAGGCGCTAATACTTCGATCGTCTGACTAGAAAATATGTCCTTTACTGACAACTCATAACCTGATGCACGCAACCTGGATATGATCTGGATCGACTTGATCGAATCTCCGCCTACCGTGAAAAAGTTATCCCCGATCCCGATCTTTTCAATACTCAATACTGATTGCCAAATCTCACATAACAGCGCTTCTTCGGGGTTTCGTGGGGCGATGTATGCTTCCTGAGCAATCGCTTCTGGCTCTGGTAAAGCCCTCAGGTCTACTTTCCCATTAACTGTCAATGGCATCTGATCCAGGTGAACAAAGTATGCTGGGATCATGTAGCTTGGTAGCTGATGTGACAAGTGTCTTCTTAATGTATTTACTGACAGTTCTTCCTCCGACACATAGTATCCCACCAGGTTAATATCTGTCTCTTCACCCCGACTGGTTACTACCGCTTCTTTTACCCATTCATGCGCCAATAGGTGCGTCTCGATCTCGCCGGTTTCTATGCGATAGCCACCGACTTTCACCTGTCGATCTTTCCTCCCATGAAACTCGAGATTTCCATTTTGGAGCCATTTACCAATATCTCCCGTTTTATAGATCAATTGATCTGGCTGATAAGGATCTGCAATAAATTTTTCCCGAGTCAATTCCGGATTGTTGAGATATCCTTCAGAAAGGCCCGTCCCACCTACATACATTTCCCCTATTACACCGGAAGGAACGAGTTGCAGTTGTTCGTCCAGCACATATATTCTTTTATTCGCACTGGGTCGTCCTATGGGAATACTAGTAGGATATTCTTTTGTGGGGTCTACTTTGTAAAGGGTCGCGTTGATGGTTACCTCCGTAGGGCCATATCCATTGTAAAAATCTTTGAATTGGCTGTAATAAAGGGCATCTTCTTTCCGACACGCCTCTCCTGCTGTAATTAAAGTTCTAACCGAATCCATTTTGGCCTTATCAAGCAGACTCAAATAGGATGGTGTAATCGTGAATAGGGTTACACCTTGTTCATCGATATATCGTAATAATGCTTTCGGGTCTTCGATCAATTGTTTTGTGGGGAGCACAAGCGTCGCTCCGGATAACAGCGATTTGACCATATCAAGAACGGAGCCGTCAAATAGCAGTGACATGAACTGCAAATACTTATCTCCGGCACCCATATTCAATTCTTCAATATGGAACAACACCACATTGACCAGTCCTTCGTGATTGAGCATCACTCCTTTTGGGGTACCCGTACTTCCTGAGGTATAAATGATATACGCCAGATCCTTAGCAGACATTGAAGTCTCCAGATTACCCGGCGGGAATTCCGACAAATCAATTGCAGATAATTCCTTCACCTCTATGGTTTTGTTAAGACCCTCCAGTGATAAGTTTGGTGGACTTGCCATTGCGCTCAATATCAATGGCGTATCCAACTCCATTAATACATGCTTTAATCTCTGAATTGGAGCATTAGGGTCTAGAGGGACGTATATTCCACCAGCTTTCATCACTCCCAACATACAAACGATAGTGCCGATACTTCTATCAGCATAGATGGCTATTCGGTCACCAACTTTAACTCCATTTCCCTTCAAATAGCAAGCAAGTTGATTCGATTGCTTATTCAACTGACCGTACGTAACTACCTGATCATCAAAAACAACAGCAATCTCGTCTGGGCCTTTTTCTACTTGCTCCTCAAACACTTGAGTCACTGTTTTATCCTTCGGGTATTTCACCGAAGTATCATTGAATTCCCGAAGTAGTTTATCCTTTTCTATCTGACCCAGTATTTCGATATCCGAAATTCTTACAGTAGGATCAGAGGCTATTTCAGCAACAATTCTTTTGAAGTACGCGATGAACTTTTGGATTGTTTCCAGTTGAAATAATTCCGTCGAATACTCTAATCTGAAAAAGACAGCCTTCTCAGCTTCGGTAGCAGATAAATTGAGATCAAAGTTTGAAGTTGCACTCGGAATGCTGAAAGGAGTAACTTCCATCTGTTCAAGACGGAGGTCTTCCATCTCAATGTTTTGCAACATGAAAAACACATCGAAAAGTGGATTCCGGTTGGTGTTCCGTGCGAGCTGAAGTGTATCTATCAATTGCTCATAGGGGTAGGCTTGATTCCCAAAACTGGAAAGGGATTTGTCCTTGACGCTTTCCAGGAAATCCATAAACCTTAATGAAGGATCTACCTCATTTCGAATGGCAAGCGTATTTACAAAAACACCTACCACACCTTCCAGGTCCGCATGATCTCTTCCTGAAACGGGGGTTCCTATTACTATGTCCTTTTGGTTACTTATTTTGCTCAAAAAGATGTTAAAAGCGGAAAGGATTGTCATAAACATCGTAGCGCCACTTTCTCTGGTGATCTGCTTAAGCTTCATCGTTTCCTCTTCGCCTATGCTGAAAGACGTGGCATCACCTGTGTGATTCAATGTAACCGGCCTGTCAAAGTCCGTTGGCAACTCCAAATAGGAAGTATTTGTTTCAAACTCACTGATCCAAAACTTTTTTACTTCTTCCAGCCTAACTTGATGTTCCTCGCTTTTCTGCCATTCTGAATAATCTTTGTACTGAATCGCTTGGTTTGGCAATTCCTCTCCGTTATACAGACGAATGAATTCTTGTATTAGAATTGAAGTGGATGTTCCGTCCGTGACGATGTGATGCATATCCAACATCAACAAATGATCATCTTTCTCCAATTTCAAAACGCCCACCCTTAAGAGCGGCGGAAACTCCAGATCAAAGGGTCTGACAAATTGTTTGAGAATTGTTGTGACATCCTTGTCGCCCTTCTCAAAGCTTTCTATTCCAAACGGAATCTCCTTTTCTATGTATTGAACAACACCACTTTCTGTATTTCGGAAAGAGGTCCTTAGGCTCTCATGTCGCTCGATGATTTGTTCAAAAACCCACTTAAGTCGGCTCTGATCAAGTTTTCCTTTTAATTGGTAAGCCTGAGGAAGATTATACGCTATCGAATCTTTATCAAACTCGTAGAGGAAATGAAGTCGTTGCTGTGCAGAAGAAACCTCATAGAAGGACTTAGGCTTAGCTTTTTCTATGCCTAGATAATCACGACCATCGGACTCAGCAATAAACTCCGTCAATGACCTCACACTGGAATTATCGAAAAAGTCCATTAATGCCAGATCAGTGCGGAATTGCTTATTGATCCTGGTAGTTAAAGTTAGGGCCTTCAGTGAATCACCTCCTATTTCGAAAAAATCATCATCTAATGCTATTTCTGCTTTACCGAAGAAATCTTGCCACAAGCTTAGCATTTGGAGTTGTGGTGAAGCCTTTAAGTTCATAGACTCGTCAGAAACGGACGAATCCGCACTTTCAACGGGCTCATTTTGATTGCCAAGTTGTTTTACCCAGTCATTCAATCGCGTATTCAAATCCTCAGTAGAAACCACGATCTGTGAAGCTCCTCTGAATGCAAGGGCATGCTCCAATACTTGTGGTAACTCGGCGGCACGGATAGAGGTGGCAGTTGGACTTGTATAATCAATGCCATCCAGGTCCAGACTCATCCAGTTTTGTAAATCCCCAATATCGCTGTGATACTTTACATACCGATCCACGAACGCGTTCGCCATCGCATAGACTCCCATGTTGATTCCTCCCAGAACGGTCGACAAAGAAGAAGTCGTAACACAAAAATCCAGTTCTCTATCTCCTATCGCTTCTTTCAAAGCCATGATTCCATTTCGCTTAGGCGAAAACTGAACATTCAAGTCTTTGCGTTTTACCTTTGTTAGGGGCTTAAATGAATCATCATTCAAGGTGCCAGCTGCATGGATCACTCCATCAATTGGACCAAATTCCGTTTCAGATGCTTCAAGAATCTCTTTTAGCCGAACCTCCGATGAGAAATCACAAGCAGCATAGTGAACCTTACCTCCTGCTTCTTCTAACTCCTCGATTTTTCGAATCTTGCTTGCAACATTTGGCTCAGATTTATCCCTGGCTAGTACATTTTCCCATTCTACTCTTGGCGGCAATTCCGTTTTACCAACCAAAATCAAATGGGCACGGTATTCGTTGGCCAAATAATTGGCCATGGTCTGGCCAAGATTGCCTAATCCACCCGTGATAAGGTAGACTCCCTGCTGTTTAAATGTTGGGTAAACTTTTTCCGGAATGACCTGGCGATCAAAGTGCTGCTCCCATCGGAGGGAGTTTCTCAAAGCAATATGCTTCCCGGGCTCCGGGTTACCTAACTCCGTTAATACGTTTTGCAGTAAAGCAGGTGTTTCCAATTCGTCTTTAGCAACGTCAATAAGTCCTGTTACAAGCGCAGGGTGTTCTTGAGCAATCACCTTAAGCAGACATGAAGCAAACGATCCTGAAACGTTATTCAATGCAGGTTTCGTCAAAAAGTCGTGTGAATCACTTGTCAATATGAGAACCTCCTTTTGCTCATGATACTGCTCCAAATAGCCTTTGCATACGAACAGGAGTGTTTCAAGCTGGCTATCAAAATCTGATATCGATAATGCTGAAAGCCCTTGACCCATGATGCCCCAGGCATAAATTACCTGATCCGGAATTTGGCCCCGTGTAGCCAGTTCCTCGAAGAGTTTGAAAAAATCCTCTTCCGAAGATGGATTAATCTTATAGTCTCCGGATGGTTTTTCCTCAAATTGATCCCCTGCTTCAACACGAACCAACGTGGCTACATGTTGATCCAATGATGCACAAATTCGCTCTGAGAGCCCGCAATCATCCATGAAAATCAGACAGCTCTTTTCTAGACTAAAATCAGCCGCTGATTGCCGTTTGGTTGACAGTTTCCAGGTGGGTGCATAAAACCAGTTTGAGAGGTCTTCTCTTACTGATTTCGTCTCGGGAATGAGTCCGGAGATTGTTTTATAGGCATCTACTGAGATCGGATATTCCTTCTTTTCAAATGAATAGCCGGGTATTGATGTTTTCTTACGCCCCTGACCTATATAGAAAGCAGTCCATTCCGGATCAATTCCGTATTGCCATAACTTACCGACTCCTGTAAGAAAGGTTTCGTAATCATTGGTATGACCACCTTTCGAACTAATCAGGTTCACAATTTTATGCGTTCTCTTTTTGAGTAGGTGCGCACCAACAAATGATCCAAGTGTTTTACCAGGGCCTACTTCAACGAAGACCAGGTGCTCATCAGTCATCAGTTCTGCAAGACCTTCGGAGAACTTAACGGTATTCCGAATTTGGTCAACCCAGTAAGAAGATTCTGTAAGCTCCGAAACTGAAGTAACCTTTCCTGTGAGATTAGAAACAATAGGAATGTTAGACGCTTGTCGCTCTACATTGTCCACAACTGCCCGAAACTCTTCCAGCATTCCAGACATCATCTGTGAATGAAAAGCGTGAGAAGTATTGATGATCTTACTTTTAATTTCCGCTTTTTCTAACTCAGTCTGAAGGATCAAAAGTGCGCTTTCCTCACCCGCCAGCACAACGGATGCAGAACTGTTAATGGCCGCTATATCAACCTCTTGGGGTAATGCAATTGAACGAGCAAGTTCATTCTCCGAAACCATGACGCTCAACATTTTGCCCTTCGGCATTCGCTGCATCAATTCGCCGCGTTTCGCAACGAGTTTCAAAGCATCGGCCAAAGAAAAAACACCGGCTATACAAGCTGCCACATATTCCCCAATGCTATGACCGATCATTTTATCCGGTCGAATACCTAGATTCATCAATAGCACTGCCAAGGCATATTCCATGACAAAAAGCGCAGGCTGCGTGAATTCAGTCTGATCAATTCCATCACTATCCTCAGCAAAAAGAATAGGTTTCAGGTCCTTTCCTGATTGCTGACGAATGATGGCACAACATTCATCAACGATCTGCCGAAAAGAGGTTTCACTTTCATAAAGATCAGCACACATCCCCGTATACTGGGCACCTTGTCCGGGAAACATAAAAACCACGGAACTCTTATCCACTAGCGGCGTTACAACCGACGTATCATCAATCAGATCGTCAAGTTTCTTCTGTAGATCTGCCTTGGTTTGAGCAACTATGGTTTTTCGAAAAGGAAAACTACTTCGCCCTATGTTTAGCGTATAGACAGCATCCGCCAAACTTAATTGAGCATTATCATTCAAGTAGGTCTTGAGAGAAGCTGCATTTCGTTTAAGTCCAGCAACAGATTTTGCTGAATACGTGAGTAATTCGTATGGTCGTAACTTGCTTGTATCCTCCTTGACTGGAGCTTCTTCTAAAATCACATGGGCATTCGTCCCGCCAATGCCAAAGGAACTCACCCCAGCGCGCAATGGATATTGGCCTTTATTCCAATCCCTCAAGGCAGTGTTCACATAGAAGGGTGATTTTGTAAAATCTATTTCAGGATTGGGTGAGCTAAAGTTCAGGCTTGCTGGAATTTTCTTATGTTTCAGCGCCAGTACCGTTTTGATAAAACCGGCGACGCCTGCGGCGGCATCCAAATGGCCAATATTGGTTTTTACTGAACCGATGGCACAATGTTTATCAGATCCATTTCCAAAGGCCAGTTTCAGAGCTTCTATTTCTATGGGGTCTCCTAGAATCGTCCCAGTTCCATGGGTTTCAATGTAACCAATACTCTCAGGGGCAACTTTTGCCATTTTCCTGGCTTTGATGAGCACTTCCGCCTGGCCGTTTACACCAGGAGCGGCATAGTTCACTTTTTCCGCTCCATCATTATTGATGCTGCTTCCTTTTACGATGGCGTAGACCTGATCTCCATCTTCTAAGGCCTTACTTAACTTTTTGAGGACTACTACCCCAACGCCTTCCCCGCTGATGCAACCACTTGCCTCCTCATCAAAGGCTCTGCAATGACCATCCTTAGAAGAGATCATGCCCTCCTTGTATAAATACCCTTTCTTTGATTCTCCTTTTATCGATGCTCCTCCGGCAATGGCAACATTACAGTCTGCCATGAGTAGACTTCTACACGCCTGATGGATATTTACCAGGGAAGTGGAGCATGCCGTATCATTGAAAATGGCCGGACCTTTCAGGTCCAATAAGTAGGCGATCCTGCTGCTGACAAACTTTGGATCAGATAGCGGGATGAGAGAGAAGTCATCCACCAAACCCTCCAAATTTTTGACCTTCGATAGGACTTGCCAATCAAAATTATTTGAAGTACCCAGAAACAAACCAATCGGAATTTTATGGTGATCTAAGTTGATCCCAGCGTCCTCAATCGCATGCCAAACACACTCATGAAGTACCCGAACCTGAGGATCCATGACCTTCGCTTCGTCTGGTCGATAGCCGAAAAATGCTTCGTCAAAGTGTTCTTTGTCTGATAGGAAAGCGTTGGCATTTACGTAGTTGGGATCATTGATCTTGTTTTCATCTTCCCCGGCTTCCAGTAGCTCTTCTTTGTGAAAAAAGTCGACGGATTCCACACTCCTCGAAAGATTAGACCAGAACTCTTCAATATTATCTGCTCCGGGGAATCTTCCGGCCATCCCAATTACCGCTATTTCAAGGCCATTATATTCAGACATGGTTGTTTTCGTTTTCGGTGGCGTTAAGACCCTACCTGATCATTGGTTAAATGTGTTAAAAAAGTCATCTGCTTCACTTACTGAAGCATCTACACGTTCATTGATTTCTTCAATCTTCGTGTCTCCCTTCATCAAAAATTCAGCAAGACTGGCCACCGTCGGTGACCTGAAAATCGTTGCGACATTGATGTCTGTTTCAAATGTTTGCTTCATCTTTTCCTGAAGCTGGACAAGCTTGATGGAAGTCCCTCCTATTTCAAAAAAGTTCGAATCAGTGCTTATCGCTGTTGCTTCTACATTAAGTACCTCTTGCCATAAGTGAATCAGTTTAGCCTCCACTTCATTTGCCGGAGCTACATAGCTTCCTTCTATTGTAATCTGAGGGGCAGGCAAGGCTTTCGTATCGAGTTTTCCATTGGAAGTCAGGGGCAATTTGTCCATATGAACATAGTCCCTGGGTATCATGTACTCGGGTACGCGCTCTGATAAATAAAAGCGGATTTCACCACGCGACAATTCATGATCTGACGTATAGTATGCGCTAAGAGAAACGTCCTTATCTCCTATCGGCACTACCGCAGCTTCTCTAATGCTTTCATGGGCAACGAGATGATATTCAATTTCTCCGGGTTCCACTCTAAAGCCTCTGATCTTCAATTGTTGCTCTACTCTTCCAAGATATTCCAGATGGCCATTTGGTAGCCACTTTCCCAGGTCTCCGGAACTGTAGATCTTCTCTCCTTCATGGAAAGGACTATCAACAAATTTATTTTCCGTTAATTTCTGATTATTCAAATAGCCACGGGATAAGCAATCTCCACCGATGTAGATTTCACCGGGCACACCCACAGGCTGCAGTTTCCGGTCTTTGCTCAAGACATAAATTTTAACATTAGCGTTTTGACGACCCAATGGAATTACGGGTGTATCGTGCGTTTCCGGGTGAAAAATACACGTGTGAGTGGTGACCGTGGCTTCAGTTGGGCCATAGGAATTGTAAAAGTCACAATATGAACTGTACTTCTCCGCTAATTCCAGTGGACATTTTTCTCCTCCAACGATTATTCGATTGAATGATTCAAGGGGCTTCACTTCCATCCCAGCCAAGAATGAAGGTGTCGTGTTTAAGTGGGTTACGTGATTTTTAGCGAGATAGTCATTGAATTGTGTGGTATTCAATAAGGTTGAATTATCAACCAATATCAAGGAAGAACCCGTACTGAAAGCGAGCCACATCTGTTCCACCGACGTATCAAAACTGATGTTGGCGAATAACAAAATTCGTTCACCTCTCTGAAGCCCATACCTGTTGGTCAAACTGTGAACCAGGTTGACGACTGATCGATGTTCAATCATGACGCCCTTTGGAAGTCCAGTAGACCCTGAGGTATAAATGATGTACGCAATGTCCGTAGAGGACATATCAGATGAACGAGTGAAGGAGTTCGTGCTTTCTTCTGGACTCCAAACATCCATTACATTTACTTGATCGCTGTATAATGACACATTTTCATGCTCCGAAAGCAGTAGCACCGTATTGCTATCGGACAACAAATACCTGATCCGTTTCTCTGGTTGTTTTATGTCTAATGGCAGGTAAGTCGCTCCTAGCTTTAAGGTAGCAAGTATGCCAACTACCAATTCAACGGATCTGTCAATCAGTAGCGCTACGATATCTCCTTGCTTTACGTTGGCTTGCTGAAGCTGAGCAGCCATGCGTTCTGCCTTTTCATTCAATTCCCGGTAAGTGACCTTTATGTCATTATGAATCAATGCAATCTCCTCAGGAGTTCCAGTAACCGTTTCTTCAAAGAGATCCAGTAGTGACATGTGTTGCGGATATGGCTGATCTGTTTGGTTGAATTCATCAATGAGTTGAACGCTTTCTTTATCCGATAACAGATCGATCTCCGAAGGTTTTAGTCGCTTATTTGACGTGATTTGAAAAACAAGCTGTGTCAAGTGAGTTTTAACCCCTGATATCAGGAAATCTTCGTATCTGTTCCGGTTATATTTAATGTCGATGATGATCTCCTCTCCGGGCAATACTGTAACCGATAGGTCATAGTGGGTCTCTTCATAAATCTGTGTACCCGACACCACATAGTCGTGGCTAGTCTCTTCACCATCGTCTTCGATCTGCTCTGATATTGGGTAGTTCTCAAATACCAGGATGTGGTCGATCAGGTCCTGACCCAACTCACTCATCGATTGGATTTCTGACAACTTCTGATAATGATGGGGCTCACTTGCCAAAGATTGGTCTTGAAGTCGTTTTAAATAGGCCTCCAGGCCCTCTTGCTGTTCATAGCCTACGCGAACGGGAATCGTGTTGATAAACAAGCCCACCATCTCTTCTATGCCCTTTACCTCCGCCGGACGGCCTGAAACAACCGTACCAAAAACTACGTCGTTGGTATCATTGTATCGACTCAATAAGATGCCCCAGATTCCCTGGATCATCGTGTTGAGCGTCACTCCATATCCCTGACATACTTCCTGCAATCCAGAAGTTTGTTCCCGATCCAAAACCAGTCTGGTCATGGTTTTATCGGGGTTTGTAGATGTATGCTGTATCTGATGCTTGCCCGGTAGCATAGCGCGGGTAGCATATCCCGACAGGTATTTCGACCAATAGGCTGACGAGGCTTCCATGTCTCGACCTTCCAGCCACATGATGTAGTCCGAATATGGAAGCACCGATGGTAAATTGAGCGTCTGCTGTGCTCCCTTGCTGCTGTACAATGCCCCGAACTCATTGATCAGGATGCTCATGCACCAACCATCCATCAAGATATGATGGTGACTCCAGACAAACTCATATACCGCTTCACTTAATCGGTAGATGCTCACTCGCATCAAGGGCCCTTTACTCAAATCAAAACCTCGCGAACGGTCAGCTTCCCGGTAACCTTGCAGTATCTCTTCTAATTCTTGTCTTGAGGTAGATACCTCTTCACGGAGGTCTTCATACGTGTAGCCTATCACTCCATCTTCCTGTACCACCTGCAGCGGTCGATCATGTCCGCCAGACACAAACACCGTACGCAAAATATCATAGCGTGAGGCTAACCTCAACAAGCTTTGTTCTACCGCCGACTGGTCAACCTGACCCTCTAGGCGGTAGCTTACCTGTTCAAAATAATAGCTCGTATCTGGTTCACTCAGGGCGTGAAACAACAGCCCTTCTTGCATCGGTGACAGTGGATAGACATCCTTCAACCTGTACTCTGTCTGTAAGTGTGACAATTGATTAAGTGTCAGGCCTTTGTAGGAAAGATCTGAAGGAGTTAATTCCCTTCTACCCGCTTCAACATAGCCCTGGCAATACGTGATCAGGGATCGTAGCTGTGACTGGTACGCAGACATGAACGACCGGACCTTCTCTTCTGAATAAGCCTCCTTGTTGTAGGTCAAACTTAGTGTCAACTGACCTCCTGCTACCATGCCTGTGAAGTCCCAGTCATGAAAGCGGATCTCTTCCTCGGAGTGATTCAACCCGGATGACTCAGACGCTATCTCAAACACACGACCTTCGGTATCGCCATCAAACTGCCCCAGATAATTAAAGCTGATCCTGGTTTGAGATGAAGCATCTACTTCCGGCAACTCTTGGGATACGTATCTTGCTAATAGGTAATCCGCACCATTCTGAGGAATACTTCGAAGCCGTTCCTTAACTCCCTTCAATACCGCTGACATCTCTGATGCATAGCTCAGTTCCACCGAATAAATGCTCGTAAACCATCCGATCGTTCGACTGATGTCCAGGTCTGGTACTATCTCTTCCCTGCCATGGCCTTCCAGATCCACCCGCAATGAGTCATTACCATAATATTCATGCGCGCCCAGGATCAAGCCACTTAACAACATATCATTGATCTGTGTATTAAAGGGCTTGTGAACAGTGGTCAAAAGATCTGTTGTGATTGCTGCATCCAGCTGAAAATGGACCGTTCTGGTATCACACATCCGGTTACTTTCCGTAGATGTGTCTTTTGGAATGTCACCACATTCTTGCTTAAACGCTTCTTGCCAGTAGGAAAGGTTATTCTTGAACGTCTCCCCTTTCATGTACGACCGTAAACCCTCCGACCAGCTCTTGTAGGAATCAGTCTTCGGAGGCAATTGCAAGGATTTACCTGCTTCGATCTGTCGGTACAGGCTATCAATGTCTTCAAACAGCACTCGCCAGGACACTCCATCCATGACCAGGTGATGGACCACAACCTGTAATCGACTTCCATCAGGCATATCAAACAGACCTAACCGCAGCAGCGGTCCTTCCTTCAGGTCTATCCCTTCTTGTTCTTGCTGGCACAAGGTTGACAGTGTAGCTGTGGCAGAATTGTCTGAGCTAAGATCAGCATAGGTCAACGTAAGCGGATAAGGAATGCCTTTATTCTCTTGATGAACGCCTGAAGTATCCATCGAATAGCTCATCCGAAATGCATCGTGATGTCGCTGTAACTGATCGAAAATCGTCCTTACCGTAGCTTCTGTGATCCCATTCGGAAAGTTCAGTAACACAGATTGATTGAAATGATGCGCAGCCTGCAATGGCTGAGCGAAAAACCAGGCTTGTATACCGGTCAAAGGTACATAGCCCGTAACCGGAGACTGGTCAACTTCCCGAGTCAGCAGGCGCATTCGAGGCGCTAATACTTCGATCGTCTGACTAGAAAATATGTCCTTTACTGACAACTCATAACCTGATGCACGCAACCTGGATATGATCTGGATCGACTTGATCGAATCCCCGCCTACCGTGAAAAAGTTATCCCCGATCCCGATCTTTTCAATACTCAATACTGATTGCCAAATCTCACATAACAGCGCTTCTTCGGGGTTTCGTGGGGCGATGTATGCTTCCTGAGCAGTCGCTTCTGGCTCTGGTAAAGCCCTCAGGTCTACTTTCCCATTACCTGTCAATGGCATCTGATCCAGGTGAACAAAGTATGCTGGGATCATGTAGCTTGGTAGCTGATGTGACAAGTGGCTTCTTAATGTATTTACTGACAGTTCTTCCTCCGACACATAGTATCCCACCAGGTTAATATCTGTCTCTTCACCCCGACTGGTTACTACCGCTTCTTTTACCCATTCATGCGCTAATAGATGCGTCTCTATCTCGCCGGTTTCTATGCGATAGCCTCTCACCTGTACCTGATTATCGATCCTACCCAGGTATTCCAATTCCCCATTCGGTAACCAGCGACCTGCATCGCCAGTCTTGTACAATCGACCTCCTCCTTGAAACGGATTAGGAATAAATTTCTCTTCTGTGAGTTCTGAATTATTTAAATACCCTCGGCAAACACCATCACCTCCTACATACAGCTCCCCTTTAACTCCAGGTAAACTCAACTGGCCTTGATCATCCAATACATGTACCTGGGTAGTTGGAATAGGCTTACCTATGTTGGAAACACTTGACGATAGGTCGCTGGCGGTCAATAATTTGTAGGTCACATGCACGGTGGTCTCGGTGATCCCATACATGTTGATCATTTCCGTTTCAGGGTATTTCTCTTTCCAGGACCTGATGACGCTCGGAATCAGCTTTTCGCCTCCAAAAATTACTTTACGAACCTGCAAGGAATTGTCACCCTTCAGATGATCTTGAGCTTGTAGGCTTTGAAACGCAGTTGGTGTCTGATTCAGGATTGTTACTCCGTGATCCGCCAACAGCTGATGATAGATACCAGGGTCTCGCGCTACTTCACGTGATAGTAATACCAACTTGCCTCCATGCAACAACGCCCCATACATCTCCCATACGGAGAAGTCAAAACTGTAGGAATGGAACATGGTCCACACATCTGAAGGACCAAAATCGAATAAAGGTGACTCATTGAAAAACAATCGAACCACTTGACGATGCTCGATCATCGCCCCTTTCGGACGACCGGTCGTTCCTGATGTGTAAATGATATATGCCAAATCACTACTCCCTACTTCCCGGACAAGGTTCTCACCAGAGTAGGTCTGTACTTTTTCATCAGACACCAGTACCACTACACGGCCTTCCAGCAGTTGTTGACGAGCGGAAGCCAGGGCGGTATTGGTCAGGACCATCTTGCATGTACTGTCATCCAACATATAACCAATGCGCTCATCCGGATGAGACGTATCAATTGGTAAATAGCATCCCGAGGCTTTTAATGTTCCGAGAATGGAAATCACCTGTTGCAATGGATCATCCAATAACAATCCAACAATGGATCCGGTTGTTACTCCTTTATATTTCAGGTACGCAGCCAGCTGATTCGATCGAACATTAAGGTCATGATAGCTCACAGACTCTTCACCATAGATGAGGGCAACCTTATCTGCTTGCTGCGTTACTTGTTCTTCAAATAAGGAAACTAACGTCGCTGTGGTTGGGTAACCGATTTTGAATTGATCACTTGCTGTCAAGCTTGTAATAATGTCATCCGGAAAGACACTTGCTTTTTTTATAGGATCATTGGCGCGAGCTGCAATTTCCTTTATCACCCTTTCATATAAAGCAAGGAAGTCTTCAACAACCCCATCGCTTACGTATGAAGTCAGATAAGAAAGCGTACAGGAGATCAACCCATCTGTCGTACTCACCGTAAAAGCCATCCCGAAGTTGGTTCGTTCATAACTTCCCGCATTGAATCGAAAGACCTCCGAATTTCCATTGAGTTGCTCCGGTTTGTGATCATTGATCTGATCATAAACGTGGAAATCGATATAATTAAAAATTACATCAACAATGGGATTCTCTTCGTCGGTAGTTCCATCAACCAGTTTTGAAATCTCCAATAGTGAAAGGTGATCATATTTCTTTAGCTGGATCAACTTATCGTGAACGCTTTTGACCAATTCATGCCATGTCTGGTCCTGCTCAAAAACATACCTGAATGGTACCGTATTGAGGAAACAGCCTAATACCTTTTCACCATCTTCGATGGCTGGACGATTGTTGGTAATTAATCCAGCGGTAATATCACTGCTGTGGGCATACAACCTGAGGCAATACAAAAAAGCCGCGTAGCAAACGGATTTGGTGTTTAAATGATGTGTTCTGGAATAGTTTACCAGTTGTTCGTAGACCTCTGCACCAATAACCGCATTTGCATGTTTAAATGTGGCAATGTCTTCTTTTTCATCAAACGCGAACCTGGTATAATCATCAAGTTCTTGTTTCCAGAATTCCTCCCCATGGTTGTTTTTCTTCTGCAATCTTTGTTCGATGATGAAGTCCTTATAGGAGCTTTTCAGTGGTGTTGGCGTATAACCTGGATCCTTTAATAATTGAAAATAGATATCATGTAATTCTGTACTAAAAGAGGCATTGCTCCATCCATCGAGTATTGCATGATGAAAGATGAAACAAACGGCAAAATTATTGTCGCCCAATGCGTAAGACCGGTATCTCCAGGCTCCAGGTCGAGACAAATCAAAAGGTTTAGACTTATCCATTTGAAGTTCGGATTCAATGAATTTTTCTTGTTGATCCGTTAATAAATCAGTCAGGTTCTGATGCAAATAATCTATAGCGACACCTTTATGCACAAATTGTAGAGGCTCGTCGTACTTTTCCATGCTGAAACTTGTCCTAAGCATGGCATGTTTCCATGATATAAGTGCTAAGGCCTTTTGAAATATCTCAACATTGAAGTGTTCGATTTTCAATAGATGCAGCATCTGATCATGATAAACTCCACCTTCCTTGATCGAGTGGAATATCATGCCCTTTTGTATATCGCTCATTGGATATACGTCTACAATGTCATCCATTTTATCCATGGTTAAGCACTTTATCTTTTAAAGCCGCAAATTCATCGAGGACTTCATCTCTTAAATTTTCTGTCGAGGTTTCAGCAGATTGATCTGGAATCAATGAGGCGATTTGTTCAATGGTCTGGTGAGCGAAAACGTCAGCGATCGTTATGTCAGCATTGAAGGCTTTATTGATTTGGCTCACGATATTGATCACTTTGATCGAGTCACCACCTAAAGCAAAATAATTGTCATTGATGCCAATTTTCTCGACCTTCAATACCTCTTTCCAGACTTGAGCTAATTGCTCTTCAGTCTCATTTCTCGGCGCAATGTATGCTTCCTGAGCAGTAGCTTCCGGCTCTGGCAAGGCCCTCAAATCCACTTTACCATTTCCGGTCAATGGCATCCGTTCCAGATGTATAAAGTATGCTGGGATCATATAGCTCGGAAGCTGCAATGACAGGTGGTTTCGTAACGTACTAACTGACAGTTCTTCTTCGGACACATAATATCCCACCAGGCTGACATTAGTCCCTTCACCCCAGTTGGTAACTATTGCTTCTCTTACCCCTTCATGTGCCAATAGATGCGTTTCAATCTCTCCCAATTCGATGCGATATCCTCTCACTTGAACCTGATTGTCGATCCGGCCCAGGTATTCCAAATCTCCATTAGGTAACCAGCGACCTGCATCTCCAGTCCTGTACAATCGGCCTCCTGGTTGATACGGATTCGGGATGAATTTCTTCACTGTAAGTTCCGAGTTATTCAAATAGCCTCGGCAAACGCCATCGCCTCCTACATATAACTCCCCTTTCACACCAGGCAAACACAATTTGCCATGATCATCCAACACATACACCTGAGTCGTTGGAATGGGCTTACCAATGTTCGACACACTAGATGATAAATCACTGGATTTCAACAGCTTGTAAGTAACATGCACGGTAGTCTCCGTGATTCCGTACATGTTGATCATCTGTGTATCAGGATATTTTTCTTGCCAGGACCTGATGGCACCCGGAATTAGCTTCTCACCTCCAAAAATTACTTGACGAACCAGTAAGGAACTGTCACCCTTCAGTTGATCTTCTGTTTGCAGGTTTTGAAATGCGGTTGGTGTCTGGTTCAGGATCGTCACCCCATGTTTCACCAACAGTCGACGATACATTGACGGGTCCTGTGCTTCTTGACGGGATAGCAAAACCAACTTACCTCCATGCAACAACGCTCCATACATCTCCCATACAGAGAAATCGAAGCTGTAAGAATGGAACATGGTCCATACATCGGACGGACCAAAATCAAACAAGGGGGACTCATTGAAAAATAAACGAACCACTTGTCGATGCTCAATCATCGCTCCTTTCGGACGGCCGGTCGTACCTGAGGTGTAAATGATATAAGCCAAATCACTGCTTGTGGCCTCTTGAGTCAGGTTATGTCCTGAATAGTTTTGTATTTGATCATCAGATACCAATACTACCTCTCGACTTTCCAACAATTGTTGACGTAAAGAAATTTGCGTCGCAGTGGTTAAAACCATCTGGCATGCACTATCATCCAACATATAACCAACTCGCTCGTCCGGATGAGTCGTATCGATAGGCAAATAACATCCTGAGGCCTTCAATACTCCAAGAATGGCTACAACCTGTTGCAGGGGATCATCCAATAACAAGCCAACAATGGATCCCGTAGTTACTCCCTTGTCTTTTAGATAGCCTGAAAGCTGATTTGATCTAACATTCAAATCATTGTAGCTCACTGATTCTTCTCCGTAGATAAGGGCCACTTGATCAGTTTGCTGCTTTACTTGTTCCTCGAATAATGAAACCAGCGTTGCCGTGGCTGGGTAGCCAAAGTCTGATAGATTGTATTGATTCAGAAGCATAGTTCGCTCCTGTTCTGATAATAATTCAATTTCCGACACGGCCACCGAATGGTCAAATGTGACACATGTAAGTACTTCTTTTAAGTATCCCAAAAATCGTTCTGCCGTATCTTGAGTGAACAGTTCTGTCGAGAATTCGAGCTCGACTCGCAAGTTTTCAGCCAGTTCTGCCACAAAAAAGGTCAGGTCAAACTTTGAGGTTTTATGAACGATAGGGTATCCCTTCAAAGTAACTCCTGGCACTTTGAGCTCCTGTGCCTCAAAATTCTGAAAGACAAACATCACATCAAACAGGGGGTTCCTGTTGGGTTCCCTGCTCACTTGCAATAAGTCGATCAGGTCTTCATACTGGTAGTCCTGGTGGTCAAATGCTCGGAGCGTTCGTTCTTTTACCTCCTGCAAAAATTGTCTGAAGGTCTTCGCCCCTGATACGTTGTTGCGCAACACCAGCGTGTTCACAAACATCCCGATCATCTCTTCCAAATCCGTGTGGTTCCGACCTGCCGTCGGTGTACCTATCACTATGTCTTCCTGATTGCTCAGCTTGCTCAACAACACATTCAGCGCCGACAACAATACCATGAACATAGTCGTCCCTTCTTCTCGCGTCAACTGTTTCAAGGCAGCCGTCTCCTTCGCCTCCAGCATGAACCCTATCTTGCCACCACGATGTTCCATCAACCGCGGACGTGCATGATCTGTCGGTAACTCCATCACCGTCACTGGCTCGGAAAATATTCCCTGCCAATAGTCACGTTGGGCTAACAGCCCTGATTGGTATGCCTCACTTCCCTGCCACTGCGAATAATCCTTGTATTGTAAGGATAGTGCCGTCATCTCCTCACCCTGATACAACCGCATGAAGTCTCCGATCAGTATCCCCTGTGAGGTGCCATCACTCACAATGTGGTGCGTATCTACCATCAACACATGGTCCGCTTCCGATACACGGATCAAGCCTACCCGGATCAATGGGGCTGTCGACAGATCGAAAGGCCGGATGAATGCCTTCACCAGTGAACTGACCTCTGATTCTTCTGCTTCGTAGCAAGCAATATCAAGTGCACAGTCCGCATGTACCCGCTGTACCACCTCTTCACCTACCATCTCAAAGGAGGTTCTTAAGGCTTCATGACGATCAACCAGTTGCTGTAAGGCATACGCCAATTGTTCCCTGTCCAAATCCCCCTCAAACCGTACCACCTGTGGCAGGTTGTATGCCAGAGAAGACCGGTCAAACTCATATAAAAAATATAACCGGCGCTGTGCCGATGATAACCCGTAATGTGGCTGCTCCTCTGCCTTAGCTATCGATTCATGACTTTGGCCTTCCTGATCCGATAAGTACGAGGCCAGTGAAACAATCGTCGAGTGCTTAAAAAAGTCCACCAACGAAATGTCCACCTGAAAGTGCATGTTGATCCGACGCGTCATCGTCAACGCTTTCAAGGAATCTCCTCCGATCTCAAAAAAGTCATCCTCTACCTCCAGGTCAGTCTTGCCAAAAAAGGACTGCCATAATTCCAGTAACCCAGTCTCCAGATCACTGTAACTACTTATTGACAGCTCTTTGGTCGATGCTTCCTCCTTGTCTGCAGCTGTGTCTACCGATGATGGACTCAGACTTACCACTGCCTGAGGCTGATCTCGATTGGCCATTGGGTCATATCGGGTAATGAAAACCTCAGGCCGGTTCAGTTTCAAGCTCCGCTTCAATAAATCATAACCCTCCTCCGGGGTGATGCTGTCCTCACTCAAGTTGAACCGCTTCGCTGCAATCTCTCTGGCTGCTATGCCCACCTCTGACCACTGGTTCCAGCCAATGCTGATCACCTTGCCTTGTTGTACCAATGACTGTGACCGGGCAAAGGACTCCAAAAACAAATTGGCCGCTACATAACTTACCTGACCAAACGGGGCCGATACCGATGAAAATGAGGAACAATACACCGTAAAGTCCAACTCCTTGCCCTCCAGGGCTGAGGTCAACGCGATCGTACCATAGATCTTCGATGAAAAGATCTCCTCACAATCCTCCCGGCTCCGTTTATGGATCACACCTGCAAAATCTCCAATACCCGCCGTGTGGATCACACCTCGTATCTGACCTGTCTGCTGGGTAATCCTGGTGAGCTCTGATTTAAGGGCCGCCGCGTCTGTCAAATCAATACTGACATAATACACCTCACCTCCTCGTTCCTCGATCTTCAATAAAGTTGCTATGGTACTGTATTGTGGATCTTCTTCTTTATTTTTCTTATTTAATGTTAGCCATGAAGCCCAATCGCTTTTGGGTGGCAATGTCCTTCGACCCAACAAGATCAACTTCACTCCGGGTACCTCTTTCGATAGTTGATCAGCATAGGTCAACCCTACTCCACCCAGACCTCCTGTGATCAGATAGACTCCTCCTGCTACCCATGAGAGTTCCTCATTATTGGCTGGTAAGTCCACTATCTTTTGACGTAACGAAGGCGTAAACCTTGTTCCGTAGCGATAACTCACCAGCTGCTCACCATCAGAATAATGGAGCTCATCCAGCAACGAACCAATCAATTCTTCGTCACCATCTACCCTGTTGAGGTCTATGTTGCGGCAACTGATGTTTGTATATTCCTTCGGGATCACCTTTACCGCTCCCAACATCGGGGACTGGTCCGCCAAAACAGCTTCCTTTCCCAATACCTGATGTAATCTGTGGGTCAGTGTCGTGATCTCTACCCGATCCTTGCCTACCCATTCGCTTACTGAACGCGTCAGGTCCAGTAAACTGAAATAGCTCTCTCCTAGCTTCTTACGGTACGATTCTAAACGTATCTGTGGTTCCTCTACACTCAGCCCCCAACCGAATATGATCCGCACATCTTTCCCTTTACGGTCAATCGACCCTAACAGTCGATCATAGTGATTCCTGTCTTCTGGGTCTATCGTGAAGGCTGTTTCCTTCTCTTCAAAAGAAGTGCCTTTTCGTACCTCAATAACTGTATCTCCTTTCGCATTCAATGACGACAATAATCCGTCTGCCAGGCCTTGCCAGGAATCGTCACAGAAAAACAAGGTGAGGTGTTCTCCTTTCTCTCCTAAGCCGTGCCCTTCCTTGATCAACTCCGAGGATTCCCATGAGGGCACATACAGGCATTCCGATAAAGATGTGCTCACCGGACGCTGTACCGACATCATCTCCATGATCATCTTCGTCGCATCGACATTGGCTGGGTATTGCTCTTTTTCAAAGGAATACGTCGGTAAGGAAACCTTCTTCCGTTCTTCATTACCGTAAAAGGCACTCCAATCTGGTTGGTGACCATGAACCCACAGTTTGCCCAATCCTTCAAAGACACGCTTGAAGTCATTCTCCTCTTCCTTCGGATGCCCCAACATATTCACCACCTGATGGCCTCTGCCTTTCTTAGGATGAGCGCCAACAAATGATCCCAGCGTCTTGCCGGGGCCTACCTCCACAAACAATACATGCTCCGAGCTCATCAACTCCCCGATCCCTTCGGAAAACTTCACCGTATGACGCAGATGTTTCAACCAGTAGTCTGGTTTACTTACCTCTTCATAGCTCGCCTCCTTCCCTGTATAGTTCGACATAAATGGCGTCTGAAGTTCAGAAAAAGTCACCCGCTCCAATTCCTCACGATAAGCATCCAGCATACCATCCATCATCTGGGAATGGCCCGCATGCGAAGAGCGTACCGATTTTGTCATGATGCCTGCTCCTTCCAGCAGTGCCTGAAATGCATCTACTGCCTCAGGAGGTCCCGAAACCACACACGAGGTGGCACTGTTGTGCGCAGCAAAGGCAATCTCAGGGGCCTGATCTAAATAGGGTTGTAAATCCTGCGATGAGATCGATACACTCAGCATCTTTCCAGCAGGCATCTGCTGCATCAGCTCTCCGCGACGAACAATCAAACCTAAGGCTGATTCCAAACTCAACAACCCACTGAGGCAGGCTGCTATGTATTCCGCATTGCTATGGCCAATCATGCTGTCTGGTTGAATCCCCCAGCTCATCAGAAGTTTTGCCAGGGAATACTCAAAACTGAACAGCAGCGGTAATGCATTCTCCAGGTCATCAATACCCGTCGAACCCTCTGAAAACACAACCTGCTTCAAATCCCGGCCACTCAGTTTCGTGATGAGCTCAAAACATTGATCAATGGACTCCCGGAAGGATGGTTCCCGATCATAGAGATCACGGCACATGTTCACATGCTGTGAACCCTGACCCGGAAACATGAAAACAACTTTGTAGTTCGTCTTTTTACTCAACGCTTTAGTCCCACGAGAATCTTGCATCTCTCGCAATTGGACAATCGCCTCTTCGCGATCCCTGCAAACCAGCACTTTCCGGTGGGAAAACGATTCCCGGCCCGTGTTCAGCGTATAAGCGATATCCGATAAAGACGCTTCTTCCGCGTTTTCCAAGTATTCCAAAAGGTGCGTCGCATTCCGCTGGAGCGCGCCTGAGGTCTTGCCTGATAACTTCAGCAACTGATAGGAACGTTTCGATTCCGTCGAGCTTACTTCCGGAGCCTCCTCCAGAATCACGTGCGCATTCGTGCCGCCGATCCCAAAGGAGCTCACACCCGCGCGCAATGGATAGCCTTCAACTTTCCAGTCCTTTAACTCCGTATTCACATAAAAAGGTGAAGCATCGAAGTTGATCTTGGGATTGGGCCGCTCAAAATGCAAACTTGCCGGAAGTTGACGGTGCTTTAATGACAGCACGGTCTTGATGAATCCTGCAACTCCTGCGGCCGCATCTAAATGTCCGATATTCGTCTTTACAGAACCCAAGGCGCAGTATTTCTTCTCACTCTTGCCATAGGCAAGGGTCAACGCTTCTATCTCAATCGGATCTCCTAATGGGGTGCCCGTGCCATGCGCCTCAATGTAACTGATGCTCTCCGCTGGCACATTTGCCATTTTGCGTGCCTTCAGGTGGGCTTGATACTGACCAATCACGCTTGGTGCCGTATATCCGACTTTATTACTACCGTCGTTGTTGACCGCACTCCCCCGGATCACCGCATGGATGTTGTCTTTATCCGCTATGGCATCTTTGAGGCGCTTCAATATCACTACACCAGCACCTTCTCCCCCGATCGTTCCGCTCGCATTGGCATCAAAAGCACGGCAATGTCCGTCTTTCGAATAAATGCTCCCTTCCTGATATAAATATCCGTTTTTACTGAGGTTACCGACACTAACACCTCCCGCAATCGCCATGCTGCACTCTCCTAGCAACAAGCTCATCGCTGCTCTTTGTATCGCCACTAAGGACGTAGAACAAGCCGTATCAACATAGATGGAAGGGCCACTTAAATTAAAGAGGTAAGACAATCGCGTGCATAGGTATTTGATATGGCTAAGGTGCCCCAGACTGAAATGAGGTACCTTGCTCTTATTCATGTTTTCCAATGCCGCATAATTCTGCCAATTGACATTATCAGACCCTCCTGCAAAAACGCCAACCTTGTCCTTGTTTTCAGACATGATGTAACCTGCATCTTCCATGGCACCCCAGACACATTCATGGAAAACCCGCATCTGTGGATCCATCAAACTGGCTTCATCTGGCACATAGCCAAAAAACGAAGCATCGAAGTTCTCTTTGTCTTCCAGATAGCTGTTCGCTTTTACATAATCAGGATTGGACAGGAGGGTTTTTTGTTCACCATTCTCAAGTAATTCCTCATCCGTAAAAAAACTGATCCCTTCAACACCATCAATGAGGTTGTTCCAATATTTTAAGTGACAATCTGCACCAGGAAACTTTCCAGCCATGCCAATTACGGCAATTTCCATTCCATTGTATGCCTTCTTCATTGTTCTAGTTTAAGTTCCTGATTAAATTCTCAAACAAATCAACTTCTGCATCCGATTGTTTTTCATACTGTTCAACATCCAATTCTCCTTCTCTAAGAAAGTTCCGAATGGCTGAAATTGTGGTGTATGTAAACAATTGTGCGACTGATATATCAGAAGCAAATTCTCTTGCGATCATCGACTTGAGTTTGATGATTTTCAGGGAGTTACCTCCTATTTCAAAAAAGTGGTCATTTACGCCAATCGCCTCCGTGTCCATGTCAAGTACCTTGCTCCATATATGTACCAGTTTTTCTTCTACCTCGTCCGTCGGAGCCATGTAATCCTCACTTCCACCGATCGTTGGATCAGGTAAGCTCTTTCTATCAATTTTACCGTTTGAAGTTAGCTGGAAGCTATCGACCTGTTCAAAAAATGATGGTAACATGTAATCAGGGAGCCGCTCCATTAAATAACTTTTAATGGTCTTGGATGAGATCTCCTTTTCTGACAGGTAATAACCTACAAGGTATTGATCACCTTGCGTTCCTTTTGGAAGAACTACTGCTTCGGTGATGTCATCATGATTCAGTAATTGACTTGCTATTTCGCCAAGTTCGATGCGGTATCCTCTTATTTTAACTTGATCATCTACTCTCCCCAGAAAGGTCAAATTTCCGTCAGGTAACCATCGGACCAGATCTCCGGTCCTATAGATTCGATCACCCTCCAAAAATGGATTTGCCAAAAAGCGTTCATCGGTCAAATCCTTTTGACTTATATAACCTGCACTAACACCTTTACCGCCGATATAGAGCTCACCGGTTACACCTCTGGGTAACAATTTCAAGTGCTTGTCGAGGACATAGTATTTCACATTACCCAATGGTTTCCCGATCGGTACATTACCCGATGATGGTAAAGCTGATAGCGAAGTTTCGTAGAAACTGCTATCAATGGTAGCTTCTGTGACGCCATAGGAGTTCACAATGCGAATCACATCTCCAAAATCTTCAAGCAACCATTGGAAATCTGCGACACTGCACACATCCGAGCCCAGAATCAGCAACTTCATAAAGTCGATATTCAGGTTATTTTCCCTGATGTAGCTCATCAATGGTACAATAAGCGAAGGTGTGGACTCAAGGATATTGATCGATTCCTGACTCAGGATATCGTACAGGTTTTCTGGTTCCAACCGAATATCCTCCGGACATACCACCATTTTTCCACCACTAAGCAGTGCGCGAGCCACATCGCCGGAAAAAACATCGAATGAAAAACTAGCCATCTGCAGCAGGTTGACTGACAGGCGATCTAATCCATAAGCATCAAACCATGATTGGGTAACATTCAAGTAATTCTCATGATTGACCATCACTCCTTTTGGCTTACCAGTAGATCCGGATGTGTAAATCACATATAAAAGATCCTCTGGAGTATTAATTCGTTCAGGGTTTTCGGCGGACTGTTCCATGATTGAAGCATCCGCCATATTGATCACCAGGCCATTAAATTGACATTTAGATGACTGATTGCTATTGGTCAATACCAGCGCAACGTTACCATTAGACAAATAATAATCAATTCGATCTGAAGGTAAGGATGCATCAATCGGCAAATAGGCTCCACCGGATTTGATGACGCCCAACAGGGCGACTACCATGTCAGCACTTCTGTCCATCAAGAGCCCTACGACATTGTTTCGTCCAATTCCCTGGCTTCTTAAAGTGTTTGCTACTTGATTTGATCGTCGGTTTAACTCCTGGTAGCTGATGTATTTTCCTTCAAAAACAAGTGCAGTGGCTTCCGGCCGAAGCACTACCTGACTCTCAAAAAGTTGCTGGATTGAAATATCCTTATCAAACGCCAACTCTGTTTGATTATACCCATTGATCAGTTCGTCTTTTTCGTCACTTGTAAGCGGATCAATCTCTCCAATGACAACATCCGGATTATCAACGATGCTATCAATTATTTGATTGAAGTATCGTATGAATCGCTCGATGGACCCTCGTTCGAATAATTGTGTAGAATACTCAAAAACGAATCTCAGCCCTTCCTTCAATTCGAGTACAGATAAAGTCAAATCAAACTTGGCGATTTGATAATCAATTGGATACGCTTCCAAAGAAAGATCAGGGATTGATAATGAAGCCCTGTCAAAATTTTGATACGAGAACATCACATCAAATAAGGGGTTGCGACTGGTATCCCGAACTACATTCAAAGCTTCTACCAGATCTTCGTACTGGTATTCCTGATGGTCGAAACTTTCCAAAGTACCTCTCTTCACCGTTTGCAGGAACTCGGAAAAAGTCAGCTCAGCCTTCGGATAATTCCTCAAAGCCAAGGTATTGACAAACATTCCGATCATCTCCTGAATATCCACGTGATTTCTTCCGGACGTTGGAGTTCCGACTACAATGTCTTCTTCATTGCTCAATTTATTTAGCAGCACATTGAAAACGGATAAAAGGATGATGAACATCGTAACCCCTTCCTTCTCACACAAAGCGACAAGTTTTGACTCAGTGGACTCATTCAGGGAGAAACTCATAATATCACCCGAAGCGTCCCATACAGCAGGTCTTACGTGATCCGTCGGAAGATCGAGCACAACAACATCTTCGCGAAACACCTCTAACCAATGGTCTTTGGATCTGGAAATACGTTCCAGATGTTCAGTACTTCGTTGCCATTCTGAAAAATCCTTATAATGCAATGAAGGCAAGTCACGGCTTTCTCCATTGTACAAACTCATGAATTCTCTGATCAGCAACTCATGAGATGTTCCATCGCAAATGATGTGGTGCATGTCCACAATCAGAATGTGATTGGTCGATGATACTTCAATAAGACCTACTCTGAAGAGCGGGGCTACTTCTAAATCAAATGGACGAACAAATTGATCAAGTATGGTCGAAACACCTGCCTCAGTAGAATGGTAAACTTGAATGCTAAATGAAAAATCATCATGCACTTTTTGCATAACCTCATCATCGATCAGGTGGATAGAAGTGCGCAAAATCTCATATCGTTCGATCAGACCAAAAAAGGCCCGTTCAAGTCTTATTTTGTCCAATTCCCCGGTTAGTCGAACTACCTGAGGCATGTTGTACGCCAATGAGTCTTGGTCAAACTCATAAAGGAAATACAACCGCTGCTGGGCAGATGAAGTAGCGTAATAGTCCCTGTTCTCCACCTTAGCAATCGCCATATGAGCGTCTTTCGACAGCCCGGAAATATGACCTCCGAGACTTCTTATATTTTGAAAAGTAAAAATGTCTTTTACCCTGACCTGTACTTCCAGCTCTTTAGACAATTGCCCGACCAGTATCATGGCTTTAAGGGAATTTCCTCCTAGCTCAAAGAAGTTGGCCTCGGTTCCAATAGCTGCGGCGGCTATATCCAGCACACCTGACCAAATCTCGACAAGCTGGGCTTCCAAAGGTGTCTCAGGTGCCCGGATTTCCGTCTTTCTTTTCTGCAATCCTTCTTCCCATTCCTTTCGCAATGCCCTACGGTCTGCCTTTCCATTACTGTTCTTAGGAAACCCATCCATGAAGTGGTAATGCACCGGGATCATGTAGTTAGGAAGTATTCCCGACAAATACTGATTGATCTGTTCAGGTTGAGTATTCGATCGGGCATTGAGGCATGCTCCCAGGATATTTGTCTTCTGATCATAGAAGACCACAACTTCCTCCACGGACGGATAACTGATGATATGAGATTCTATCGCTCCCAACTCAACTCGAATACCCTGGATCTTTACTTGATTATCCCTACGACCAACGAATGAATAGTTACCATTCGGTTCTTTAATGGCAAGGTCCCCTGTTCGGTAAAGAAGCTCATCCGGTTCAATACACAAGGGATGATGGATAAAACTAGTGCTCGTTAGCGCAGGATCTTTGTAATAACCCAATGTCTGGTAGGGTGTACGTATGCAAACTTCTCCTGTGGTTCCCGGTGCAACCGCGTTGAGACTGTTGTCCAGCAATACTGCAGTACAGCCAGGAATGGGTTGGCCAATCGGTATATCTCCTTTCTGATCACTTTGATAATCAATTGCATAGGCAAACTTGACCATGGTTGTCTCTGAGGGACCATACAAGTTCACCAACTGAGCTGTTGTTCCAAACGTGTCGGACCACCGCTTCACGTCTTCTCCATAAATCGCTTCTCCAGACATTAACACATGTCGGAGGTGTTCCAATGGACGAACTGAAGATTGAGTCATTAACTCTCTAAGCAGCGACGGACCACAATGCATCAAATTGATCTCATGCTGATCGAGCCAGCTTGCCAGCTCATCAATTTTCAAGATGCCTTCCGTTCTCGGAGGAATGAATAAGGTTCCACCAGAACATAATGGCACAAATAAGTCCCTGAAAAATGCATCAAACGTCGGTGTGATCAACTGACTGACCTTCGCTTCTACTTCCAGACCTAAATAGTTGATCTCCCAGTCAATGAAGTGATTGAGGCCTTTATAAGCCCCAAGTATAGCTTTCGACTTATTCGTTGAACCGGAAGTGAAGTAGACGTAACAAGGTTGTTCCGGATCTAAAGTCGGGTCCTGATAGGAACTCAAGTCGAGATCAGGGTTCTCGGAAACAAAGGAGGCAGCCAGGGTCCAGTCCAGTTTCGTTTCTGGTTTTAGATCATAAAAGCAGACTTTGGCAGATATGGCCTGTATGGATGATTGCAGAGAAGCTAACCGGTCAGCCGATTTTTCGTCGAGTATGATCCAACTCGGCGCATACGCAGCAATCAGTTCCGATATCTGATCCTCAGGAAGGTCATTCGAAATCGGCACAAATATTTTTCCTGCTCTTAATACACCAAGCGCTGACACAATCATCGATACTGGTGTCTGGGTCATCACAAAACACAAATCATCCTGCCCCACTCCATGGTGTTGTAAGTGGTGAGATAATTTCCTTGTGCTTTCTTCCAGTTCACCGTAAGACCAACGCTTGTCTGGTGCCTTCAAAGCAGGCTTGGCAGGATTTGTCGAAACCTGATCAAGGAATCGCTTAATGACATTATCGTGTTCAGGATAAGCAACGCTTCCTTTATCGAATACGGTCAGCAAGTCTTTTTTGTCTTCCTCCAGCAAAATCGATAAATCACGGAGCTTAGCATCAGGATTCGCAATTAGGTCAGAAACAATTTGCCTGAATTGCCTGGTGAACCGCTCAATCGTGGCGGTTTTGAATAGATCCGTAGAATACTTTAACTGGAAGTATACCTGTTGCCCGGATTCCACACCCGTTAAGCTTAAATCGAATTTGGCTTCCTTCCCATCAAGGCCTTGACTTTTCAAAACCAAACCAGGAATCTCCAATAATGAGCGCTCGAAATTCTGGTAAGCGAACGTCACATCGAACAACGGATTTCGACTGGTATCACGTGTCACATTCAATGCTTCTACCAGATCCTCGTATTGGTATGCCTGATGGTCGAAGCTGTGCAGTGTACTCTCTTTCACAGACTTTAAGAATGCTGAAAAACCAAGATCCGGCTTTGGATAATTCCGTAACGCCAGGGTATTGACAAACATCCCGATCATTTCCTGAAGATCGGGGTGATCCCGGCCTGAAGTAGGCGTACCAATCACGACATCTTCTTCATTGCTCAATTTGCTCAACAAAACATTGAAAACAGCAAGCAACATCATGAACATGGTGACCCCTTCCTGTTCACAAATAGATTTCAACGATGCTACTTCATTTTCATCTAAGAAGAAATCGAAGGATGCACCTGCATTGCTTTTCGTATTTGGACGGGGGAAATCTGAAGGAAGATCAAGTACACTTCCTTCACGATCAAAGACATCCATCCAGTACGCTTTCGAAATCAACAGACGCTCTTGTCGACTGCTGTCGTGTTGCCATTCTGCATAATCTTTGTATTGCAGCCTTAATGCGTCAGAAACCTTTCCTGAATAGATACTCATGAAGTCATCAATCAAGATTCCCTGAGAAGTACCATCACTTATGATATGGTGCATATCGACCACCAATACATGAACCTTATCGGATACGCGAATCAGACCTACCCTTAAAAGCGGCGCTTGTCCTAAATCAAAAGGTCGAACAAACTCCTCAATAACTGCTGGAATTTCATCTTCGCTTGAATCATAGCGTTCAATTGCGAATACAGCATCATCATGCACCTTTTGTAAGACCTGTCCATCAATCATATGAAAAGAAGTTCGCAAGACTTCATGACGATCTACTAAACCGCGAAAAGCCTGTTCCAATCTTGAATGATCAAGTTCTCCTTCGAGTCGCACCGTCTGAGGCATGTTATAGGCCAGGGAGTCTTTGTCGAATTCGTACAGAAAGTACAACCGTTGTTGTGCCGATGAAGTGGCATAATAAGGCTTATTTGATGTCCGTGTGATCTCGACAAAGTCACTTTTGGTCAAGCTGGATATATGCGTGGAAAGGCTCTTTACATTTTGATAAGTAAACAGATCCTTCACCGTTACGGCAACCTCCAGGGCCCTGGACAATTGACCCACTAATATCATGGCTTTCAGTGAATTTCCTCCAAGTTCAAAGAAGTTGGACTCTGTTCCGATGGCTTCAATCTCAACTTTAAGGACTCCTGACCAAATCTCGACTAATTGTGCCTCCAAAGGAGTCTCAGGCGTCCGGATTTCTGCCTTTCTCTTCTGTAAGGCCACCTCCCATTCCCTTCGCAATGCCTTGCGATCCGCCTTTCCATTACTGTTCTTAGGAAACCCTTCCATCAGGTGGTAATGAACTGGTATCATGTAGTTGGGAAGTATCCCAGACAAATACTGATTGATCTGCTCAGGTTGGGTGCTAGATGGGGCATTGACACATGCTCCCAGGATATTTGCCTCCTGATCATAAAATACCGCCACTTCTTCGACGGACGGGTAACTGATGATATGCGTCTCTATCGATCCTAATTCAACACGAATACCCTGAATCTTCACCTGATTATCCTTACGACCTAAGAATGAATAGTTGCCATCTGCTTCCTTTATCGCCAGGTCACCTGTTCTGTACAAAAGCTCATCCGATCCAACACACATCGGGTGATGGATAAAACTCGTGTTCGTTAGTTCCGGATCCTTGAAATACCCCAATGTCTGGAAGGGCGTTCGTATGTAAATTTCTCCTGGGGTTCCAGTTGCTACCGGATTGAGGCTGTCGTCCAGCAACACAGCAGAACTTCCGGGTATAGGCTGGCCAATGGATACATCACCCTCCTGATCGTTTTGATAATCAATTTCATAGGCAAACTTGATCATGGCTGTCTCTGAAGGGCCATACAGGTTCACCAATTGAGCTTTTGTGCCAAACGTATCAGCCCACCGTTTCACATCTTCTCCATAAATCGCTTCACCGGACATCAAAACATACCGGAGGTGCTCCAGTGGGTGTGCCGATGATTGGAACATTAATTCTCGTAGTAGCGACGGACCGCAATGCATCAAAGTGATCCTATGCTGGTCCAGCCATGTTGCCAACTCATCTACCTTCAAGATACCTTCCGCTCGCGGAGGAATGAATAAAGCCCCTCCTGAACATAATGGCGCAAATAAGTCTCTGAAAAAGGCATCAAAAGTTGGAGTGATCAATTGAGTGACCCTCGTTTCAGCTCCCAGGCCTAAATGATTGATTTCCCAATCAATGATATGATTCAGACCTTTATAAGCCCCCAGTATGGCTTTTGATTTATTCGTCGACCCGGAAGTGAAGTAAACATAGCAAGGTTTTTCCGGATCTAAAGTCGGATCCTGATAGGAACTCAAGTCAATATCAAGGTCCGCGGAAACGAAGGAGTCGGCCAGGAACCAATCCTGTTCAGTAGCTGGTTTTAGGTCATAAAAGCAAACTTTGGCAGATATGGCCTGTATGGATGATTGCAGAGATGTTAACCGGTCAGTTGATTGTTTGTCGATTATGATCCAACTGGGCGTATACATGGACATCAGTTCCGAAATCTGATCCTCAGGAAGGTCATTCGAAATCGGAACGAATATCTTTCCTACCCGCAAAACACCAAGAGCCGAAACAATCATCGATACAGGCGACTGGGTCATCACAAAACACAATTCGTCCTGCTTCTCACCGTAATGCTGCAAATGATGAGATAATTTCCTTACGCTTTCTTCCAGTTCACCGTAAGTCCAGTGCCCTTCTAGTGCTGTCAAAGCAGTCGAGTCAGGATTTGTCGCAACCTGAGCAAGGAATCGCTCAATGACATTGTTATGTTCGGGATATGTTACGCTTTCTTGTTCGAATGCCTGCTCGAACGCTATTCGATCTTCGTCCAATAGGATGGATATTTCTGAGATCATCATGTCCGGATTGCGGACAAGCTCAGTGACCACCTGTTTGTACTGACGTGCGAACCTCTTTATGGTCTCCTCCTTGAATAACTGCGTGGAGTACTTCATTTGGAAGAGTACCTGTTCCCCGGACTCTGCTCCAATGAGGTTCAGATCAAATTTGATTTCCTTTCGACGCAGGTCATAATCTTTTAAAATCAAGCCAGGCATTTCCATGACTGAAACCTCAAAATTCTGATAAGAGAACATTACATCGAACAATGGGTTACGGCTGGTATCCCGCACGACATTCAATGCCTCTACCATGTCCTCATACTGGTATTCCTGGTGATCGAAACTTTCCAATGTGTTTTCTTTCACCGATCGAAGGAACTCGAGAAAGGTCAGGTCGTTTTTAGGATGGTTGCGTAACGCAAGGGTATTAATGAACATTCCGATCATCCCCTCAAGATCTGCATGGCTACGACCAGATGTTGGTGTACCCACCACCACGTCTTCCTGATTACTGAGTTTGCTCAAAAAAACATTGTATACAGAAAGCAACATCATGAACATCGTTACACCTTCCTGTTCGCTGATGGTTCTTAAAGCCCTGACCTCCTTTTCTCCCAGAGCAAAGTCATATATAGCCCCTGCGGTTCCTTTCACTTTGGGTCGCGCATAGTCCGAAGGCATGTTGAGGGCACTTATTTCCTCGCTAAATAAATCCATCCAGAACGCTTTTGCTTTTGCTAACCGGTTCTGGTGGCCATAGCTTCGTTGCCACTCTGAATAATCTTTGTAATGAAGCGTAGGTTGGGCTAATTCCTCTTCTTTGTACAGGCTCATGAACTCTTTGATCAGTAGTTCGTGAGAAGTACCATCATTGATGATATGATGCATATCCACGAGCAGAATATGATCCTGAGGACCTATTTCTGTTACTGCCACTCTGATCAACGGGGCTTTGCTTAAGTCAAATGCCTGAATGAATTTTTCCAGAACAGAAGGTGCCTTTTCTTCTGTTGACTGAAAATAGGAAATATGAAAATCGAAATCTTCATTTACCTTTTGAACGACCTGATCATCGATCATATGAATGGAAGTCCGCAAGATTTCATGACGTTCAATCAATCTTCGGAAAGCTTGTTCGAGTTTCGAACGATCCAACTGACCTTCCATCCTAACCACCTGAGGCATATTATAGGCCAGGGAATTGCTATCGAAATTATATAAGAAGTAAAGTCTTTGTTGGGCTGACGAAGTGGCATAAAACTCTTTTTCCGGCGCCTTCGGAATCGCTACATAATCGCTTTTCGCGAGGCTGGAGATATGAGTCGATAAACTTTTTATGGTTTGATAAGTGAAAAGATCCTTCACCGGCACAACCACATCAAATTGCTTGGTTAACTGAGTTACCAAAACCATTCCAGTCAGAGAGTTTCCGCCCAGATCAAAGAAATTGGCATCCGTCCCAATAGCATCCTTCTTAATATCTAGTATTTCACTCCAAATGGAGATCAGTTGTTCTTCCGTTTCAGAGGCAGCTTCAGTTTTAGATTCGTCAACCTTAATTTCCGGGTCAGGCAAAGCCTCTTTATCCAACTTGCCATTGATGTTCACCGGAAAGGCTTCCAAAAAGATAAAACTTGTTGGAATCATGTATCCTGGCAAGCGCTGGGAAAGGTGCTCCCGGAGTTCCTTATCAGCCACTTCTGCCTGAGCTAAATAATAGGCCACCAGCACATTTTCCCGGCCCAATGGCTTGAGCAATATAACTACCTCTTCAATCGATGAATGACTGATCAGATGGTTCTCAATTTCCCCTGCTTCTACACGGAACCCACGTACTTTCAGTTGGTCATCCGAACGGTCCTTAAACTCGATGGAACCATCCTCCAGCCATCTACCCAGGTCTCCGGTTTTGTATAGTGTTTCTCCCTTCAAAAAAGGATCTTCCACAAACTTTTTGGCAGTTAATTCAGGATTATTCAAGTAACCTCGGCTAAGACATGCACCTCCGATGTATATCTCTCCTATTACTCCAGTTGGTTGGAGTGCACCATCTTCATTCAATATATATGTTCTTGAATTTGCGATGGTTTGCCCCAATGGCAAGTGCGTCAGCGATGCTATGGATGGATCAAACTGATAGACATGTGTAGTTACAGTAGCTTCGGTCGGGCCATAAGAATTATATACGTCAAAATCTTTTGAATACTTACTAGCGATATGGACCGGGCATTTTTCACCACCCACCACGATCCTTTTCAAATATGGTGTAGGCGCTATCGTGACATTAGCCAGAAAAGACGGAGTAATATCCAGATGGCTCACCTGATGTTGCTGAATATAGTCATTGAGCAGATTTCCGTTTAAGAGTGTGGTCTCATCCGCGATGACCAGTGCACCGCCAGTAAGCAAGGCGAGCCAAATCTGTTCTACCGACGTGTCAAAACTCACGTTCGAAAACAAAAGCACCTTTTCACCATTGTCAAAAGTATACTTTTCTTGAAGTGAAATGATCAGGTTGATCACCGACCGATGTTCTACCATCACCCCTTTGGGTTTGCCAGTAGAGCCCGAAGTGTAGAGCACATACGCCAATTGCGAAGCATCATGATTCGTCTGGTGATCTGAAAGCCTGGGCTCCGTAACAGGATCATGAATATCCATTACTTTAAGCTGTTGGGCATATTGATCAAGCCATTCACTTTCAGTTAGTAGCAAGCTCGCATTGGTGTCTTCAAGCATCAACTTGATGCGATGCTCAGGTAATTTAGGATCGATTGGTAAGTAAGCGGCACCAACCTTGAGGATAGCCAACATCCCAACAATTAGCTCGTGAGATCGATTGATCATCAACCCTACGACATGACCAGGTTTGACACCAGCCTCAAGTAGACGAGCAAACTGCAGGTTTACCTGATCCTGTAATTCTGAATAGCTCAGTAATCGATCGTTGAATACGAGGGCAGTTTGGTCAGGCCCTTGTTTTACACGGTTTTCAAAAACTTCCGTGAGCGTCTTGTTCGCATCATAGTTCCTGCTTGTATCATTGAATACCTGGAGCTGTAATTGACGTTCTTCTGTCGAAAGTATGTCAATATCTGAAAGCAAGACCTCTGTGTTTGCGATCACTGCATTGACAACTTGAATGAAGTAATCAGTGAATTTTTGAATGGTCACTGATTTGAATAGTTCAGTCGAATATTCAAAAGTCAATTGCATACCACTGGGTTGCTCAATGGCCGTGAGCGTCAGGTCAAACTGTGACACCTCATGACCAAATGGATAGGATTCCATTTCCAAGCCGTCGAAAGCCAGGGTTTCCGTATCGAAGTTTTGATAGGAGAACATCACATCAAAAAGTGGATTTCGACTCTTGTCTCTCTCTACCCCCAATGCTTCAATAAGATCTTCATACTGGTAATCATGATGGGCAAAGCTGCTTATCGTTTTGTCTTTCACCTTGGAAAGGAACGAACCGAAAGACATATCTCCCGCAGGATGATTTCTTAAGACCAATGTATTCACAAACATTCCCAGCATTCGCTCCAGGTCAACGTGATTTCGTCCAGCAGTGGGAACACCAACAACAATATCTCGTTGATTGCTGATCTTACTTAACATCACATTGAAAATGGCCAGGATCGTTGTGAACATGGTCGTGCCCTGTTCACCACTTAACTCCTTTAACCTGGCTGTTTGCTGATCATCTAGCTCAAAACTTAACTTACTACCTGAGAAGTCCTTTTCCTGTGGCCTTTCATAATCATAAGGTAATCCAAGGACATCAGGTTGCGAGGCAAATTCTTCTAACCAATACTCCTTCTGCTCAGCCAATTTTTCCTGGCTATCCGTGCTATTGATCCATTCCGCATAATCTCTGTATTGTAAAATCTGATCTGGTAATGATTCCCCATGATAGACTTGCATGAACTCCTCAGAGAGAACGACATGTGACACCCCATCGCTGATGATGTGATGCATATCTACTATCAATAAATGATGGTCTTTAGCAATACGGATCAACCCAACACGAAACAGGGGTGCATTTTGCAGGTCAAAAGGTCTTACAAACTCATTAATAATTCCAGAAATATCACTTTCATTCCCAGAGAAGTGCATGATCTCAAATGGAACTTCCTGGCTGATATTCTGAATAAGTTCATTGCCAGATAGTTCGAAGGAAGTCCTTAATATTTCATGACGTTGGAGTAAGCTTTCAAAAGCATTTTGTAATCTGTCGATTTCCAGTGCACCCTTCAATCGAATGACCTGAGGCAGGTTATAGGCGAGCGATTTCCTATCGAATTCATACAGAAAGAACAACCTTCTTTGAGCTGCCGTCGCAGCATAGTATTCTTTGATGATAGACTTGGGGATGGGCTTATGTTCACTTTTCTCCAATTTGGATATGTAGTCGCCCATGCTTAGGATATCCTGATGAGCAAAAACTTCCTTTACCGGTAATTTGATATCGAATTCCTTAGAAATCTTGTTTGCCAGGACCATCACCTTCAGCGAATGCCCACCTAATTCAAAGAAGTTTGAAGTGACACTGATTTGATCATTCTCCAACTTCAGCACCTCACTCCACAACCTGACCAGTTCTTCCTGAATATCGGAGGATGGGGCTACATATGCTGATTCTGAAGCGATTGTAACAGCGGGAAGCGCC
Organism: Cytophagales bacterium; assembly: GCA_033344775.1. Lineage (NCBI taxonomy): Bacteria > Pseudomonadati > Bacteroidota > Cytophagia > Cytophagales > Cytophagales bacterium. Next base: position 841,433 of record JAWPMT010000002.1, on the reverse strand, counting down.
CTTCGATCCAGTTTTCCATTTTTAGTAATTGGAAGCTGGCCAAGGTGGATAAAATGTGCCGGAACCATGTATCCCGGCAATCGCCCGGAAAGATGGTCTCGCAATTCTGAAGGCTTTAGTTCATCTTCCGATACATAGTAGGCAACCAACACCTTTTCGCCTTCTTGCTCGATCACTAATACCACGGCCGAACTGATCACCTCCAGCAAAAGCAGGCAATTTTCAATCTCCGGCAATTCTATCCTGAAACCCCTGAGCTTGATCTGATCATCGACTCGACCTAGAAATTCAATTGTTCCGTCGGGAAGCCACTTTGCCAGGTCACCGGTTTTATAAATTTTCTGTCCTGCCTCAAATGGGTCATCGACAAATTTCACGTTCGTGAGTTCCGGATTATTCAGGTATCCCCTTGTCAATCCGTCTCCTCCAATGCACAATTCACCCACCACCCCTTTCGGCTGTAATTTTTGATACTTGTCTAGAATGTAAATTCGGGTGTTATTGATCGGTACTCCCAAAGGAATATTCGACTCGTAATCCTCCGTTATCTTGTGACAAATCGAAAAGGTAGTCCCTTCAGTAGGTCCATATCCATTGATCAACTGAAGCTGAGGATGTAATTCCCTGGTTAGATTGATGTGATGAGGGCTCAACGCTTCACCGCCTACGATCAATTGTTCCATTCCCGAAAAAATCCCTGCATCTTCATTCACACATTGGTTGAAAAGGGAACTGGTCAGCCACATCGTATTGACGGAATGAGTGAACAACAACGTTGTGAACTGCGTTACGTCAAGTAAGTGCTCATCAGAGGCAAGTACAAGTTTTCCCCCATGCAACAAGGATCCCCATATTTCGAATGTACTCGCATCAAAAACCAGCTTACCCGTGCCCAAAATCATCGTGGAGGATGATAGCGCTACATATTCCTGGCCATATAACAACCGTGATATGTTCTTTTCAATGACCATCACCCCTTTCGGATTCCCTGTTGTACCAGAAGTGTACATGACATAGGCCAGTTGATCCGATGTTCTGCCCACGTTTAAGTTGTCCGTAGCGAGATCTTTTCCTATCTCTTCCAGGTTCAACACCTGACGCCCTTTTTCTAATGTTTCGGGAAAGTCACCCTGACTCAGAACGATCCTTGATTTGCTATCACTGAGCATGTATCCCAATCGTTCTTCCGGATAGTCCATGTCCAGCGGCAGATAGGCTCCCCCTGCTTTCAAGATTCCCAGGATACCAGTTATCGCGGCGATGGTTCGGTCGGCATACAGGCCCACCAACTCTTCCGATGACAAACCTTTCTCCCGAAGCACCCTTGCTATTTGATTGGCTCGAGCATTCAGTTGGCTGTATGTGATCTGATCACCTCCTGATATCAATGCCACACTACCTCCCGAGGTAGCTACCTGTTTCTCAAACAAATTAACAATTGACTGGCCTTTAGGATAGTCCACCTTTGTTGCATTGAATGCGTACAGTAACTCTTCCTTGTCCGACGGAGAGAGGATATCGATATCAGCGATCGATATCAGGGAATTCCCAGTTACTGCATTGATAATCCTTTTGAAGTAAGTGACGAAACTGCTGATGGTCTCTTCCTTGAATAAGGAAGTAGCGTATCCTATATCCAGTAAAAAATGGTCATCGGACTCTGTGACCGTAAATGTCAGGTCAAACTTGGCGAGATTATGACCGTGGTGATACGGCTGCAGTGATATCTCTGGGATTGAAAGTGATTCTCGTTCAAAGTTCTGGTACGAGAACATCACATCAAACAATGGATTGTGACCCGTGTCTCGCGGCAAGCTTAATGCTTCAACTAACTCTTCATATTGGTAATCCTGATGCTCAAAACAAGTCAATACTTTCTCCTTCACATTGGATAAGAAATCCAGATATTTCAGATCTCCATCCACCTGATTTCGAAGGACCAACGTATTCACGAACATCCCCAGCATTTCTTCTAAATCCGCATGATTCCGGCCAGCTGTTGGTGTACCGACGATGATGTCTTGCTGATTACTCAACTTATTCAGCAGTACATTCAACAACGACAACATGGTAATGAACATCGTTGTACCTTGCTCTTCACTCAACGCCTGCAGGCCGGATGTCTCATCGGCAGTCAATGGAATACGCAATGTTGCGCCTGAAGTATCCTGAAGCTTGGGTCTGACAAAATCTGTCGGTAACTCCAGCAATTCAGTCTCTTCCTGAAACTCATTGAGCCAGAATTCCCGCTGAGTGGAAAGCTGCTCCTTTTGGGCATCACTTTGCTGCCATTCCGAATAATCCTTGTATTGAATCGACAATTCGTTTAATTGGTCTCCGTCGTAGAGACGCATGAACTCCCGGATTACCAAACCTTGAGAAATACCATCGGTGATGATATGGTGCATATCAACCATCAAAATGTGTTCCTCGGCAGACATTTGAATCAATCCGACCCGTAATAAAAGTGGGTTGCTAAGGTCAAATGGGCGTATGAAGTCAGTGATGATCTTTTTTGCTCCTTCATGATCGGACTTGTGTTTTTCAATTTGGAAATGGTAATCATCGACAGGTCGCTGCACTACTTCCTCATCAATTACTTCGAAAGCCGTTCGAAGCACCTCATGGCGTTGAACAAGGGCTTTGAAAGTTTCTTCAAGCCTATCAGAATCTAACTTGCCTGCTACCTTAACAATCTGGGGCAGATTGTAGGCCAGTGATTCTTTGTCAAACGCATGAAGAAAATACTGGCGTTGCTGCGCGGAAGAGGTCTTATAGTAGGGTTTTGACGGGGCCGCAGAGATACTTTGTTCCTCATTGCCCGACAATTCTGTTAGATGAGAAGCCTGACTTCTAACATCTTGATAGACGAACACAACCTTTACAGGAAGTCTCACCGCGAAGACCTGAGAAATCTTATTGGTCAACGCCATGGCCTTTAGCGAGTGACCTCCTAATTCAAAGAAACTTTCTTCAACACTGATCAATTCCTTGTCGAGCGCTAAAACCTCACTCCAGATACTGACCAGTTTTTCTTCGATCTCGGTATAGGGGGCAACATAAATCCCACTCGTACCATAGTCTGGTTCCGGAAGTGCCTTCCTGTTGAGTTTTCCACTATTGGTAACCGGAAACTTTTCTAATTGTACATAGTTAGACGGCACCATATACTCCGGAAGGCGCTCCGCCAGGTAACTTCGAACGTCAGCAGAGGCTAAACCTTTGTTAGCCGTAAAATAACCAACAAGTAGTTTCTCTTGTCCTCGGTTTTTTAATAGAACAGCCGCTTCCTGAATCTGATCATGCTCCAGTAATCCGCTTTCAATTTCTCCCAGTTCTATCCGAAAACCTCTTATTTTAACCTGATCGTCCTGCCTTCCCAAATAGGCTACTTCTCCATTAGGTAGCCAATGTGCCCGGTCTCCTGTTTTATATAACCTTTCACCGTCAAAATATGGATTGTCAATGAATTTTTCATCTGTCAACTCTTCTCTTTTGACATATCCATCAGCCAGACCGATACCCCCAATACATAGCTCCCCAATGACACCTTTAGGTTGTATATTGTTATACTTATCGAGAATCAGATAACGAATATTCTCTAATGGCCGACCAATAGGAACTAACGCGTGATCACCTAATGATGACAAGGAATAGCTGCTGCTAAAAATTGTTGCCTCGGTAGGTCCGTAAAGATTTTCTAATTTGATATGAGACTCCAAGGAAGCAAAGTGTCGGGCTTGCGATGCGAGAATCGCTTCCCCTACAGAAAATACATAGCGAACCGTTGCTACATCAGCTAAACCTCGATCCAATAGACGATCCGTAAAAACAGAAATGACAGATGCCGATAAATTGATATGTGTGATCCCATATTCGCCTATGGCATCCACGATCTTATCCATGTCAGACTCATCACCAACTGGCAATAATGCCAGTGCTCCCCCTCGCTGGAACCAACCAAACAATTCAGTCAGTGATACATCAAATGTATAGCTCGTCTTGAGCAAGTAGCGGTCTTGATTGCCGAAAGGATAGCGTTTATGTAAGCTGAGCAACAAATTTGTCAGCGGCTTGTGACTTACACGTACACCTTTCGGTAATCCGGTACTGCCCGAAGTATACAACAAATAAGCCGGCGATTCAGGTCTGCTTCTATTTTCAACAGTTTTTGATGGATAATCCGGGTTTGAGGCCAGTTCTTCCAGGATTAACAGAGGAATGTCTACCTCAAGAGTCCCAGCCCTGTCTGAAGCTACCAGTATCATCGATGCCTGGCTATCATCCAGAATGAAGTTTATCCTTGCTGGTAAGGTAGATGGCTCTATGGGTAAAAACGTACAACCACATTTGAGGCATGCATACAAAGAAGCAACCATGTCAAAGCTGCGGTTACTCAAAATAGCAACTACTGCTCCTTCTTTGACTCCATTTTCTACCAATGAAGCTGCCATTGCATTGATTCGATCAGCAAACATGGCATAAGTCAGCTGCTCATTCCCATTGATCAGCGCGATGCTATCAGGCGTACTTGCCGCCTGTCGCTCGAAAATATCAATGACTGTTTCGTCGAGAGAAAATGCCGTTTCTGTATCGTTAAATGAAAACAGTTGTTCGTGTATCTCCGCATCAGACAACATACCGATCTCGGCAATTTTTACCGTTGGCTGGTCCAGTATCTGGTCCAGGATTCGATTGAAATAGTCAATGAATCGTTCAATTGTCTTTTCTTCAAAGAGTTCTCTGGAATATTCAAAACTAAATGATACCTCTCCGTCAGATTCGGAACCGTAAAGAGAAAGATCAAATTTTGATACCTGATGACCATTTTCATAAGGGCTTATGTCCAGCCCTGGCAGGCTAAAGGAAGTTTTCGCCTGATCCTGAAAGGAAAACATGACATCAAACAGGGGGTTTCTTCCCGTATCTCTCACAAGTCTTAGTGATTCGACCAGTTCTTCATATTGAAAATCCTGGTGATCGAAACATTGGATCACACGTTGTTTCAGCTGTTCAAGGAATTTGTCAAAACCAAGATCTCCACGTGGATTATTTCGTAAGGCCAGGGTATTGATAAAAGTGCCTAGAATATCTTCCAGGTCTATGTGGTTTCGACCTGCTGTAGGTGTCCCAACTACCACATCTTCCTGATTACTCAACTTGCTTAGCAAGACATTAAATGCCGCCAAAAAGGTCATGAACATCGTAGCTCCGTGTTCCTGATTGAATCTCCTTAACTGGTTGGTTTTCTCAACATCTAACTGGAATGTTTTTATGGCCCCGGCATATTGTTTCAGTTTTGGACGTTCACGATCATAAGGCAGTTCCAGAATCTGCACTTCATCAGCAAATAAGTCCATCCAAAAAGCCTTGTGCTCTTCTAATTGAGATTGACGACTGTCACTTAATTGCCATTCCGAGTAGTCTTTGTATTGCAAAGAAGGCAACGTCAATGAAGCACCCTCATACAAACTCATGAACTCTTTCATGAATATGGCCTGAGCAGCTCCATCAATGATGATATGATGCATATCGACCATTAACAAATATTGCTTAGGGTCCATCTCCACCAACCCTACTCTGATCAACGGACCTTCCGCAAGATTAAAGGGTCGAATAAATCGTTTGATCAAAGTCGGAATTTCTTCTTCTTTCTGCTTAAATCTTGAGATCGTAAAATCAAGACCTTCACTTATCTTCTGTGCTACTTCATCACCAACTCTGATAAAAGACGTTCTTAATATTTCATGACGGTCCAGCAATTGACGAAACGCGCTTTCCAACCGGACTTGATCCAGGTTCCCGTTCAATCGAAGGAGATAAGGCATATTGTATGCCAATGATGCTTTGTCGAATTCGTAAAGGAAATACAATCGCTTTTGCGCAGAAGAGGCAACATAAACCTCTTTATTTTGAGCCTTCGGAATGGACGAAAAGGATTTTCTTGACTTCAAGAAAGTGATCAACTCACTTTTATTGCTAGCAATCTTATCTCTAAGATCATCGGTCAACTTACCTTCGTATACAGCAAGTCTCAGGTTGTTATTGTCGTCTAGATACAAACGGTGATTACATTCCTTGATCGTTTTGAATAGCTCAATAATCTCATCGCTTGGGGCTGTCGGGGTAATATGACTAGTAGGCTCTATCATTCAGCGGTGGGTTCTAATAGCGTTGTGTTAAGTAAGCTTCAATCTTTGCGGTATCTCTTGCACACAGGTAATCTGGTCGCTGACTACCCATTGGCTTAGCAGAATTATTAACACCATTGTAGGTTATAATAGCTGTGTCTCTTTCGTATGGTGAAACATTCGAAGGAGAAGCATGAAAAATATTCGGATGAAAGAATAAAACCGTTCCAGCAGGCCCTTCAATGTGCTTTATGCCGTGCTCATCGGCCATATCTCGTACCAGCTGACGAGCTACCGTATATTTTAAATTGTTGCTTAATGAATGCCGAAAATCTTTATCCATGGTCATCGATTCCAACTCATTCTTGGGTTCAAAATCCGCGAGCCCTTCCTTATGAGAGGCTGGTATTATCATTAAACTTCCCTGATACGATCTGGTATCCTGAAGCAGGATCATCACCGATACCATTGCAGGATCCGAGACCTGATCATCCAAATGCCAATAGGGGAAATCCTGATGCCATTCCCATACATCTCCGTCAAAAGCTTCCTTAATGTTTATTTTGTATTGATAGAGATAGACATCATCTCCGATCAACTGTTCTCCAGGTATTACAAGGCGAGGATCTTTATATAATTCCTCAAAAAGCTTATTCGAATAGTGTGGAGCGAAGACAGACCTGACATCTCCATTACTTTCCCTTATGATGTTGGGTGAATTCGTATGATCCCGGAATTCGGCGATGGCTGCTTTTAACTCGTCAACCTCCTCGCTTCTGAACAATTCCTCAAGCAAGAGGTAGCCATTCTCTGCATAAAATGCCGTCTGTTCATCGGTAAGTCTAAAATTCATATGTCGTTGTTTCTTTTTGTTCACTTTCCTCGTTGTTTGACCACTTAACGATCTCAATCAATTCACCGAGTTTTTGGATCGTATCGGATTGAAAAAAATCTTTGACCAAAATGGTTGTATCGAATTCCTTGTTTATCCTTCCTAGCGTAGAAGTTGCTTTAAGAGAACTTCCTCCCAGATCAAAGAAGCTATGATCCACGCTAATTTTATCAGTCTCTAATTCCAATACCTCACTCCATATTTCGGTGAGTCTGATCTCTGTTGCCGTAGCAGGAGATCTGTACGTATTTACTTCCTCCAAGCTTACTTCCGGCAATGCTTTCTGATCTAGCTTACCATTGGTTGTAATGGGCAACTCCTGAAGGTGAACAAAGTGCGCCGGTATCATGTATTTGGGCAACTGTAGCTCGAGGTGGTTTCGTAATGCTGATGCAGTAAATTCGGCTTCTGAAACGTAATAGCCCACAATAGCAGCACTGTCATTTTCACCGTTTGTCAATACCACAGCTTGCTTTATCCCATCATGATTTGACAAGGCATATTCAATCTCTCCTAGTTCCACCCTGAGCCCTTTGAGGTTGGTCTGCTCATCAGATCTACCGCGGTATTCGATGTTCCCATCAGCAAGCCATCGCACGATATCTCCTGTTTTATATAACCGTTCTCCCGGAGCATAAGGATGCTCCACAAACTTTTCATCGGTCAGTTCCTCCTTATTCAGGTAACCTCGAGCCAGCCCTACTCCACCAATGCACAATTCACCAGGCACGCCTGATGGCTGCAATTTTCCTGTTTTGTTTAACACCAATACTGTGGTATTTCCTAGCGGTTTACCAATTGGAATTGCCAATGACTCATTTTCACCTAAACAATCGAAATATGTCGCATTAATGGTGGTTTCGGTAGGGCCATAAAAATTGGTAAGCCGGGTTTGATTAAGGTCATTTAGGATGCGTTTAAACGCGCGTACCTGTGACTTTTTCAAGGCCTCTCCTCCGGAAAAAACATGCTTCAAAGAATTCAGTCTCGGAGGTTGATTCGCATGATCCACATGATTCAGAAAAACTTCCAGCATGGAAGGAACAAAATTGATCATGCTCACCTGATATTTGTCGATTGCTTCGCTCAGCAAAATGGGATCCTTCTCGTCTCCTGATGGTAAAATGCATAGACTAGCCCCAGCTTGTGACCACCAAAACAACTCCCGGACTGATACGTCAAATACGCTTGTGGTTTTCTGTAAAAGAACGTCTTTGTGGTCGATCGGATAGGTTTGTTGCACCCAGTGCAGTCTTCCCATCAGGGACTTGTGTTCGATCATGACCCCTTTGGGCTGACCTGTACTACCTGAGGTATAAATGATATAAGCCAGATTTTCTGGTTTCGCCCGACTAACAATGTGCTCCTCCTCAAGCGCTTCATATTGTATTTCGTCTAACTCCTGCGTAGGAATGGCTGCGTTAATCTGTGATTTTGAGGCTGAGTTCAATAACAAAAAAGTAGCGCCACTGTCTTCCAGGCAATAGTCGATTCTGGCCTTGGGAAATTGTGGGTCGATCGGCAAGTAGGCAGCGCCAGCCTTCAAAATACTGTATATGCCCACGACCAAATCCGGCGAACGGTCACACATGATACCAATTACATCACCACTGGCAACCCCTCTTTTGATCAGCAAACTGGTCAACTTGTTTACACGAGACTGAAATTCCTTGTAACTCAATACTTCCTCATGAAATATGAGCGCAGGACGGTCTGGCACTAACGAAGCATTTAATTCAAACAGGTCTATGACTGTTTTATCTTTTGGATAGTCGTAGGAGGTATCATTGAATGAGAGCAGCTGTTGTTGTTTTTCCTGCTCATCAATGACGTCAATGTCTCCCAACAGAATGTTCACATCTTCAATGACAGAGGATATAATTCGCTTGAAGTAGGCAATGAATCGCTTGATGGTTGCTGCTTCAAATAATTGCGTAGAGTAGCTCACCATTACCTCGAGTTTGTCATCAGACTCGCTGACGGTAAACGTCAAATCAAATTTTGCAACCTCATGTCCATTGGATTCAGGAAGCAAAGTGAGTCCGGGGATATTCAGTTGTTCTCCTTCAAAGTTTTGATAGGAGAACATCACATCAAACAGCGGATTGCGACTGGTATCACGTGTAAGACCCAGTGCTTCTACTAAATCCTCGTATTGAAAATCCTGATGGTCAAAACAACTGAGTACCTTCTGCTTTACCTCCTCTAGAAATGCCTTAAAGCTCAGCTGGTTATGCGGATGATTTCGTATTGCCAGGGTATTGACGAACATGCCTTGCATCTCTTCCAGATCAACATGGTTGCGACCCGCGGTAGGCGTACCTATAACAATGTCCTGTTCATTGCTCAGCTTACTCAAAAGCACATTCAAAACACCAAGGAGCGTCATAAACATGGTCGTGTCATTTCCCTGGTTGATTGCTCTAAGTCCTGATACTTCCTCGGAAGTCAGTGAAAAGTTCACCAGATTTCCCTGGTAGTCTTTTACTTTCGGGCGAGCGTGATCCGTGGGTAAATGCAATACACCGACCTCCTCTTCAAACTCACCTAACCAGAAATTTCTTTGGATATTCAGGTTTGCTTGTTGTGTGGCACTCTGCTGCCATTCCGCATAGTCTTTATACTGCAACCGAGGCTTTTCCAACCACTCCCCCTCATAGATGCGCATGAAATCGCTGATCAAATGTTTCTGAGAAACTCCATCACTTATGATATGATGCATATCTATCATCATGATGTTTTCCTCTGAAGACAGTCGGATCAGACCTACCCTAAGTAACGGCGGTTTACTCAAATCGAAGGGTCGAATGAAATTTGAAATAATCTCTCCTACCTCACGCCCATCAGGTTCAAAGTCTTCAATTCCAAAATCCATACGGTCGATGGGGCGCTGTACAAGTTCACTTTCAAGTCTTTCAATGGCCGTGCGGAAAATCTCATGACGTTCGATCAATGCAATAAACGTGGATTCAAGTTTCGATTTGTCGACCTGTCCTCTCAATCTAACGACCTGCGGCATATTATAAGCAAGTGAAAGCTTGTCAAACTCATACAGGAAATGAAGACGTTGTTGTGCGGAAGATGTCACGTAATAAGGCTTCTCCGGGGCAGAAGAAATAGCTACATGGTTATCACTTGACAATCCCTCTATATGACTTGCTAGGCTTCTTATGTCCTGATGCAAGAACAAGTCTTTCACAGGTAATCTTACCGCCAAATCCTTGGACACCTTATTACACAAGGCCATGGCTTTGAGCGAATGACCTCCCAGATCGAAAAAACTCTGATTAACTCCAATCTTTTCTTTCTCAATCTTAAGGACTTCACTCCATAGTTCCGCTAACTGTATTTCTATCACCGTATCGGGGGCAACATAATCCTCGGTACACTGCACTGATATCTTAGGAAGGGCCTTTTTATTTACTTTGCCATTTGCAGTAAGCGGAAACTCATCCAACTGCTTGAAATGAGCAGGGATCATGTAATCTGGCAACTGTTTAGACATGAATGATCTCAATGAATCGATCGTCAAATCTTCTTTAGTGGTAAAGTAGGCCGCAAGTACTTTATCTCCCTCGTGATCAATCACAACGACTTCAGATTCCAGAACGGACCCATGTCCCAGCAGCTGAGATTTGATCTCTCCTAGTTCAATCCTGAAACCTCGAATCTTAAGTTGGTCATCGACCCTGCCGATAAACGCTATTTGCCCCTCATCTGTCCAACGCACCATATCCCCTGTTTTATAAAGGCGATCTCCAGGTCGATAAGGATTATCTATAAATTTCCTATCTGTCAGGGAAGTGTTGTTTAGGTATCCCCTGGATACACCATCTCCACCCAGGTACAATTCTCCTCTGACGCCCTTCGGTACTAATTTTTGATGTGCATCCAGAACAAAGCAAGTACTGTTTGAAATTCCCGAACCAATTGGAATGGTTACATCATTATCACTCACCTCACTTATTTCGAACCAGGTGGAAAACGTGGTATTTTCCGTGGGTCCATATACGTGATGAATGTTCACATCTGGAAACAATGCCTTGAACTTACTCACATGAGGCACAGAAACCTGTTCCCCTCCAAATAGTAGATATTTCAATCGTTTCAGAGAGCCTAACTCCGCATCTACCAACGCGTTAAACAAGGCCGTCGTGAGGAAAAAGGAATCAACCGCTTGTCCTGATATAAGTGAATCCAATGCCGGCAGATCCAGGAAAATGTCTTCATCGGGTAGCACGAGAGCACCTCCATTTAACAGAGGCATGTACAGGTCGAATGTAAAGCCATCAAAAGAGAAATTTGACAGGCTTAAAACACGATCTTCTTCCTTCAATTGCATATAGTTCTGCCCATGGACCAATCGGACAACTGACTTCTGATCTACTTGTACTCCTTTTGGGGTTCCAGTGGTACCGGAAGTGTACATGACGTACGCCAACTGTTCCGAGCTCCCATTGTTCTTAAGGTTGTCTGTAGGTTGATCCGTACCCACCGAAATCAGATCAAGTACTTGTCTACCACGCCCTATTGTTGGAGGAAATTCTCCAATACACAAAACGACCCTTGATCCGCTATCCTCCAGCATGTAACTCAGCCGATCCTCTGGGTAATCAACATCTAGAGGCAAGTAAGCACCCCCGGATTTTAATATGCCCAGAATACCGGCAACCGCTTCGATAGAGCGATCAGCGTACACCCCAACCAGCTCTTCTTTTTCGATACCACACGACTGGAGCACGCGCGCTATTTGATTGGACCTGGCGTTCAAATCCTGATAGCTAATCTGTCGCTCACCGGCAATTAAAGCCACGCGATCTTTTTGTGAGATTACCTGATTTTCAAACAGCTCCGCAATAGATTTATTGGGATATGCTACCTGGGTCGCATTGAATCCTTCTAACAGTTCACGCTTTTGATCCTCGGACAGTATTTCAATCTCTGAAAGTTGGATTTCGGCATTGGCAGTGACTGTCGCAATAATTTCTCTGAAATAAGTAACAAATTGAGCAATCGTCGACGCAGCAAACAATTCTGTTGAATAGTTCACATGCATTCGTATTCCATTCTCTGTTTCGCTGACGATAAAAGTCAAATCGAATTTGGCCACTTCATGAGGACTATCAACCGATTCAATAGCAAGACCCGGTAAGGTCAAAGATGTTCCTTCTGCATACTCATAAGAGAACATGACATCAAACAGAGGATTGCGATTGGTGGTACGTTGAAGGTCAAGCGCCTCAATTAACGCTTCATATTGATAATCCTGATGATCAAAACACGTAAGTACGTTTTCTTTGACGGTGGTCAGAAAGTCCAGGAATTGGAATTCGCCTCTAGGGTAATTACGTAGTGCCAGGCTATTGACAAACATGCCCTGAATCTTCTCCAAATCAGCATGATTTCGTCCGGCTATTGGCGTTCCAATAACGATATCTTCCTCATTGCTCAGTTTCGACAAAAGCACATATAAATAAGATAAAAAGGTCATGAACATCGTTGTGCCCCCGACTCTGCTTAACTCCTTCAATCCATCTATTTCTTCGGCCATCAAATCAAATTGAGCGGTGGCACCGGAATAGTCTTTTTCTATTGGTCTCGCATGATCCGGAGGTAACTCCAGTGCTGGAACTTCATCTGAAAATTCCTCAAGCCAATAAGCTTTATGGGCAGATAAGTTGTCCTTGATTTCAGGAAGGCGTTGCCATTCCGCATAGTCTTTGTACTGCAGCAAAGGTTCACTCAACGGATCACCCTGATAAAGCTGCATGAATTCCCTGATCATCTGATCTTGCGAAGCTCCATCACTAACGATGTGATGCATATCCACCATCAGCAAATGATCTTTGGAAGATACCTCTACCAGTCCGGCCCGCAACAATGGAGGATTACTCAGATCAAAAGGTCGAACAAAATGCCTCATGGTCTTATCCAGATCATGCTCATCCGATTCGTAAGACTCAATGGCAAATTTGAATGCTTCAAACGGCTGCTGTACAACCTCCCCTTCCAGCATCACAATGGAAGTGCGTAGTATTTCGTGTCGTGCAATCAATGATTGAAAGGAGGCTTCCAGCTTGTTAATTTCCAATTCTCCGCTCAGTCTAAGCGCATAAGGCATATTATATGCCGTCGATTTCCTATTGAACTGATGCAGGAAATACAGCCTTTGTTGGGCTGAAGAAGTAACATAGTGGGATTTATCCTGAGCTTTGGGTATACGATTGCTTCCAGCTACCAGATCTAATGCCTCAATATGATTGGCCTGGCTCCTGATATCCAAATGGCTGAATAAGTCTTTTACTGAAACAGTTACACCAAACACCGAAGTAATCTTGTTTGCCAGGGTCATCATCTTCAATGAATGACCACCCAAATCGAAGAACTCATGATCGATCCCTATTTGAGTCTTATCCAAACTCAACACCTCACTCCATATACCTACCAATTGTCTTTCAATTTCAGTACCTGGAGCGGTATAAGTCACACCATTGGCCATGTCCGGATCTGGTAGAGCTTTTCGATTTAGTTTCCCTATTCTGGTCATCTGAAACTCATCGACCTGGACATGATAGGTAGGGACCATATGCGCAGGAAGGCGCTCCGCCAAAAAGTCACGCACCTCTGACGAGCTCAACTCTTTGTTGGCACGGAAGTAACTTACCAGCACTTTGTCCGACCCCTGTTCTTTTATAACTACAACTGCTTCATGAATAGATGCATGTGCAGAAAGGCAGTTCTCAATTTCGCCTAGTTCAATCCGGAATCCTCTGATCTTTACCTGATCGTCGCCTCGACCTAAGTAGGCAATGTCACCACTTGGCAACCAACGAGCCATGTCCCCGGTCTTATAAATTCTTCTTGTCCGCTGGTGTGGATCTTCAATGAACTTCTCAGCTGTTAACGAATCATTGTTCAGGTAACCTCTGCATACACCATCTCCGCCAACAAACAGCTCTCCTTTCACTCCTGGCAAACTAAAATTGCCCTGTTCATCCAGGATGTAAACCTGCGTAGTAGGTATAGGTTTACCAATGTTAGACACGGCCGAGGAAAGGTCAGATTCACTCAAATGCTTGTAGGTCACGTGAACGGTGGTTTCCGTGATTCCATACATATTGATCATTTCAGTGGTCGGGTATCTTTCCTGCCATGACCGGATCGCGCTGGGAATTAATTTCTCCCCTCCGAAAATCACTTTTCGAACTCGTAGTGATGATTCAGGATGTGACTGATCTATCTTCAGAAGGCTTTGGAAAGCAGTAGGAGTCTGATTCAGAATGGTTACTTCATGTGCTCGAAGTAACTGATGGTAAGTAGCCGTGTCTCGTGCTTCGTCTCTTGTCAACAACACAAGTTTGCCGCCATACAGCAAGGCTCCGTACATTTCCCACACAGAGAAATCAAAACCATAGGAGTGAAAAAGTGTCCAGACATCTTTTTCATCAAAATCAAATATGGGAGCATCGTTGAAAAATAACCGTACTACCTGACGATGTTCAATCATTGCTCCCTTTGGGCGACCTGTTGTACCAGATGTATAGATGATGTAGGCCAGGTCCTTACTTTCATTATCTGAAGGCAGATTACAGGTCTCATGTCGCCGGATTAATTCATCGGAAACATTAATCACCTCATAAGGTGTTAATAGTTCGGTCTTTGAAGTGGCCAACAATTCTTGAGTCAATACCACCTGACAATTGCTGTCCTTTAACATGTATCCCACCCGTTCCTCCGGAAGTGTTGGGTCTATGGGTAGGTATCCTCCGGAAGCTTTCAGTACGCCAAGAATGGATACAACCTGATCAACAGGATCATCTAACAGTAAGCCTACAATAGATTCTCTTTGTACACCCTTCGTCTTAAGGTAACCTGCGATCTGATTGGCTCTTGCATTCAAATCAGCATAACTGACTTCATTTCCATGATAGCTCAAAGCGATCCGGTCCGCATGCTTTTCGACCTGTGTTTCAAATAAGGTCACCAAGGTTTCCGATGTTGGATAACCGATGGTTCTGGTAGAATTTGTTTGTCCTAGACCAGCAGCAAGGGCAGCTGGTAAAATGCTTTGGTGATCAATAACGTCTTCCGGATGATCAATGATCTTCTTTAACGTCGATTCATAGATCGACAGAAAATCTTTGGCCAATCTATGGCTCATAAACGACGTGAGATAGGACAAAGAGCAAGAGAGTTGCCCCTCTGTTGTACTCACGGTAAAAGCCATCCCAAAATTGGTTCTTTCGTAGCTTTTCGCTTCAAAAGGGGCATGAAGCACCTTTGCCGAATCCCTCAATTCGTCGGAATCCTGAAATGAAAGATTCAGGGCTTCATAGACATGAAAGTCAACGAAATTGAAAATAACATCAACAATCGGGTTTGTATGATCAGACTTATCTTCTACAAGTGACGAAATTTCATGCAACGACAAGTGATCGTAGCCTTTTAACAAAATCAACTTGTCATGAATACCCTTTACTAAATCATGCCATGTCTTTTCTTCCTGGAAGGCATATCGAAACGGTACCGTATTTAAAAAACATCCCAGTACCTTGTCTCCATCTTCTACTTCAGGACGGTTATTAGTAATTAACCCTGTAGTAAGGTCACTATTGAATGAATATAGTTTTATGCAAGATAAGAATGCAGCATAACAGACTGATTTAACATTTAAATGATGTGCCTTTGCATAAGACGATAGTCTTACGAGGGTGTCATCGGAAATATCGAAACTTAGCTGCTCAAATACTTGAAAATCTTCAGTTTCATCAAAAACAAACCGATTGTAATCAGCTAATTCTTCCTGCCAAAATTCTTTGGACGCTTTACTTTCCCTTCGTATTCGTTGTTCGACAATGAGGTCTTTGTAGGTGCTTTTCAGTTGTGCGGGTGCGAAATCCTGATCCTCCAGTAGTTTGTAGTAGGTTTCATGAAGCTCTGTACTGAAAGATGCATTACTCCATCCGTCAATGATGGCATGGTGAAAGATGAAGCATAAAATATAGTTGTTATCTCCTAGCGAATAGGATTTGTACCTCCATACCCCCGGTCGAGACAAATCAAATCCTGAGTGCTTGTCTTCTTCCAATTGCGTGGTGATGATCTGTTTTTGCTCATCAGCAGAACTTGAACCCAAATCCTGATGTACATAATCAACCATTCCATTCTCATGCACAAATTGAAGCGGCTCTTCTTCATCCATGCTAAAGCTTGTCCTCAGCATTGGATGTTTTTCGACCATTAATCCCAACGCTTTCCTGAAGACCTCTGCGTCGAAATGCTTCATTTTGAGCAGGTTTGACATCTGATCGTGATAAACCCCCTCTTCCTTAATGGAATGGAATATCATGCCCTTCTGTATATCGCTCATCGGATATACATCTTCCAGATGACCATACCCGACCTTTGCCTGGTATTCTTTCAATAAGGTGTCAAAATGCCGGAGCACCTCATTTCTTAATTCGTTTTCCTGATTTTCAGATGATCGAGTCGGGATCAGTGTGGCTATTTGCGCGATCGTCTGATGTGTGAACACATCTGCTATCCTGACCTGTGAACTGAAAAATTGATTGATTCGACTGACGATGTTGATCACCTTGATGGAGTCTCCACCTAAGGCAAAATAATTGTCATTCCGGCCAATTTTCTCCACTTTCAAAGCTTCGCTCCAGATTTGAGCCAGTTGTACTTCCGCCTCATTCTGAGGTGGTTCATAGCTCCCTTGCTCAGCATCAAAATCATCAGGTAAGGCCTTAAAGTCCACTTTTCCATTACTTGTCAAAGGCAACTGATCCAATTGAACAAAGAATGAGGGAATCATGTAGCCCGGAAGCTGCGCAGAAAGGTGTGTTCGAAGCAGATCGACTGATATTGGAGCATCAGAGGCATAATATCCTACCAGATATACCTCCGCGCCCTCTCCTCGACTTGTTACAGCTACTTCTCTAATTTCAGGATAACTTTGTAAATGCGTTTCAATCTCTCCAAGCTCAATACGATAACCTCGCACCTGCACTTGATGGTCAATCCTTCCAAGGTATTCAAGTTCTCCATTGGCTAACCAGCGACCTGCATCCCCTGTCTTGTAAAGTCGTTCGTCTGCTCGAAACGGGTTTGAAATAAATTTCTCTGAGGTGAGATAGGTGTTATTGATATAGCCACGGCAAACGCCATCACCACCGACATACATCTCTCCTTTTACACCAGGCAAACATAAATTCAACTGATCATCCAGGATATATATCTGAGTAGTAGGAATAGGACATCCAATGTTGGAAACTTTGGATTGGAAGTCGGGTGTAGTTAACAACTTGTAGGTTACGTGGACTGTCGTCTCAGTAATGCCATACATGTTGATCATTTCGGAGGCCGGATATTTTTCATGCCATGGCCTGATCGTAGCTGGATTCAATTGCTCTCCTCCAAAAATCACCTTTCGAACACTTAGGGACGATTCTTTTACCGATTGGTCAAATGCTTGAAGGCTCTGAAAGGCGGTGGGTGTCTGATTCAAGATTGTTACACCATGCTTCGCCAACAATTGATGAAAAAGGGCTGGATCTCGGGTATCTTCTCTTGAGAGCAATACCAATTTACTTCCGTGGAGTAACGCGCCAAATATTTCCCAAACAGAAAAATCAAAGCTATAAGCATGAAACATGGTCCACACATCTTCCGGACCAAAATCAAACAAGGTCGCTTCGTTGAAAAACAGTCGAACTACCTGCTTATGTTCGACCATTGCTCCTTTGGGTCGGCCTGTTGTTCCTGAAGTGTAGATGATATAAGCAAGATCGCTACCTTCTATTGCTGAGTGAATTGAAGTAATTGGTAACCTGGAGATTTCATCATCTGTCACCAAAATGACCTGATAAGGATCCAAAAGCTCCTGTCGATCAATTGCTTGTATGGCTGAAGTTAGCACTGTTTGACAATTACTGTCTTTTAGCATATAGCCAATGCGTTCCTCTGGGTGTGAGGTATCAATTGGAAGATAACAACCCGACGCTTTTAATGTCGCGAGGATAGCTACAATCTGATCCACAGGATCATCTAACAGTAAACCTACAATTGACCCCATTGTAACCCCGTGATTTATCAGATAACCTGCAAGTTGATTGGCACGAGCATTCAGCGAGGCATACGTTAATTCCTCACCGTGATAGCTTAACGCAACCCGGTCATGATGTGTAGCTACTTGTCTGTCAAAAAGAGAATTCAGGGTTTCGGTTGTAGGGTAACCAATACCTGAAGTATTGTTTTGATCGAGTAGTTGAAATCTCTCTTCAACGGATAACAGGTCAATGGCAGATAGTTTTATCCCACTATTATTTAATATGGAATCAACTACTTTCCTAAGGCACTTCAGGAATCGCTCTGCGGTATCTGGCAGGAACAATTCAGTCGAGAACTCTAGTTCGAAGCGTAACCCTTTATCTATTTCGGTCACAAAAAAAGTGAGATCGAACTTCGAGGTTTGATGCGTTATTGGGTGATATTTCAAAGTCGCACCAGGTATTTTTAACTCCTGGGTCTCGTTATTTTGAAACACAAACATGACATCAAACAGAGGGTTTCTATTCGGCTCCCTGCTCACCTGTAGCATGTCGATCAGCGATTCATATTGGTAGCTTTGATTTTCGAACGCTTCAAGCGTATTCTCATTTACTGCCGCTAAGAAGGACTTGAAAGTCAGCTCTCCTTTTGGGTGGTTACGTAAGACCAGGGTATTCACAAACATCCCAATCAATTGCTCCAGGCCCGCGTGGTTTCTTCCAGCCGTAGGTATTCCAATGACGATATCGTCCTGATTTCCCAGCTTACTTAAAAGTATGTTCAGTGCTGAGAACAATACCGTAAACAAGGTAGTCCCTTCTTCCCGAGCCAATCGGTTTAATTCAGTTGTTTCCCTGGCATCTAAAGTAAACTCAGTCTTGCCTCCACTCCGGTCCATCAATCGTGGACGGGCATGATCCCTTGGCAATTCTAATACGTTCAAGGGCTCCGAAAACACCTCTCGCCAATGGTTACCCTGTGTCAACAAATCTGATTGGTGGGACTCACTTTCCTGCCACTCTGAATAGTCTTTGAACTGTATAGATAGTTCAGGCAACTCTTCTTCCTGATACAATCGCACAAAATCAGAAATTAAGATTCCTTCAGAAGCTCCATCACAAATGATGTGATGGGTATCTACCATCAAAACATGATCTTGTTCTGAAATCTTAATTATTCCAATCCGAATCAAGGGAGCAAAGGCAAGATCAAATGGCCGTATAAAGGATTTTACCAGTCCATCGATATCCGACGCTCCACCCTCGAAATAGGTAATTTCAAGATCAAATTCGTCATGTATTTGTTGCACAATCTCCTGACCTTGCTGCACGAAAGATGTACGCAATACTTCATGGCGATCTACCAAATTCCTGAAAGCACCTTCGAGTTTAGGCTTATCAATGGCACCTTCAATGCGAACGACTTGTGACAGATTATAGGCGATTGACGTTTTGTCAAACTCTTGAATGAAATAGAGGCGTTTCTGGGCAGAAGATAGTTGATAGTGATCTTTAGATTCAGCTTTATCGATCTGTCGGGCAGGTGCGGGAAAATCGAAATCTTCCAGTAGATCCAGAATCTCGCTTTCGTTTTCCTTTATCAGTACCTTTAGTTCTTCTGACAAGCCGTTTTTGGGGTCGATAATTTCAAGCGCCGCTCCTTTTGCGCTCAACCTCACGCCCAACTCATTCAATTTAGAAAATAAATCTAGAATATCCATGGTACCCTTAACCTCAAGCACACGTGTCAACTCAAGGCTTGCTAGTTCTTATCAATTGGCCTGTTTAAAAAACTTGTTCAACAGCTTAAAAAACAAAAAACGGAATAACTTATGCGATGATCAGCACTACAAATTCAAATATACGCTTGTAGTTGTCCCTTAATTTTCAGCTATTTAGTGTTGGTTTTCAACCTTAAATATATAATTATTTTTAACTACTTCAATTGCTTCTTAATTGTAGGGTTTAAAAAAAAATATGACCCACAATAAATAATTACTAAAACACTGATAATGAGATATTTACATATCTATAAATATCATTCTTTTGTTATTAAAAATATGTAAATAAATCGCTCAGAAAATGTCGCTAAAAAAAGACAAGAACTGACGTTAACTATTCAAAAGTCATGCTATAAGTTAACAAAACCTCATGCCTTTATTTTTGATATTAAAATGAACTTCTTAATCCTTTTGATCGTGGGTTCCTTATAAAACGCTTTTAGTTGAATTTCAATTCCGTATTCTTCCTCTACTTTAGTCAGCAGGAACATGGTCCTTAGCGAATTTCCTCCTAAATCAAAAAATCTCTGATTGATCCCAATCCCACTCTTATCGATTTTCAATACTTCACTCCAAATTTTTACTAGTCGATGTTCGATTTTATCTGAAGGAGGGTCAAAATCTTCACCTACTCCTATCTCAGGATCAGGTAAGGCCTTGCGGTCCAGTTTGCCGTTGGCGGTTACTGGGAATGATGCCAGGTGCACATAGTAAGTTGGCAGCATGTACTCTGGCAATTGAGCAGATAAGTGACCTCTTAAGGTGGCGGCCTCTAAAGGTTCCGATGAAACATAGTAGGCCACCAGATACTTGTCGGACCCTGCTCCTTTCGCCAGCACTATTCCTTCATTGATCCCTTCATAGGACAATAACTGTTGTTCGATCTCTCCCAGCTCTACTCGGAATCCCCTGATCTTGATCTGATCATCCTGTCTGCCTAAGAATCGGATCGTCCCATCTGCTTCCCAACTCGCCAGGTCACCAGTTCGGTACAAACGTTCACCTACATGATACGGATCGGGTATGAACTTCTCTTCCGTCAATTCCTCCCGGTTCATGTAGCCAACCGCCAATCCCTGGCCACCGATGCACAACTCTCCCACTACACCTCGCGGTTGTAATTGGCCATAGGAATCCAGTATCAACATCCGCACATTGTCCAGCGGCTTACCTATCGGTACTACCTGACGACCGTTCAGGTTCGATAGAGAAAAGGCCGTGCTGTATACCGTCCCTTCTGTTGGACCATACAAATTCTCCAACTTGACTGCTGTCCCTAAATTGTTGAACCGTTCTACCTGTGAAAGTTGTAAGGCCTCTCCAGCCAAAAAGATGTACCGTAGGCTGGAAACTGAATCGATTCCTTTGACTTTCAGACGGTCTGTGAATACCGAAAACACCGAAGGTGAAAAATTCAGATGCGTCACTTCATGCTTGTCAATTGTATGGATCAACTCATCCATGTCTGATTCTCCGCCTTGTGGTAGCAGCACCAGGCTGCCTCCACCCACAAACCAGCCCATCAACTCTGTCATCGATACATCAAACGTGTAGTTCGTCTTCAGTAAATAGCGATCTGATTGGGTTAGTGGATACCTTGCCTGAAGTCCATGCTGTAGGTTGGTCAATGACTGATGTGCTATTTGTACCCCCTTCGGTAAACCTGTACTCCCTGAGGTGTACATCACATAAGCCAGGCTTTCCGGGTGACTCTTGTTTTCAATGGGTTGCTGAGTATTTGTTTCGTTAATAGAATCCAGCGTCAGGGTCTTGATGGATAAGTCAAAAGTCTGTTCATGGGCTGGTGAGCACAGCAATAAGGATGCGCCACTGTCTTCCAGCATGTAGTCTACCCTGCTCTGGGGAAACTTCGGATCAATCGGTAAGTAGGCACATCCACTCTTGAGGATACCCAGTATCCCAGCGATCATGTCAAAACTACGATCTGTCATTAACCCAATCAGTGACCCTGGATTCATTCCTTCTTCCGTCAGTCTTGCTGCTACTGCATCTACCTTTTTCTGTAATTCTTTATAAGTCAGGGAGGTATCCTCCTGAAATAAAGCTACTGCTTCGGGTAGCTGATTCGCCTGTCTGCCGAACAGGTCTACTACCGTCTCATCTGTAGGGTAAGTGACCTTGGTGTCATTGAAATTATTTAGGAGCTGGTCCTGCTCTTCCTTCGAAAGCACGTTGATTGCAGACAGCTTTACCTCCGGGTCGGCCAGTACCTGATCCACAATCCGCTGGAAATAGGAAATGAACCGGTCGATCGTGGTAGCCTCAAACAACTCCGTCGAATATTCAAAACTCAGGTACAAGTGATCTCCTGCCGTGGAGCCCGTCAGGGTCAAATCAAACTTCGATACCGAGTGGTTACTTGGGTAACTGGTCAGTTTCAGTCCCGGAAGCGTCAAGGCTGTACCGTCAAAGTTCTGATAAGAAAACATCACATCAAACAAGGGGTTGCGGCTCGCATCACGAACCACCTGCAAGTCCTCTACCAGGTCTTCATACTGATAGGCCTGATGATGAAATCCCTCCAGCGTGTTTTCCTTGACCAATTGTATGAATTGCTTGAAGCTTAGGTCTCCTTTCGGGTAATTGCGTAGCGGCAAGGTGTTGACAAACATGCCGATCATGCCTTCCAGGTCCGCATGATTACGACCTGCTGTGGGGGTACCGATGACAATGTCTTCCTCATGAGACAGTTTACTTAACAGCACATTCATCAACGAAAGTACCGTCATGAACATCGTGGCACCCTGCTCCTGACTCAATGCTTCTAATTGGCTCGTCTGGTCTGCATCCAGGCTAAAGCCCTTGATCGCTCCCGAGTAATCTTTTGCCTTCGGACGAGCATGATCTGAAGGCAGGTTCAACGCTACTATCTCTTCTTCAAAGACTTCCTGCCAGTAGGCTCTGGAGGCCGATAGCTGCTCCTGATGAGTCGGGCTGCTCTGCCACTCCGCATAGTCTTTGTAATGCAATTGGGGAGCTTGGGGGACTTCCCCTGCATAGAGACTCATGAATTCTTTGATCAGGATTCCCTGTGAAGCGCCATCACTGATGATGTGGTGCATGTCTACCAACAACACATGATCTTCCGGATTTAATTCGATCAAACCAACTCGGATCAATGGAGCGTCCCTCAAATCAAATGGACGGATAAAGCCTTCAACGATTCCTACTATATCCTCCGCTGCAGCGGTGTAATGGCTGATCTGAATCGCTACTTCTTCCCTTACTTTTTGTACCACTTTCCCTTCCACAACTTCAATTGTGGTACGCAATACCTCATGGCGATCTACCAGGCCCTGAAATGCCTGCTCCAGTCCAGATTTGTTCAGTTTGCCTTCCAGTTTCAGCACATAAGGCATGTTGTAGGCCAGTGAACCCCGATCAAACGCCTGTAGAAAATACATCCGTTGTTGTGCTGAGGAAGTGGCATAGTATTCCTGCATGGGTACTCCCGGAATCGCTACATGTGTCTGGGCGGTCAGGCTCATCAGGTGATTCGACAAGCTCCTGATGTCCTGATAAGTAAAAAGGTCCTTCACCGGAACCGATAGATCCAACACTTGTGACAGGCGATTCACCAGCACCATCGCTTTCAACGAATTACCTCCCAATTCAAAAAAGCTCTTTGTAACACTGATTTTATCCGCATCCAACTCCAATATTTCACTCCAGACCTGTACCAGTTGCTGTTCGGTCTCATTCGATGGAGCCATGTAATCTTCACCTACTCCTATCTCAGGATCAGGTAAGGCCTTGCGGTCCAGCTTGCCATTGGCGGTCACAGGGAATGAGGACATGTGCACATAGTAAGTTGGCAGCATGTACTCTGGTAATCGAGCGGATAAGTGACCTCTTAAGGTAGCCGCTTCTACAGGTTCCGATGAAACATAGTAGGCCACCAGATACTTGTCGGATCCTTCTCCTTTCGCCAGCACTATTCCTTCATTGATCCCTTCATAGGACAATAACTGTTGTTCGATCTCTCCCAGTTCTACTCGGAATCCCCTGATCTTGATCTGATCATCCTGTCTGCCTAAGAACCGGATCGTCCCATCTGCTTCCCAACTCGCCAGGTCACCAGTTCGGTACAAACGTTCACCTGCATGATACGGATCGGGTATGAACTTCTCTTCGGTCAATTCCTCCCGGTTCATGTAGCCAACCGCCAATCCCTGGCCACCGATACACAATTCGCCCACTACACCTCGCGGTTGTAATTGGCCATAGGAATCCAGTATCAACATCCGCACATTGTCCAGCGGCTTACCTATCGGTACTACCTGACGACCGTTCAGGTTCGATAGAGAAAAGGCCGTGCTGTATACCGTCCCTTCTGTTGGACCATACAAATTCTCCAACTTGACTGCTGTCCCTAAATTGTTGAACCGTTCTACATGTGAATGTTGTAAGGCCTCTCCAGCCAAAAAGATGTACCGTAGGCTGGAAACTGAATCGATTCCTTTGACTTGCAAACGATCTGTGAATACCGAAAACACCGAAGGTGAGAAATTCAGATGCGTCACTTCATGCCTGTCGATCGTATGGATCAACTCATCCATGTCTGATTCTCCGCCTTGTGGTAGCAGCACCAGGCTGCCTCCACCCACAAACCAGCCCATCAACTCTGTCATCGATACATCAAACGTGTAGTTCGTCTTCAGTAAATAGCGATCTGATTGGGTTAGTGGATACCTTGCCTGAAGTCCATGCAGCAAGTTGGTCAATGACTGATGTGCTATTTGTACCCCCTTCGGTAAACCTGTACTCCCTGAGGTGTACATCACATAAGCCAGGCCTTCCGGGTGACTCTTGTTCTCAAATTGTAACTGAGTTTTGGCTGTTTGGAGTGAATCCAGCGTCAGGGTATTGATGGATAGGTCAAAGGTCTGTTCATGGACTGATGAGCACAGCAATAAGGATGCCCCACTGTCTTCCAGCATGTAGTCCACCCTGCTTTGGGGAAGTTTGGGATCAATCGGTAAGTAGGCACATCCACTCTTGAGGATGCCCAGTATCCCAGCGATCATGTCAAAACTACGATCTGTCAGTAACCCAATCAAGGAGCCTGGCTTAAGGCCCTCTTCCGTAAGTCTTGCTGCTACTGCATCTACCTTTTCCTGTAAATCTTTATAAGTCAGGGACGTATCCTCCTGGAATAAAGCTACAGCTTCGGGTAGCTGATTCGCCTGTCTGTCGAACAGGTCTACCACCGTCTCATCCGTGGGGTAAGTGACCTTGGTGTCATTGAAATTATTTAGGAGCTGGTCCTGCTCTTCCTTCGAAAGCACGTTGATCGCGGACAGCTTCACCTCCGGGTCGGCCAGTACCTGATCCACAATCCGCTGGAAATAGGAAATGAACCGGTCGATCGTGGTAGCCTCAAACAACTCCGTCGAATATTCAAAACTCAGGTACAAGTGATCTCCTGCCGTGGAGCCCGTCAGAGTCAGGTCGAATTTTGATGTGTCTCGCGGGTTTTGAAACTCTTCTATCTCCAGCCCTGGTAATTCGAATTTCCCTGAATCAAAATTCTGATAAGAGAACATTACATCGAATAGCGGGTTTCGTCCCGTATCTCTGGTCACCTTCAGTGCCTCAACCAAATCCTCGTATTGGTATTCCTTATGATCGAAACCTGCTAAGGAGCGCTCCTTCACTTGTTTCAAAAACGCTTTGAAGCTTGAACTTCCTGAAGGGAAATTTCGGAAAGCCAGCGTGTTCACAAACATTCCTACGGTATGTTTCAGATCACTATGACTTCTTCCATCCGTAGGTACACCTACCACTACATCTTCCTGGCCACTTATCCTGGACAACAGAACATTAAAAATTGCCAGAAGCGTCATGAACATAGTAGTGCCTTCCCGTTGATTCAAGGCCTCGATTTGCCGTAGTTTATCACCGGCTATCACAAAGTCTTCGGTACGACCTGAGTAATTTTTTATTCTGGGCCGATCATAATCGAGCGGTAGCGTTATTGCATTTAACTCTTCCTTGAATTCTTTCAACCAAAAATCCTTATCCCGATTCGGCCTGCTTGTTTTTGAATCTGATTTTTGCCATTCCGCATAATCTTTGTAGTGGACCTCCACTTCCGGCAAACTTCGGCCCTCGTATAAGTCGAGGAACTCACTGATCAGAATCCCTTGAGATACGCCATCTCCAATGATATGATGCATATCAATCATTAGGAAGTGAAGATCATCATCCGCCTTAGCAATCCCCGCTCTTAGCAGTGGTGCTTGTTTCAGATCAAAAGGACGAACAAATTCCCGAATGCTATCCTGTATGTCCGCCTGGCCCAGCTTATAGCATTCCATTTCAAAAGAAACCTCTTCTCTGATTTCCTGAACCAGTTCAGCTGTCTCTTTTTGCAGGAATACCGTTCTCAAACACTCGTGGCGATCAACAAGTTGACGAAAGCAATTTTCAATCTTTTCAACATGTAATGACCCTTTCAAGCGGAGGCTCAGGAACATGTTGTAAGCAAGCGATTGATCATTGTATTCATTCAAAAAATACAATCTTCGCTGAGCAGAAGAAAGCACATAAGCAGTCTTTTCTTTGGCCCGCATTAAAGGTAAATAGTCAGAAGAAGACTGGACACGGTCATAAAAAGCCAATATTTCAGGCTTTCGGGATTTGATTTCTGCAAGAATATCGCTGGTCAACGATGTTTTCTTTCCCCTAATTTTCAACTCACCATCCGATACGGCCAGTGATAATTCCAGGGCATTCAGTTTACTTATGAATTGCTCTATCTTCATATAGTAATCTCTTCGATCTCCGGATCATCTGCTCCAAAGGTGGTATCTTCAAAACTTTTCATTGCCTCAATCATCACTGAGAGGTCTTCTATCGTGGATCGCTGAAAAATCTCCTTGTGAGGGATTTGCACATTGAATGCTTTATAAATCTCTTTGACGAGTTGGGTTACTTTCAATGAATGACCTCCCAATTCAAAAAAACTATCCCGTATCCCTACCTGGTCTACATTCAACAGGTCTTGCCAAATTTCTACCAACCGGAATTCCAACTCATTTCGAGGCGAAATTGCCAGCGGGTTTGATTTGAACGTTGGAGCAGGAAGTTTGCCTTTGTCTACTTTGCCATTTGAGGTCAGTGGAAATTCGGTCAGTTGAATGAAATATTGAGGGATCATGTAAATGGGTAATTGACCCTCCAGGAAAACGCGGATCTGGTCATCACTGATTTCCTTTTCAGATAAGTAATAGGCAACCAGATCACCCGGACCATCTGCATTATACAGCACCATGGCATCCCTAATATTTGGATGTGTCGAAATTTTCTGTTCAATCTCACCAAGTTCAACCCGGTATCCCCTGATCTGAACCTGATCATCCATTCGGCTCACATAAACCAGTTCCCCTTCAGGCAACCAATAGGCCAAATCCCCTGTTCTATAGAGCTTTTCTTTTCTATTAAATGGGTTTTCAACAAACTTTTGACTTGTCAGGTCTTTATTGTTCAAATACCCCAAACAAACACCT
The DNA here is from genome assembly GCA_033344775.1 of Cytophagales bacterium. Lineage (NCBI taxonomy): Bacteria > Pseudomonadati > Bacteroidota > Cytophagia > Cytophagales > Cytophagales bacterium. The sequence continues at coordinate 814,043 of JAWPMT010000002.1, read as the reverse complement.
TCTCCACCTACATACATCTCTCCGGTCACGCCAATGGGTACTAATCTACCTTTCCGATCAAATACATATACCTGAGTTGTAGGTATAGGACGTCCAACATTAGACATGTCCTCAGCAAGCATGGAACTCGTTACTTCCTTATAGGTCACATGTACAGTGGTCTCTGTAATGCCATACATGTTGATCAATTGGACTTCAGGAAACCGATCATTCCATGACTTGATGGAGGCTGGAATTAATTTTTCTCCACCGAATATGACCTTCCGAAGGTTTAATTGGAGTTCGCTGGAATCATTGACTACTGATAGCAGGTTTTGGAAAGCTGAAGGAGTCTGGTTCAGTATGGTCACCTGATGTTCTTGCAGCATATTGAGAAACAGCCCCGGATCTCGAGCTTCCTCTTTTGAAACCAGGATTAGTTTTCCACCATTAAGTAGCGCACCAAAGATTTCCCAAACCGAAAAATCAAAACTGAATGAATGGAATTTGGTCCAGGTGTCGGATGCACTAAAATCAAACAGGTTGTTATCATTGAAAAACAGTCTAACTACATTTCTGTGTGAGATTTTGGCGCCTTTAGGATTACCAGTGGTCCCGGAAGTGTAAATGACGTAAGCAAGGTCCTCAGGATCATTGACCCCAGTCAGATTCTCATCAGAGAAGGCACTTATCTCTTCACCGGCTACTGACCAATATAGTCTTCCATCATCCTCCTTACGAAATTCTTTAAACAATTCCTGCCCCATCAATACAAACCTGGTATTGCTGTTATCCAACATGTATTGGATGCGTGACAATGGGTAATTTGGATCAATCGGCAAATAGGCCGCTCCTGATTTTAAGATGCCCATGATGCTGATGATCATGTCCAGGGAATCGTCGATGATCAATCCTACCAATTGATTCTTGCTAACTCCTTGTTCTCGAAGAAATTGACCAAGCTGATTGGCCTTATTGTTCAACTCGCGATAGGTTAATTGCTCCCCGTGATAATTAATGGCTGTGTGATCGGGATGTTGTATTACCTGTGATTCAAACAGGTCAATGATACAGGTATCTTGAGGATAACCTACATCGGTCTGATTAAATACATGGAGTAAGTGGTGACGTTCATCTTTGGACAGCACTTCAAGTGTATCAACTTGTTCATCCAAAATTGTCGGAAGGGTATTCAGTAGGCTTCCAAGTTGATGCTTAAGGGTCTCTACGAAAGGATCATTGTACAAATTGGTGTTGTATTCGAGGACGATATTAAGTTGTTCCCCAGGAAAAACAGTAACGCTCAGGTCATAATTGGTCTGTTCAACCATTTCGATCTTGTCAATTTCAAAATCTTTCGATTTCCCCAAAGACTTGTCCTTGAAGAACTTATCAACCGGATAATTCTCTATTACAACAAGGTGATCGAACAAATTCTTACCCAATTCATGAGCCGATTGAATCTCTGAAAGTCCCAGAAAACTATAGGGTTGACATGCCAGCGTTAGTTCCTGTTGCTGTTTCAAAAGTTCTTTGACAGTACATGAAACTTCATACTTGACTCTTACCGGCAACGTATTGATGAATAAGCCCAACATTTGCTCAACACCTTGCAATTCCGGAGGTCGACCAGAAGATACTGATCCAAATACAACATCATTCGTATCGTTATAACGAGATAGCAAGACTCCCCATAGCGTTTGAAATACTGTACTGAGGGTCACTCCCAAATCAGCACATATGGATGACAAGGCCTGCAAGCCAGATTGATCAATTGCTAAACTTTGAGATCGATAAGCCTTGACGACAGGTTGACTTGTTTCCGGAAGAGCGCTAAATGAAGCTGGTCTTTCATAACCCAGCAAATGATCTTTCCAGAAAGATATGGATGCTGTAAAGTCCATTCTCTGGAGCCAGTTGATGTAAGTTGAGTACGGTTTGGCAAATGGTAAGCTGGGTGAAGTCGCGAGGTGAAGGCTTTCATAAAGTGACCTGAATTCATTCAACAAGATGCCGGTACTCCACCCATCCATAATGATGTGGTGATAACTCCATATGAAGAAATAATCTTGCGCTCCTAATTGATACAGGCGTACACGCATCAGGCCCTCCTGCGAAAGATTAAATAGCTTCGTCCTGTCTGATTTTCGATATTGATCGATCAAATCATCAACGTGTAATTGAGTTACTTCCCCACGAATGTCCTGATATTCAAAATCAATCTCTCTCTGGTTGAGGACAATTTGTAGTGTTTCACCCACGTCCTGATCATGGAATACGGTACGCAGCACCGGATGCCGATCGGCTAGTGTCTCCAATACTTGCTGTACAAAAGTAATTTCCAGATCGCCCTGCCATCGGAAGCTCAATTGTTCGAAGTAGTCTTCCGAATCAGGATGAATAGTTGCATGTGCATGAAGCGTCTTTTGCATCGGTGCGAGCTGATAGGCATCCTGCATCGCATACTTCTCTTTCAAGTCGTCCAGTGTTACCCTTGACAAGCCCTTATAACTCAGATCTGATGGTGTCAGGTCAATCTGACCGTGACCTGAACAATGATCAATGATTTCAATGAGTTGCTGTCTGAATTGTTCCATGAACTCATCGATCACATTATCCCCATACTCCATATTGGAATAAGACAGTTCTAATTCCAGGCTTCCACCCGAAATCAGCCCAATGATGTCCCAATCATAACGCTGTTCTTGATTAGGAGAACGCATATTGCCCATCGGGGCATCTGACAATTGGAAAGATTGGTAAGTGATGTTGTCAAATTGTCCGAGATAGTTAAAACATATTCGGGATTGCGACAAATCGAGCCCCTCAGTATTTTGGTATTGATTTTCAACCAGAAGGTAGTCCAATCCACGGTTGGGAATGGCTCGCATTGTCTCTTTAACACCGATTAAGTTTTCTGATATTCCTTTTTCAGCCTGATAATTTAAGATAATCGGATATATGCTGGTGAACCAGCCTACCGTTCGGCTTAAGTCCAGGTTTTCGAGGATTTCTTCCCTCCCGTGCCCCTCGAGATCCAACCTCAATTGCTGGATATCAAAGCATTCATAAGCAGCTGCCGCAAAGCTTGCTAGAAGCATATCACTGATCTCGGTATTGTATGCTCGGTGAACATCTGTCCGGAGCATTTCGGTATACCTCTGATTCAACGAGATTTTTTTCCGGGTGATCTTACTGATCTTTCTTTCAGGAACCTGCTTTTTACGTGGAACAGGCGTATGAGTCGCTTTTAGTAATGAATCCCAGAAGGTTTTTACATCTCCAAATGAAGCAGTCTTTTGGTATTCTGAAAGGCGCTCCGACCAGGTTTTAAACGCATCCGTTTTTTCTGGCAGCTTGATGGGTTGATCCGTTTTTAACTGTTGGTAAATCGAATCGATATCATCCAAAATCACTCGCCATGATACACCATCTACGACCAGATGATGAATGACAATCAGCAAAAAGTTGCCCTCATCCGTCTTGAAAAGTCCGGCCACTACAAGTGGTCCCATCGACAAATCCAAGCTGGACTGCAGCTCCTCACCAGCTTTCATCAATTGCTGATTGAGGTTTGTTACTCCCCGAAAGTCCCATTCAATTAAGGTCATTTCCTCATCGGGCTCCAATACCTCCTGCAAGACTCCTTCATTTTGAACCTGAAACCGTGAACGGAGGGCATCATGATGATATTTCAAAGCGACAAGCATCTCATTGACCTGTGTCGTTGCAACATCTTCCGAAAAATGCAACATCACTGACTGATTGTGGTGATGTTTGTCGGTTAATTTGGCATGGAAAAACCTTTGCTGGATACCTGTGAGTGGTACTACTCCACTTACCGGAGATTGACTTACCTTTCGAGCGACAGGAGTAATGAGCAAAGACAATTCACGAATAGTAGGATTTGAGAGTAGATCTTTGGCCATTGTTTGATATCCTCGATCCAGCAATCTTGAAACGATCTGCACGGCTTTGATCGAATCTCCCCCAAGCCAGAAAAAATTGCTGGTTATGTCAATCTGATCTTTTTGGAGTATTTCTGACCAAATTTCCGAAAGCAACTGTTCTTCATAAGTTTCAGGTGCTATGAAATCTCGATCAGAAACAAGATTAGGAAGTGGTAATTTGCCTTTGTCGAGTTTACCATTTGCGGTAAGAGGAAAATAGTCTTGTTCCACATAATGAGCCGGCACCATATACAAAGGCAAAACCCGCATCAAATGATCCCGCAATTCCACCGATGAAACATGTGATTCGGGAGTAAAATAGGCAACCAGGTACTGATCACCTTCCGCCCCAACGGCCAATACTATCGACTCTTTTACTTGATCATGGAGGGACAAATGATGCGCCACCTCTTCTAATTCTATCCGATAGCCGTTGATCTTAACCTGATCATCCGCTCTACCCAGGAACTCGATATTGCCATTCGGTAATAAGCGGCCCTTGTCCCCACTGTCGTATATCCTAACACCTTCGTAAAATGGATGATTAAGGAATCTTTGTTCGGTCAATTCCTGGTTTAAGCAATACCCAAGGCTCAGCCCTTCTCCCTCTATATAGATTTGACCAACAACCCCTTGTGGCACAGGCTTTAAGCAATCATCGAAAATATGAATTTTCGTATTTTGGACAGGTTTCCCGATCGGTACCGATGGGGTGGTCTCAGCGCCATCAAATTCATAGATCATGCATCCTACGGTAGCTTCTGAAGGACCGTACTCATTATAAATTTGAACCTTATGATCAAACAAATCGCTTGTTCTCAGGGCAAGGTCATGACTCAGGTTTTCTCCGCCGATGATGAAAGTTTGAAGATGACTATTGGCATTGGCCGACTCCCCTAACTCATTTAAGACCTTCAAATGTGATGGTGTTAACTTAATGGTATTCACCTCCTCATCTGTCAGAATCATTTGCATTGTAGCCAGGATATCCTCCTGGTCATAAATGATAATTTTTCCTCCTGTAATAAGAGGAACGAATATTGACGTAACCGTCAGATCAAATGAAATTGAAGTGAACAGTGGGAAAGAACATGGCTTATTTGAAGCATAAAAAGAGGCAGCCCAATCGCAGTAATTGACCAAAGACTGGTGCCCGATCATCACTCCTTTGGGTTTGCCAGTGGTGCCAGAAGTATAGATGATGTATGCCAGGTCTTCTGGTTTTCGCAAACCCCTTCCCCATGTGGGTTGTGACCAATAGAACACTTCAGACCCAATAATTAACTGGCTATTTTCCTTCGCATGTTGTGTTCCGTCCTTGCTTGAAAAAAGCATGAAATCACATTGACAATCGTCAATAATTTGCAATAACCTCTCTTCAGGCATATGCTCATCCATAGGTACATAAGCACAACCTGTCTTCAACAAGGCCAAAATCGATATGATCAACTCCGGAGACCTTGGGAGTTTAAGTGCCACAACATCACCTGGCTTTAGCCCCTCTTTTTGGAATAAAGTGACTGTTTTGTCAACCTGGTTTGATAATTCTTTGTAAGTCGACAGGCTCCCACCTTGTGAAATAGCAACATGATCGGGGGTCTTTAGTACCTGATCCGCAAATAAGTCCGTGATTTTCTTATCTCCGGGGAATTCAGCGTTCGTATCATTGAATTGCTGAACGGATTGTTCATATGATTCCTCTGAAACCAATACCAGATCGGCAATACTTGAAGAAGGGTTTGCCAGAACCTGTTCAACCAGGTCACTATAGTACTTTCCTATCCGCTCAATGGTTGACCGTTCAAAGAGTGTCGTGGCATATTCAAAGAAGTACCTTATGGCTTGTTGATCATCATATACTTCAAGGGTTAAATCGTATTTGGCAGCCTTTGGATCAAAAAAGTAGTGTTCAACCTGCAGTTGGCCTAAGTCAATTTGCCTTTGGAAATTTTGAAAAACGAACATCGTATCAAAGACGGCATTTCGGCTAAGATCTCGTTGTTCTTCAACCCTTTCGGCGATCTTCTCAAAGGCATGATCCTGATGTTCCAGGACTTCTTTCCAAAGACCATGGACCTCCTCGAGCCAGGTATCAAATGCCAGATTTGGATCTACCTTACAACGAACCGGCAGGTTATTCACAAACATGCCCTGTACTCCCATTAATTCGGGCAATTGCCTTCCTGAGGTCGCGACACCTATGATCGCTTCTTGCTGATAAGAAAGCTTGTAGAGCAAAATACGGTAGATCGCGAACATGGTCGTTCCCAATGTATATCCATTTTCTCTCGCAATCTGACGTAATGCTTCACTGGCATTCAAATTCAACTCAAATGGGACCTTCTCTCCTACATGGTTGAATCGCGCAGGACGTGGATGATCGATAGGCAGTTCCAGCTTTGGTAATTCCTCGGACAATAACTTAGTCCAATATTGGCCACTTGCATTCCGATTGTTCGGTTGAGCATGCAGGACCCAGGCAGCATAATCCTTATACCCAATGTGGTCTTGAACTAATAATTCGTTCTCATCGATGGAGAAAAGTTCTATTACAAATGATTCCACCGAAGTTCCATCTGAAATGAGGTGATGAAAATCCAGAAACAGCAACTTCCGATTTTCGGAGTTTACGATTTCTATCCTGAATAAAGCTGCCTGACCAAGATCAAAGGGGCGAACTAGACCTCTTAAATGCTCATCCAGATCTTTCTCCAGACAATGCGCATACGATACTTCAACATTAGCCTGCTCCTGAATGGTAAAATATGGGTCATCACCACTTGAAAAAGACATGCGAAGCGCATCATGCTTCGCTATGAGTTTAGCTACGCGTTTTTCAAAGGACTTGGGATCAAATTCACCCTTGATCTCAAAGGCAATCGGAATGTTGTAGGCTGTAGAAGAAGGATCAATTTCACACAGATAATAGATCCCTTTCTGTGTTGATGACAAGGGGTATCGATGGGCAGGATTAGCCTTTGGAATGATATCATGTTCTGCCCCTTCCTTATTTTGAATCTGAAGCGCCAGTTGACGAACAGTCGGGTTTTCAAAGAATGAAGTCAAAGCAATACTTACACCCAAATGTTTCAAAATCAACATGCTGATCTCGGCTGCTCGCAATGAATTACCCCCGACCTCCAAAAAGTGATCGGCTACTCCAATATGATCGTTCTTGATGACCTGATGCCAGATTTTCAGAACTTGTCTTTCCGTTTCATTTTCAAGCCCGAAATGCCTCTGATCATTCTCTGTCTTGATAAGTTCATTAACTTCATGGATATGATCAGCAAATGCTCCCTCGCGATAACTTTCAATCAATTTGAATCGCTGAAGTTTACCACTTGTTGTTTTCGGTATATTTCGCACCCGAAGTACCCGGTCCAAAACAACACCCGTCTGCTGATTGAGTATTGTTTTGATGCCTTGTGATTTAGAAATGAAGTCCTTTAATTCGCCACGATGCAGGACAAAAGCAAGGATTTCACTCGAATCAGTTGCCTCATCAAAGGCGCTTCCAATGACAATTTGATTGAGTTCAATGCCTTCCACTTCCGTTGACATTTGTTCCAGGTCGTGAGGATAATAGTTCTGACCATTGATGAAAATGATGTCCTTTATTCTTCCTGTCACATAAAGCTGTCCATCTTGAACAAATCCAAGGTCACCTGTTTTCAGCCAGTGTTCCTCATTTAGAATTTCCCTGGTGCGTTCCTCATCGTTATAATATCCTCCGGTAACGCTTCTCCCTTTGATTTCTATTTGTCCAACAATTCCATCAGTCACAACTTGATCTTCCTCGTTGGTTATTCTCAATTGACAGTGATCAATAGGCCTACCGACATTAATGATTGATTGACTATATCCGATTGCTGCGTAGCCTGTGTTACCATATTCCAGATCCGTTGATGAAACACGGTCATCTATTCCTGACATAGTGACTGCCAGTGTGGCTTCGGCCATACCATATACCGGACATATGGCTTCTTCCTTCAATCCGTAGCTATTCAGTTTTTCACTGAATTCCGTGCAAATTTCTTTCGAGATCGGCTCTGCTCCATTGTAAATGATTCGCACCTGAGAAAGATCAAGGCTGAAATTTTTAGCTTCATCAAAGTGCTTTAAATAATACGAGTAGCCAAAGTTTGGGGAACAAAGGATTGTAACTGCATTTTGGCTTGCCTTAAGTAACCACATCTCCGGTCTTCGAAGAAAAAGGTTCGTCGGCATTAAGTACTGATCCATTCCGATAAAGAGCGGATTAAGATGGAAACCTATCATACCCATGTCGTGGGTAAGTGGCATCCAGCTTAGCATGGTATCATCGTTCGTATAATTTGCGGCACTGGCAATTGCGGCCACATTTGTGATTAAATTTTCATGCGTTAAAACCACTCCTTTTGGACTGCCAGTCGAACCTGAGGAAAACTGAATGAATGCGATATCCGCAGCGGTAACATCGGCAATTTGACCTTCATGGTCATGACTTTGCAGGTTGGCACTATCCAGAAAGGCCTTGCTGATATCGAGCGCAAGTCTGTCGCCTTCCTGCTGACTTACAAAAGCAATGACCTTATCCAGGTGTGCTTTCGTCCCAATGAAACCTGGATTATTGAGCTTCCCCCACACCTTTTCCAGTTTTCGAAATTGATCCTGGTTCTTAGCTACAGAGAGAGGAACAGGAATGATCCCGCCTAAGATACATGCCCAAAATACAATTAAGAACTGTTGATTGTCTTCAATCTGAAGAACAAGTTCGTCTTTTTGTTTTAACCCTTGACGCTGTAAATAAGCCAGTGCACTGACCGCATTTTCATAGAGTTCCCGGTACGTGAGGTAATCATCATTTTGATCGGCATTGATGAATGTTATTCCCTTTTTGAGATGAATGGCATCTTGTATGGCTTCTATTAAATGACTCGCCATTGTTGTTGATCTCTCTCTATTATTATTCCAGAATCCTCGAAATTATTCCGCTCTCATTAGCGATTTGTGTTATTAAACAGTCCGCCGATCACACTGTCAGGCCCGACCTGATCAAATGAGGTGTTACTACCTCTTGTTTGGTTCTGGGCCAGGAAAGCAGACGATCTATTAATCTGAGGATCTCCTGATGATAGTTATGAATAAAAAAATGTTCTCCTTCAAATTGATATAGCTCGAAACTTTTACTGGTGTGGAGTTGCCATCCAAATCGTTCCTCTTCATTGAGGTTTTCATCTAAGCCAACCAGCGCCGTTAAATGAACATCAATTTCTTCAATTTCCGTTATTGGTGGTCTGGTTTCCGAAAGCCTGAAATCATTTTTGAGTATCGGGAGATATATTTCCAAAAGTTCCGGATGTGCAAAAAATTCGGGAGGTGTACCTCCTAAATTTAGCACTTCCTTTTTGAAGTCTTCTTCCTCCAGCAAATGATACCGAATTTTATCGGTCCTCCTGATATGCGGAGCTCCTCTTCCCGAAAAAAAGAGATGCATGGGTAATCTCCCTGAACTTTTCCTGATCCTGTGAACCAGTTCAAAGGCCAACATTCCTCCCATGCTGTGTCCGAAAAAGGCATAATCACTGCTTCCTACCTGTTCGATTACATGCGGATAAATGTCCTCAAGCATCTCTGACACATCTTCGTATAGTGGCTCCGTCATTCTTCTCCCATGACCTGCCAATTCGACAGGAATCACTTCAAAAACCTCAGAAGGATACTGTTTCCATTCTCGGTAAACCTGAGCGGAGCCTCCAGCATATGGAAAGCAAAACAACTTAATCTTAGACATGAGATACCTTTTTCATTTTACTGCTTGTGTTCAGGATGAAATCAAATACCATCTACTTTTGGATAGATGTCAATTCTTGTGCGATTGCTCAAACGATCAAATCGAAGAAGTTTCGCCCAAATCGAGTTCTCTATTTGACTAATTCTCCTGATACTTCAGTCTGTCCAATATCTGCTCAGATGGATTCTCGTCAAATACCAGACTCATGTAAGTACCGTTTTCCTCATGTAGGAGTCTTATTTTAAGCAAATAGGAAAGTTCCGATTCCAATTCATTAGGATCATACTCTTTCAATTGTGATTGAATTCCCTTTAAGCTTTTTTGCTTCTCCAGGTTGATCAAGATATTTTTCTGAGTTTCAGTCAGAGGAATGATTTTCCTTTCTCCTCTCTGATCTATGACGATATCCTTACCATCCTGAACACCAAAATGAAGAACAGGTAAATTGTCCTTATCGAAGTTTCTCCAACGTTTATTCCAATCACTCACCAGTATTTCCAGCTTAGAGAGCCATTTGGCCGTAATTCGGATGTAATCAGCTTCATAGTTTTGATCACCGAAATAATAGGCCATTTCTTTTAGTGTTTCCTTATCTTTCGGATAGGTGTATGTATAGTAATCCAGTGCTTCCAGATCCAGATTGTATGCATCAGCTTCCATGTAGTAAGGACTGTAGCGATCAAACCTTACTGGGAAAACCCCAATCGGAGGTGGCAAGTGGAAATACGATGGAAGGTCGTTAACGTATTTCGCGTATACTTCTTCTTTCTCTCCCGGGAATCCAACCAACAAATTCCACTGCGGTAATACGGAGTAAAGCACAGTCCGCTGAAGGAATTTGAGATTGTTGAATGAAGTGGTCCCTTTTTTCATCAACTTCAACGTGGAAGTCGCCAATGACTCAATACCAGGCTGCATCTCTACGACTCCTGCATTTGAGAGGATGTCCATCTCCTCAGAAGTAATATCAGCACGTACTTCGTAGAAGATCTTCATGCCTTCCAATTTCTTGACGTACGGGAACACTTCACGGATATACTCTTTCGGAATGATGTTATCCACGCAAGAATAATTCTTGACCCGATCCCCGTAGCGATCAATCAAATCATTGATCATAGAGATGGCGATCTCACTTTTCATCGCTCTATAGGACATTCCTCCACCATTCAGGCCGCAAAATGTACAATGTGCTCTCGCACCCCACCAACAACCACGAGAAGTCTCGAATAGCAAACTTGGCGCAATGTCTTTTCCTTTAAAGAAATAATCAAAGGATTCCAGAAAAGAGTCATAATCAAGGGGAACACATTCATTGATGGACAGTTCCTCACCGATAGGCCCGACAGTCTCCACTTCACCATCTTCCTTTACCAGGATCTGGGCTTTGTCTTTGATCTTATTCGCGGTATTCGCTCTGGAGAAAACGCCATTTATGGTTTCTGCTTCTGACCGGTTCCCCGTCATGAGGCTTTTAACAAACCTCGGAAAAGAGATCAGTGAGGTCCCTGAAAACACGAAATCCAGCATTTCAAAATTCTTAACCAGCTCTTCCCCCATTGGGCTCTCACAATTGGCACCGCCCATCACGATGGTGACATCTTTGTTGCGTTCCTTAATCTTGCGAGCCATCGCAAAACTTCCAACATTTTGCATGAACATTGATGTAAATCCTACGATATCGCATTTATCAAGCTCATATTTATCTATTAAATTTTCAAGAAACTGATCTAGCTGTTGGCGTTTCTCTTGAATAAAAGCTCCTTTTTGTTGAAGAAAATCCATTCCCAACAAATGGCCATATCTCGACAAATACTCCTGTGTATTGTCAGGAATATGGGGAAACGCTTGTTGTCTAAAGAACCAATCCCCGAATCCACTATTATTAGATTGGCCTCCATTTGAGATAAACCTATAATTATCCAGTGTCAGATAATCCGCCAATTCGTGGTTGAAATAATGAATATCGACCTCTACCTTATCCTGCAAATCCGACTTTAGAACAGATTTGAGTTGTGTAAGCGCAATGGAGGGTATGGCCACATCCGCAAACGGCATGTTAATGAGTTTAATAATCATATTGGTTCTATTTTCGGGAATTAGCCCAGTTTCAGAGTCAATGTTTTGTGTTAGCTATCAATTAAGAAGTTTGAAAGATCGAATTTAAATAAAATCCGATTTCTTCGATGATATTTCTCATTTTTTGATAAAAATTGATAGTCTATCGTTTCCGTTACATTTTAACATTAAGGAAGAAATTCTGTCTTACTAGCCAGAAACATCTTTTTGAAATAATGTGAGATCAAACTAGTTTTGATGAAAAGAATAAAATCTTCAGATTACCAGCGGAAAAATTAACTGAAGCAACCACTGCTTGATCGTACAGAGCAAACTCAAATGCTGATAAAAATCTCGCAGGTCTTATTTTCTGTTTATTTAATTACACGCAGATGATAAATCATTATAACAAAGTAGCCTTAAGGAATCTCGTAAAGCACAAGTTTTTCTCTTTTATTAATGTATTAGGCTTCTCGATCGCCATTGCTGTGTGTCTGTTAATAGGTCTCAATGTCATGGATGAGCTGAGCTATGAAACCAGCTATCCTAAACATGACCGTATCTATCGCCTGGCAACAAGAACCTGGGCAAAAAGCTCTCCAATCCTAGCGACAGAATTCAAGAAGAAAATGCCTGAAGTTGCTGAAATCGGCAGATTGTTCACCTATGATGCAACAACCATTGAGTATGAGGAAAGACAAATTCTCATTGAACATCCGTACATGGGCGATTCTACCATTCTGGATATTTTCGACCTGGAATTCATTGAAGGATCCCCAGGAGCACTTAACTCACCCTCTTCAGTGGTGATCACTGAATCGACGGCTAGTCGACTATTCAAGGATGGTGAGCAACGCATTGGAGAGGTGATCGATTTTGACGATGGTTGGTTCATCACAGTAACTGGGGTCATCAAGGACTTTCCGGAAAACTCTCATCTCAAGATCGATTGCATCGTATCTTCTAAAAACTCTATGCTCATGCGGGATCCTGATCGACTTTGGGCCGGAGTAAGCATCTATACCTTGTTCAACTCTATAGAAGATGTTGAAAAAGTACGTGAAAAACTATTTGATTTTAAAGTTGAATTTCTTGAAGGCTTTATGACCGAGGAAGCGATTATTGCTGAAAACGAACTACTCGAGTTAGTACCTGTTCGAGATATCCACCTCCATTCCCACAGAGAAAAAGAAATCAGTGTCAATAGTGACATTAAGCTGATCTATATCTTTTCATCTTTAGGAATATTCATACTTCTGGTAGCCATCATCAATTTCATCAATCTACAAATGGTTCAAAGCCTGAATCGGCTGAATGAAATTGTCGTTCGCAAAATTCTTGGAAGCACAAGAAAGCAACTTATTATTCAATTCCTGGTTGAGGTAATATTCCTGGTAATTATCAGTGTTGCACTGGCGCTTATCTGGACATCACTCGCATTGCCTTATTACAATCAGTTGGCCAATATTGCTATTCCTCACGAAAAACTATTCTCTCCCGGTCTATTGACCCTTGTATTCCTTCTACCAATGGTCATCGGTGGGGTCGCCAGCCTATTAACTTCTTCCTATCTCTCTAAGGTCAATTTAGGTGATACCGGAGGTGGAAAGGATCTAAAAATTGGCAACAAAGTCTCACTCAGACGACTAATGGTGGGTATACAGTTTATGATTTCCATCTTTTTACTCATAGCCACATTCATTGTCAGCAAACAGATCGACTTTATTAAGGACAAGAATATGGGTTTTGCACGTGATGAGGTCATCACCATCAAGCTTCACGGACGGTTAAAAACTCAGGCCATTCTTTCCTCGAATACAATTCGGGCAGAGTTAGAAAAAATCCCTGACGTATCTCACGTCTCTTTTAGTTCTCACCTGGTAGGCAAACGGATAAGTATCGAAACCTTCTTTCTGAAAAACTCACCTCAGACCGGTCTCAGCTCCAGAGTTATCGCTGCAGACAACCAATTCTTGGAAACAATGGGTATTTCGGTAAAAGAAGGTGGTATAAGTAAAATGCAGTTCCAGGGAAATAAGTATTTCATGAATGAAGCTGCCGCCTCCCTGTTACCAAACGTTGATCCAGTAGGTTTAATTGCTGTCAATTCTTTTAGGCAGCGTGAAGGAGAGATCGTTGGAGTCATTGAAGACTTTCATTTTGCTTCCCTTCATCATGAAATTGAACCGTTGGTTGTACAGCTCTCTGATAAAGATCAAAATGCATTGAATTACCTTTTGGTACGATTTAAATCCAATTCACCCGCAAGTACGATCGAAAAAATTGAGGAAAAACTTCAAAATCTTGCTCCTGGCTCACTGATCACTTCCATACTGGTAAGTTCATACATGGACAATGCCTATAAATCTGAGAACGATATGTTTATCATTCTCAAGCTATTCTCCTCTATCGGAATCGGTTTAGCACTTGTAGGCATGCTCGCTTTGTTTGCCTTTGTGACCAAGTTAAGAACCAAAGAAATGGGCATCCGTAAAACACTGGGAGCGTCCTTAATACAGATGGTTTTGACCCTGTCAAAAAGCTACATCATTATGCTGGTTATCGTAGGTATTATCGCTTTGCCCTTTGTAAATGCATTCGCCGTTTTGTGGTTAGAGGATTTTGCCTTTAGAGTTCCTCTCCGATGGTGGTATTACATACTTCCTACCATTTCTGTATTGATCATAGCCGTAAGTACCATTTCAATTCAGGCCCTAAGAATTGCGAATATTAATCCTGTGAAATCCCTAAAAACGGAGTAAAAATTGGTCTTACATGACCTTCTAACCATTTACCAATTCCGTTCTTATCTAAATATATCTAAAGATAAATTTATATCTTCTAACGGGTCCGCATATTAGCAGTATACAGATTCCCTTATGATTCACTCTTACTGACATTTATAGAATAGAAAGTTCACAACGATCCGGGGAATTTCGGAGTAGAGTGGTATTATGAAAGAATAAGTACGCTCTATATACGACACTCGCACTTTTTTGACAAGATTCTGCTGATTTGCCACGTTTATAATTGAAAAGCAGATAGTTTAGGCCCAAGTTCACAACCATGCCCGAAAACGCAGCAAATAAGAGTCAAAAGGCCAACTTCGGCACGATGCCGGTCTTCATGACGACCCTCTCTACCATTCTTGGCGCCGTGTTGTTTTTAAGATTTGGATATGCGGTAGGCCATACCGGACTATTGGGAACCCTGGGCATCATCGCCATCGGACATTTGGTCACCTTACCTACAGCCATGGCCATCGCAGAGATTGCCACCAACCAAAAGGTTGAAGGTGGAGGAGTTTACTACATCATCTCGCGATCGTTTGGCATCAACATAGGTGCGGCAATTGGCGTCACACTCTATTTATCGCAGGCAATCAGTGTCGCTTTCTACATCATCGCTTGTGCAGAAGCATTTACGCCGGTTTTCGAATACATTAACCTGCAGTACGATCTGAACTTATCAGACAAGCGCCTGGTCAGTATCCCACTTACGCTATTCGTGAGTATCCTGATGCTAACAAAAGGCGCAGACATTGGGATCAAAGCCTTGTATGGGGTGGTTACCCTGCTCTTTGCGGCTTTGGTGCTGTTCTTTGCCGGAACTACGGATCACGCCAATTTGGGGATAGTCAATTTCACTGCCACGGTTCCGGATAAGGATAGCTTCTTTTACGTTTTTGCCATCATTTTCCCGGCCTTCACCGGAATGGCAGCAGGTGTCGGCTTATCAGGAGATTTAAAGAACCCCAAGGTTTCAATTCCTAAAGGGACTATCTGGGCCACCCTGGCTGGCATGCTCATCTATATTGCAGCAGCTTACAAATTAAGTATCTCGGCTAGTCCGGAAGAATTGGCCAATGACCAACTGATCATGGCCAAAATCGCTACATGGGGGCCCATCATTATCATTGGTCTCATCGGGGCAACACTCTCTTCAGCGCTCGGATCCATCATGGTTGCACCGCGTACTTTGCAAGCGTTGGCTGTAGATCAAGTCTTTGGTGTTCCATTGGTAAACCGATGGCTTAGTAAAGAGGCCGGAAAAAACAAAGAACCCATTAATGGGATTCTGGTGACGAGCCTACTCGCATTTGTATTTGTCGCCTTGGGCAACGTGGACTTTGTGGCAGAGATCATCTCTATGTTTTTCATGGTGACCTATGGTGCCATCTGTCTGATCTCCTTTCTGCATCATTTTGCCGCGGACCCCTCCTATCGACCTGCTTTTCGGTCCAAATGGTATTTTTCACTGGTTGGCGCACTCATGTGTTTCTACCTCATGTTTTCCATGAACGCGCCCTACGCAATTGCCTCTTTGGTCATCATGGTCATTATCTATTCCATCATTTCCCGGGTCAACGATGACAACCAGGGAATGGCCAAAATCTTTCAGGGAGCCATTTTTCAACTTTCACGTAAGATTCAGATTTTTCTCCAAAATGCGGAGAAAGACGATGAAGACTGGAGGCCTTCCATTATCTGTATTTCACAAAACACATTCAAACGGACTGCTGACTTTGACTTGATCCGGTGGAT
Source organism: Cytophagales bacterium (assembly GCA_033344775.1). NCBI lineage: Bacteria > Pseudomonadati > Bacteroidota > Cytophagia > Cytophagales > Cytophagales bacterium. The sequence goes on along the minus strand of JAWPMT010000002.1, from coordinate 797,739 downwards.
GAGTCACAGGTTTGGGTTCGGAACCTACATCCATTTCATACGTGGCTACTTATCCAGGGAAACGCACCAACAGGCGAAGGCAGATTTGAATCAATTGGTCAAGGTAGCGGGTAAGGTGAAAAGTAATGTGTACATGGATACCATGATCTCTCCGTCTTATACCACGGCCATTGCTCAATCCTTGCAGCTTCCCAGCATCTCAGGCAAAGAAGGCAACATGTTCCTATTCGAGTTTTCCAAGATCAATGGGGAAAGTACCAAAGACATCATTGAAAACATTCCTTTAGTTCGCTCCGCGGATTATGACATTTGTGTGCTGGCCAGTTCGGAACGCGGATTTGGCTTCAAACATGAAATCCATATCTGGATCACCCACAGCGACTATGAGAATGCCAACCTGATGATCCTGATCGGTTACATTCTTATGGGACACCCGGACTGGAGAAAAGCACACATCAAAATAATTGCGATCTTCCCGGAAGAAACGGCCAAGGAACAAAAAGAAAATCTATTGGAACTTACGCAAGAAGGAAGATTGCCCATTTCTAATAACAACATTGAGGTCATTGTCAAAAAAGAAGGTCAGGGCAGTCATAAAGATATCGTGAACGCAAGATCCAAAGCGGCGGACCTCACAATCATTGGCTTCCGAGTAGAAGCCATCAAACAACGAGGGGGAGAAACTTTTGAAGGTTACAAAGGCATCGGCAATGTATTGTTCGTCAATGCCGAAGATGAAAAGGAGATTAAATAGCTTTTCAGAAAAATAAAAAAATGTACTATCCACTCAACCTCAATGGCATCGAAGTTTACCCATTATTTGGTGACTACCTGAAAGGAAAGCCTTACATTTTTAATTTCTCATCCAATAATCCCAGAACATCTGAATACAACCTCACCGATTTCCATGAATTCAATCAGATGATCTTTGATGAAATGGAAAGGTCTTCCTGTCAATGGGGCATTGGCAAGTACCTGGAAGAACGAAAGAACATATTAAGAGACTACCCTAATATCATTGAAGAGCAAAGGTATTACCACCTTGGGCTGGACATTATTGTTCCGTATGATACGCCCATGTTTTGTCCATTGGACGCTGATGTTTTCAAAATTGGAAAAGAGCAACAAATAGGCAACTACGGTGGCTATGTCATGTTGAAACATGAGATCAATGAGATCGTTTTTTATTCGTTCTATGGCCACCTCAAAACGCCACACATGGTAAGTGTTGGCGATAAACTTGAGTCGGGGGAAGTATTTGCCCGTATCGGACAGGAAAGTGATAGTGGTGGTTGGTTCTGTCACACCCATTTACAAATCCTGACACAACAAGCCATTGATGATGGATATACCAATTGGGGCTATATTTCTCCAAAGATGATGACCGATCTGGATAAGTACTTTCCTTCGCCATATTTCCTCTTTCGGTATTGAATGGGATGTAAGTCTATTGTACCATCCACTATTAAGGTTCTTCTCTCGAATAATTGTTTGTGTATAAATCAAATTGACTTCAACCAGTCAATCGAATGGTCCCTAACATTTATATTAGCTTCACCTACCAACATAAAGGACTGTGAAAAATATTCTGACTCCCCTCCTCATCATTATTTTACCCATCACACTACTACTTTCAGCCTGTCGTGAGAATGAAGTAAGTCGGGAACTACAAAACCTCATTGCTGATGAAGTCAATCTTATACAGGACATCAAAGTATATGATGATGATAGTTATTTGGCCATTTCACATGGGGGAACGATGCCGCACACCTATTACATAAGTACAAATCACACCATTCAGTGGGACATAGCGGAAAACCCATCCTTTACGGATTATGATGTCAAAGATGATGCGATCTATTTGCTTACCGGTGCCAGTGGCATCACCGGACACGAGCTCATCCAGTTAAGCTTTGATGGGGAGCAGATGCAGCGTTTCGAAGTAGAGGCCAACACGGAAAGCTATCACTGGTACCGAATGAAAGTACTTTCAGACCACTTCTCATTCATTACCTATGATGGAAGTCAGACCGATGAAAATGTATTTTTCCAGGCCTCTTATACCTTAGATGGAGAAAGATTAAGTTTTAACAGCATTCCTCTTCCAGGCAGTCCGTTTGATAATTTCATGAATGAGGCATTGATCGGAGATGATGGCTCCATTACTATCGCTTTGGGATCAACTTCAGGCTCGAGTCTGTTGAAATTCGAAAACAATGAACTGGCCTGGTCCAGGGTCCTCAATGAAGGCACCACCAGAATTCAGGACATGATTCAGGAAGAACAGGGTAATTTCATTTATACAGGGTTTGAATTCATCAATGACCGTTCAAGAGGCCTGATCGGCAAAGTGGATGCAAGTGGCAATCAACTGTGGGAAAAGTACTACGCCACCTCGGGGGATGAATCAAGATTTGAAACATTAGTAGCTGACGCTCAGGATGGGTATTTCTTAGTGGGATTCAACAATGATGATTATCCAGATGAAATCAACAAAAATTTGTGGCTCGTAAAAGTCGATGAAAACGGAGAAATGGAATGGCAGCGTACCCATAGCGATACCAATGCTACATTTAACCCACAAGCCATTGCTCAACGAAGTGACGGTACCTTACTTGTAGGCGGAGCATTATTGGATCAGGTCAGCTATCGCGGATTCGTCATGGCTTTTGATCAGTCAGGTCAACCCATGAGCAGATAAGCCATCAGCAGAAGTACAATTTCACATGAACGGTGAGTCTTTCTTCGCCATTTGATGGAATTCGACTCACAATGTACAACCAATATAAGACTTCAGGTCTTTCAAATAGAGCGGGAGCTGATTCCCTTTCATGCTACTTCTGATGGCAATGCCTGCATCCGAAGTGGTAATGTCATCGGCTCCGCAGAATGCTCCATTTTTAAGATAAGTCCCTCTGAAGAAGAGTCTTCCATCATCCACAATCACGAGCATTGGTGTACTGATCACCCCAAGAGCAGCAGCGATTTCACCGTTGCGATCTTCTACCCATTGGGCCTGGAATCCAAGCCTCTTTTGATACATGTCCGTATCAACTGCCTTATTTGTTACAATGTACCAGGCGGCTTCCCGACCCTTATAACGTGTAAATATTCGTTCCAAATGTGCAATATTGTCCTTAGCGATCAGACAGGAAGGGTCATAAAAATGAATAATGGCCAAACCTTCAGATGGGTGAATATCCGTGGTAACCTCTGTATCAAATCGGATTTCTTTAGTGGATTGACTTTTGACCATGTTTTGGAAAAACACCGCCCAGTATACATAAAGTACCAACATAAATATCGGCAAGAGCACAATTAAAGGTTTATACTTCCCTTTCATATGCGCAATTGAAGATTCGCATCAAGCAACTAAGTAGGAATGAATTGGTCATAGAACGCCGCCGAAGATAACCGATGGTGAACATTTTCCAAAAAGTAATTGTCGTATCAGGAATAAGCCCGGAAATCACTCGTTGAATTGCCCCTTTATGCCTTTCACTTTTCAGCTATCTTACACGCCACAAATGGGTATGAGAAAGAACAGGTTATATCTCGCATTAGCAAGCTGTGTAATCGTATGCTTGTTCTACCTAAGGCTTGAAGCTTTTTTTCCCAATAATCAAGGATTCATCGGGCATGATTACAGCTACTTCATGCCTGAATTACTAGATGGGGTTTACTGGCATCACGTGAATGGATTGAGTGAAGTAGCATGGTTCACGCCTTCTTTTGGCGGTGGGCTGCCCAAATTCCCTAACCCACAATCACTCTATTATTCCGTGCCTCAATTCCTGAGTTTCATTACCAATCCCTTACTGGGCATCAAGCTAACAACCTTGTTGTTTGGAATCTTGGGGTTCGGTGGTTTTTTTCTATTGCTAAGCTGCATTTACAACACCTCTTCCCACACAGCGCTGTATGGTGCTTCCCTGTTCTTGTTCAATGGGTTTTTCTTATCCAGAATGATCGTGGGTCACCTCACCTATCACTCATTCATGCTTCTACCCTTTTTGGCCTTATGCGTATTAAGGCGCAGGCAAAACACACAAACCGATATTGCCAACGTCGTGTGGGGTTCATGCATCATCGCCTACATGATCTACAGCGGCAATATCCACTTGATTCCTGTGACGCTGGTCTGCATTACCTTACTGATCCTTCTCGATATGTTGATCAATAATGACCGAACTATTATTGCTTATTTCAGCATCAAATTCCTGAGCATCATCACCCTTGCTGTCCTTCTTTCAGCCGCGCGTATTTATGCGAGCTACAGCTATTTGAGTTTATTCCCCAGAGATTTCTACGCACTCCCAGGTTACAAAAGCCTGGCAGGAACAATAGCCATTTGCTTCCGAGCCCTGTTTCTGAAGGCACCTGAGGTTTTTGCAGGCAAACTCATCAGTACCCCGAACAATTTTGGGCTACATGAGTACGAGTATGGAGTAACGTTGGTGCCTTTGGTGCTTCTTATCTTAGCCCTCATAACCCTTCGAAAAAAAGTAGCAGGACTCATCTGGACAAACAAGATGATATTTAGCTTAATGGTCCTTCTACTTTGCACCCCTATCGTTTTGAATTACCACCTACCCATCTGGAACCTGATCTTAAAGCACATCCCCTTTCTTAAAAGCAGCTCTACGCTCATTCGATGGATTTCGCTTTATATCCCTATAGTGATTGTATTGAGTAGTCTCTCCATTCAGCACCTGCGCTGGAATCAACGGATCAAAAGTGGCATCGCAGTATTAGGAATATTGGGAACCTTCCTGATAAGTGATTACAATCTGGATAAGGATCGATATCATCAAGAAAGCTATGACGCTCGACCTATTCTGCTCAATTACGATAAACTAAAATCAGGGCATTTCGCACCTCAGATCACTGATATAGGAAAGGAGATTTTAAAAAATGGTCAAACCTTAAAGCAAAATAACCTGCTCATTGCAGGAATTTCCCAATTAAGACCATACGAACCAATATTCGGTTATCGTTTAGAAACGTTTCCGAATAAATCTCTCAGACCAGGCCCAGTCTTAATGCAGGATTCTGTCGGTCATTTGAATCTGAAAAACCCTGCTGCTTTTGTCTTTCCAGTCGAAAACAATACCGAGCCGGGTGCACATTTCCACGTCGATCAAACAAGTTCGGCTTTAAAGCTGGCTAATTACAAGCCCTTTCCATTTCATGTTCCAATTCAACAGAAAATAGCGAATTTCATCACCTTGACCATGCTATTGCTGTTGGCCATTTATGGTGTGCTTTCGCTCATTACTTTTTTTCATAACAGAAGCCGACTTTGATCCTTTCTTTGGATATTCCGTAAACTCTTGGGAGTAAAACAAGACATGGATCGAAAGCTAACGGATGAGGAAAAAATTGAACAAGGCAAAAAGTACGTTCACCCACAGAGTATCAGGTCTCATGACTTCCTCAGAATATCTTATCGCAGGCTCATTATCTGGTCAGTATTTATCCTATTTCTGGCCATCCCTCCAATCGTAGATACTACCATTGATAAAGTTTCTAAGGGAAATAAGAATGCTCATAAAATAGTTGTTCCGAATCCAACTCAACAAGAACCCATCATACAGGTCTATGCGGCCCGAACCTGGGGCCCAAAAGGAATATTCGCAGTACATAGTTGGATCGCGATGAAACCACAGGGAGCAAAAAATTTTGAAGTCAGTCAGGTCATTGGATGGAGAGAAGATCATCAAGGTAATGTACTCTTCCGAGAGACTCATGTACCGGTGAATAGCTGGTATGGCAATGAGGCCGCTTTGTTGCTGGATTTACGTGGAGATCATGTTGAATCACTCATCGAAAAAGTGGATGTGGCTATCAAAGCGTACCCCTGGAAAGATGAATACCACCTATTTCCCGGACCCAATAGCAATACATTCGTTTCCTGGGTCGGCTTAAAGGTCCCTGAACTAGGTCTGGACCTACCCTCGACGGCTATTGGAAAAGACTGGCGACCGCTGAAACAAGTACTGGGATCATCTGCAAGTGGAACTGGGATCCAGGCTTCACTTTTCGGCCTGTTAGGAACAAGTATTGGTTTAGAAGAAGGTCTGGAGATCAATATTCTTGGCCTCAATTTTGAATTGGACCTGATTGATCTGGCATTTGAACTCCCTTTGTTTGGGAGGTTCGAGATCTGGTATTTACTAGGCTATCTGATCATATGGCTATATGCCAGAAAGTGGATCATCAGAACCAGGTCGAAATATATTTATCTTGCGTAACAGGCATATAATAGGCGTCCTTTTTTAGTCATATGTAATCATCCACTGCTTATGTTTAAGTCTCTATTTACCTGTCTAATACTTTATCAAGTTTCATTATCCTTCTACGGCCAAAACCCCACAGAATCATTCCCAAAGGATTTTGTAGGGATATACAAGGGCTCACTATCAATTAACAATAGCGGTAAACCAACCATGACCATACCTATGGAATTTCATTTATTGGCAACAGATTCTGCAGATCGGTTTGATTATCGATTGATCTACGACGGACAGCCTAGAAATTATACGCTGTTGATAAATGACCTGGAAACAGGAGATCTTAGCGTGGACGAAAACAATGGCATTGTTTTGCCGTCAAAACTCATCGAAAATGTCCTGCATTCCCTCTTTGAAGTGCAGGAAAATCTACTCTCCTCCCGAATTGCTTTCTATGAGGATCATGTTCAATTCGAGATTCTGTGTTCTAATTTGTCTTCAAAGAACAGAACCGGAGAAAATACGGAATATGAAATTTATGGATATCCAATCACCACTATTCAAAAAGCTATTTTGAATAAACAACCTTAAATTTTCGCATGAAATCAAGTAAAACCTTCTACCCACTAATTTCCGATGACACTAATTGACAGAAGGTTTTTACGTGTTATTCCCTGAAGATCAATTACAATCTCCCAGGTCAGTAATACTTGTGGCATTCAGGACACATGGCGCACAATCGGCATCAGTCTGCCAGTTGCCAGTAATCGAGATCTCATCCCCATCGCCTACAGGATATCCAAAGATCCCTATGTCAATGGTTCTGCCATTGATGGTATTGAGCACGAAGCAACCATCATTATCCTCGACACAACCTTGCAGGGTTACGGGACCATTCGGACAAGAAACGAAAGTCATTTCGGCGATCTCTTTTTCTGCCTTGGCTTCAGGCAGCAGCGTTGCGGACATCAACACAAGCATAGCAGCTACTGCCACACTCATGGAAATAAAAATTTTCCTTTTCATGAAGTTTAATTTTATATGCTTAACAAATAACGTAAAACAACATGTTTTATAATTGTATAAAATAGCACCTGATATATCCCGTTTTTTGTAAAAATGACTTAAGAAATTATCGCAGACACCAATTAAAATGACTTATACATCAATGGCAGCCGTCAAAGCGGATACAGTTTCGGATTTTGATCAACAAATCCCTTGATCCCTTAGAATTCCATCGATGGTTGTCGGACCATTTCAACATGACCATCAGGATGATAGATCAATCCCGCACCAAAAGGAATTCCATATGCTTTGATACCCGGATTATGAGTAACAATTTGACTTAAACGTCCCCAATCATTGGCTTCGTCATGTACATCAATGATGAATGGCACCAATTGAAAGGTATCGAATTGTTTATTCGAGTCAAATCCCATAAGGCTCAGTTGAATGGTCCCTGCGGAGATCCCTACCATAGTGGTTCCTCTCTCGTATTGATTTCTTATAAGCTCAGCCACTCCATTTCTAAGCATCACGTCCCAGCCTAACTTCACATCTCCTCCAGCCAATAAAATAATATCCGCCATCTTCAAAAATTCCAGGTCCTGAATCGCAGGTCTACTGGAAATCAACAAGCAAGTCGTAACCCCTATTTGTTGCATGGCTTGTCGGAAGATCTCAAAATAATCAGGATTATCTCCATTGGAAGCACCGATGTAAGCTGCTTTAATCGCTGTTGTATGCTTCCCCTGAGGGAGAAATCGCTCAGTAAAGTATCCTGCTTCTTCCTTCCAGAACAATAATTGACTATCTGAAAATAAGTAGATCGGCCTTTTCATCAGATTGTTATGTGATCAGATCAATTGGTGATCTATCACAAAATGAATGAATTTGGAGCAGTTTTTCAAACCAATTTCAATCATAACATTCCTGCCCCGTGTTACTTTCAACAAGCAACCATTCTTCACCCAACCGCCTCCAAAAGATTGGTCGCGACGTTGATCGAAAAGGCTTTTTGGAGTTCATCGATGCGTATGAGTAACCTGGATTTTCCATTTTGCTTCAACACACGCCCTTCGAGTCCGGCCAACTGCCCTCGGGCGATGCGGACTTTACTCCCTGTTTCGAAATAGTTAGCCATTCCTACTTCCAGATCATCATCGGCATCCAGGATGCGTTTGACGGCCTCAATTTCCGTATCACGTACTTTCACCGGTTTGCTTTCGAAGGACACAAACTGCACCAGATTCGAAATTGAAAATAACAAATGTCGTTCTCGCTCCGATGTGTGAACAAATACATAATTCGGAAAGAGTGGTAATTCGACCTTCTTCTTGCGATCACTCCATTGTCGCACAGTCTTGTAAGTAGGAAGAAAAAACTCCATACCCAGGTTGCTAATTTGATTTGCAACTGTTTTCTCTCGTTGAGGAGTGGTATGTACTACATACCAGTCAAGCTGTCCCTGCATAATTCAAGCTGATAGAATTCTTAATTCAAAATAAATAGTGAGCTAGTCAGTAAGAGAACATATAATTCACAATTAATGTTCCTACAATTCCATTCCTAATTTTACATATAAACGCCTATTTAAGTGAAATGGATGCGTTTTATTTCACCAATATTGATAAATATGAAATAAAAGTCAAGAAATGGTAATTTTTCTCATGCAAATTCACTGCTATTGGGTAGAGGTCAAAAAGCGAGCATACCTACTTCCGGGTAAGAAAAATATCAATTGTTCATTTTGAACAATTGAATCTACGAATTGGAAAAAATGACTTTCTGCAAGGTAGAAACCAACCCCTTCAGTTCTTCAATGGCTTCCTCGTCCTCGTTATTGATTGCTTTGTTCATGGAAGAAATGATCTTCCCCTTGATGTTTCTAATACGATCTTCTCGCTCTAGAAATGGAGGATTATTTTCAGCCTGGTTTTGATCAGACAATTCCAGGTCGTGTACTTTGTCCTCAATATGATCGAGAATCTGCTGTTCGATGTGTTTTGCCTTATTGTACAGGTCAGCTTCGTTTCTGATCACCAGATTGTCTTGATCATCCGCATTAAGCAACATCAGGATATCCGATTTATTCAGGTCAGTATCCCCAGTCAGGATCTGATTGCGTAACATGGCATTACTTCGGCCTACAAGTTCCAATGCTTCCGCAAATTTGGCATCACGTCGAATGGTACTCTCACTAACTTTGAACTCTTTGGAGAGTGCCTCAGCCGTTGACTCCACCTGTCCTTTCTTCAATACAGCTTCATAACCTCCTTTTTTCTGCCTTAGCTTCAAATATTTTAATCCTCGATAATAACTGGTTTGTTCTTTGCTGAGATTCCTTCTGCCAAGCTGATTTGTGATCATCCATTGCTTTACTTCTTCACTGCCTTCGAAGTTCATCACCTTAAGGTCAAATGGAATATCATGCTTTGAACAAATGCCATAGCGGTGATGTCCATCGATCAACACTAGCTCACCTGAAGGATTTTCCCAGGCAATCAAAGCATCTCGACATCCCTCCTCCATGATACTGCTTTCCAGCTGCACTTTTTCTTCATCTGACAGGGGAATAATGAAGTCTCGAAGAGCAGGACTGATCAAAATATCCTTCCTGGTCATATTTTTGGGCGAATGAGTCTAGTCACAAATATCGGTCAAGCTTTAAAGAAAAGCCTAGAAGTTTCAGGTTGATAAAAATTTTAGTCTATTACAATTTTAAAAAATTATCAGGTGAACTTCACGTCCATAACGGAATTAGTTTGTAGAACGGAATATAACCTCTTGAGCGCGTAAATCGCCACCGTGAACTTACTCCTCCCAAGGATTTTCTTTTGATCATTCGTATTTTATCCACTTCAAATTCTCACATATTGCAAATTTTGTCGATTCGGGATTTTTTACCAGATTCGTAAAATCATACAAAATAATGTCTATCAGAAGACGTAAACCGCTAATAATGATTATATTGACTTAGCTAAATGTCTTGGACTTTGTTTTTTTGATATTAAGAACTAGCGATCATGGTAACAAGTCTCAGAAACGATGAGTGTCAAAGCTTTACGCTTGCACTTCAATCATCTATTTTGAATCACTTGGTAGGAGAAATTATATTTCTGGAATCAAGTAGAGTAATGCATTGCTCCGTTGAGAGTCTATTGACACCAACGACCGAAAACGAGTCTGCCCTATTATTAACCTTGAATTGGACAGATCTCTGGTATTCCGTCTTTACAGGGACAATGACTCTGGAGGAAAATCTCATTCAGCTTTCAGGAAAGCTCTATTCCAATTACTCAAGCACCGTACTCGATTTCAATTCGTCTGCGGACCGGACACCAAAAACGATGTTGTTTGATTTTGAAATAGACAGAAATCTACTTTTTCCCATGGATTGATCATGAACACACCGGACCAGAAGTGTCCGAAAACGAACAGCAAATCCATTATTTCTTACCTCAAAGTGCTTTATTTCAGCATGGTACGGTCTTTGAACCGTTACAATCATGCTAAAGAGCTTCTTATTGATTTCCATCAGACACATCCTCAAGAAAGGTTGGATTTCAGGATTAAATATCTTTTGTCTGTCTCTGGGTGGAGCCATTTGCTTGTTTGTCTACTGCTTTCTGGTCTTTGAAACTGGCTACGATTCGGCATTTGATCAGGATCAGCAAACCACTTACCGGCTTGAAAGGCATGCTGTAGCCGAAGGTGGGCAAATTACCAGAGATGCACTGGTACCCTTTTCATGGGCTCCTACTTTGCAAGAAAATTCACATTTCCAGGTAGTACCGGCCCGACTTATACCCTATTCAGAAGAGTGCAATGCTTTTTTCGAAAGTATCGGACCTCAAGATGATCGCAAGACTCATTTTCTGAAAAATGCCTACTATATCGAACCTTCGGTATTGGACTTGTTCCCTTTTCAGTGGATCAACCTCTCCGAAATAACTTTTGACGCTCCATCCATCTTTTTATCAAAAACTGCTGCAACAACCATCTTCGGAGGCGAAAATTATGAACAAACGGAAGCATTGATCCTTCAATCCATTCAAAATACAGGTTTGCCAAGCCCAGATTATAAGATCGTCGGTATTTATGAAGACTTGCCTCTAAATTCCAACTTGCTGCCGGGAATACTGATATATCAGCCCGAGATGTTCCGATTTTCCGGATCATCCACCCTGGCTTACACTTACGTCAAAACACCTGAAAAGCTCTCGTTTGAACAACAATCTCAGACTCATGAAATACTACAGGAAGGGGAAACGATGTATCTCCGTCCTGTGGATTCCATTCATTTTGCTACGGAAATATCAAATAATCCACATCCTATCGGGAACAAGGTGCTATTGATCTTTTTGGCGGTCCTGGGGTTGATCATTATGCTATTATCAGTCACCAATTATACCATTAGTGCGATTTTCGGAACCATCGACCGTATGAGAGAAGTAGGTGTGCGAAAGGTGTTGGGAATGAAGCCTGTCCATTTAATGATCAACTTTCTCATCGAATCATTTCTAGTTCACCTCATTTCAGGCGTGTTTGCACTGGCCATGTTTCAATATATGTTAGTGAACGGTATACCCTTTATGCCTGACCAAAAAACAATCGGAGTAGGTAGCCCGTTGGATTTTCACGCCATTGGTTCAGTCAGCCTGGAGCAGACTTTACTTTTCACACTGATTCTTTTTGTTACAAGCACCTTACTTTCCAGCATATATCCCGCTTTGTATTTCAATCAGATCAGGCCAGTAAACCTTTTGAAAGGCAGGCTTCAAATTTTGAATTCTAGTATGTTGAAAGGTGCCAATTCTGTCGTTAAAACGCTGATTATTTTTCAATTGACCTCTTCAGTATTCTTTCTTTCAGGGCTAATGATCGCCAATGATGAGTTGAGAGCAGTCAATCAGCGCAATGCACGTTCTTATGACTTACAAGTGCGGGGCATCTTTCCTGGATTGGCCGGTGCCAATCACACGTTTAAACAGATGGCCTCTTCGAGCATCAATGACCTCAGAAACCGGGAATTGATCAAGGACCTATCATACGGCAACTTGTATCGAGATCAGGTACAAACCCGTGGCTCCATCGATCTCCTCTCTCCTCTTGAGGAAAGCAAGACAATCTCCTTGCAGGTCGTTGATCATCGCTATTGGAGCGACACCCTGGCCTTTTTGTCGGGAGAAAATTTTCACCCGGATTTTGGCTCCGATCCTTTCCACATCGTTCTGAACCAAAAAGCTTTGGAAGAACTTTCTCTTGGGGCAGCAGAAGAGGCCATTGGCGATACGTTGCATAGCAATGTGGGAAAATTCAAAATTATAGGGATAACGAGCAGCCCCACCGAAGTTTCCATTGCGTATGTCAGTGGGTTTCGATACAAAACCTACCTGGACATCACCCTGCACTATGATCCGGTATTGAGCAATCAACCAGATGTTTATGAATTTGTAAAAATGGCAGAAGTTCACCTCAGCACTGCCTTTCCCAAGATCAACCTTCTGAAACGTGACTTTCAAAAAGAACAATTGATCGAACAGGGCATTAATGTGATGTTCTTATTATTCAGTGTTTTGGCTCTGGCCATCGCGGCCTTTGGGCTGTTCAACCTATCAAGCTTCATTGTGGAAAAACGTGGAAAAGAGATCGATATACGAAAGTTATTGGGGGCACAGAAGTTTAACCTGATCGGAATTATGTCCTCCGACTTATTTCAACTGGTCATTGTCGCATCGATCATAGCCGCACCCATTATCTATCTAACCATTTATTTTGGACTCAGCCAATATGCCAACCACATTGATCTGAGCCCTTTACTGATTTCTATTCCAGCACTAATTGTTTTAAGCATCGCGTTGATTGTTGCTATACCAAAATGCTGGCAGCAAGCGAATAGCAACTTATCGCAATCCCTCGGTAAGTGATAATTTATTCTTTCACTAACATCACCTTTTCAGTTTCTCCCGACATACTGGTCAATATCATGATATAAGCTCCGGCACGTAGGCTATAAATATCAATAGCCGTTTCCTGAGATTGAATACAAACACGTCCCGTAAGGTCCATGATGGATATGGACGAAAAGGATTGCCAATCTATATGGATCACCTCTCTAGCCGGATTTGGATAAATTCTTGGACCATCGCTGCCTTCACCGATAGACAGTGGATCATCATCCAGGTCGTTGATATTGATGGTGACCATGCTACTTACAGTTGCCGATTGATCTGCGACATTTACTTCTAATTGAAACTGACTATTTATCTCAAAGTCTAAAGGCTCCGAATTGGCTACCTGGATCTCACCAGTCGAATCATTGAGTTGAAATGCACCTAGTTCATTTCCTGTCACAATTTCATAGCTCAATTCATCACCATTCTGGTCCGAAGCCTCCACAAAGCCTACAGAAGTATTCACAGCTGCATTTTCATCTACAGATAAAACCACATCGGTTGTCTCTGGCGGAAATTCCACCTTTGTCAAATTGATCGTTATAAGCCCCACATCTTCCTTTCTGCTATCCGATACTTTGATGGCTAGGGTAAATGAAGGATTGTTAAGGAAACTGACCGGCTCACTATTTACGACCGAAATCTGTCCTGTATTCTCATCAATTCCAAAAGCTAGCAGATCATTGCCAGAAGAGATGCTGAAAGTGAGGCTATCTCCATCATCATCGGATGCAGTAACTATTCCAACCACAGTACCATTGACGACATCTTCGGCAATGGTAAAGGTGGCACTGTTGATGACTGGCGCGCTGTTCGTATCCAACTCAACCAGATCGACCATAATAATTGCCGTATCAGCCAATTGTCCGTCAGAGGCCTCCACTTCAAAAGCAAAACTCGGGTTAACTGCAAATTGAAGTGCTGTTGAATCCAGCACTGATAATTTGCCAGAGGATTCCCCAAGATCAAAGACAGTCTTCACACTGTCCGTCAAAATGGAGAATGTGAGGCGATCTCCGTTTTCATCTGAAGCTGCAACTGTTCCCACGGGCGTGCCCACTGGCGAGTACTCTTCTATGGTGAAAGTAGCCCCAGAAACAAATGGTGCAACATTGAGTGAATCAAATACCTTTTCTAATTCCACGGTAACGATGCCAGAATCTGTTAGTTCTCCGTCACTGACTTCAATGGAAAGTGAAAATTCAGAAATTACATCATAGTCAAGCGGAATGGAATCCGCCACCAGCAGTTCACCTGATAAGGAATCCAGTTTGAAGGCTTCCAATTCGTTTCCAGACAAAATAGAAAAGAACAACTCATCTTCATTCTTATCTGATGCTTTAATTTGCCCAACAGAAGTACCTACTGGTGATTGTTCTACAAGCATAAACACGGTATCCTCAAGAATCGGTGCAATATTGACCGTATCTGAAAATTCCTCCAATTCCACAAGCACCGTAGCAGTATCCGCAAGTGCACCATCACTCACTTCGATCTCCAATGTAAAATTGGGATTGGTATCAATATCCAGAGACACTGAATCGGCCACCAACAACTCACCTGAGGCAGCATCTAATTCAAACGCTGCTAAGTCATTTCCTGACAAAATAGAAAAAACCAATTCATCATTATCTTCATCAGATGCTTCTATTACGCCTACAGAGGTGCCCACCGGTGATAGTTCCGTCAATGTAAAGGTGGTATCTGAAACCATCGGTGCAAAATTGGGTTTACCTCCCATCTCGAAAAGATTGATTGAAATGGAGGCTGTATCTGCAAGTAATGAATCGCGCACTTCAACGGACAATTCAAATATGGGATTGGTTTCAAACACCAGTGGTATCGAATCAGCGACGGTAATATCTCCGGCATTCTCATCGATTTGGAATGCCTCCAATTCGTTACCAGAAATGATCGCAAATGTTAATTCATCTCCGTTTGGGTCCTCAGCAGATACCGTACCAACAAGGGTTCCTGCCGGTGACAACTCTTCGAGTGTGAAAGTCTCATCTAAAGCTGTAGGTGAATTAGTGGAGTCCGTAAGTTCTATAACTTCGATGTAGTCAATCTTTTCCAATAAGACCGTATCGCACCCTTTCGAAGCTTCAAGCGAAACGGAGTATAAACCCGGACTACTATACTCATGTACAGGGTCGGCAATAGTGGAAGAATCACCATCTCCAAACAACCATAGGTATTCAAATCCATCTCCTACCGTTTCATTGGTAAAAGTCACGGTCATCGGACTAAAGTCCAGGACATCATCGGCCGAAAATTCAACAGAGAATGACTCAACATCCACCGAAACCGGCAACCTGTAATTGACGGTACATCCCAGGCTATCACCGTCACTTTCTGTTACCACCACACTTCCACTGAAATCCCATCTAACCTCTATCTCAGAGGTGTTCTGACCACTAATAATCTCACCCCCAATCACCTGCCACTCATAGGACAGGTCTGCAATTTCATCAATGCTGTAGCTATACTCACACCTATCCGTAATGGTTGTATCCCCTTGTATGGATTTATCTCGCTGCAGACCTATGGTCTTCGCTACTCGTTTCCCGTACTTGTAGGTAAACTCGATGGATTGCGCGTTGGTCTCCCCCACCATTGCCATTAAGGCAATCAAAAAAACACTTTGGATAATAACTACCTTTCTCATTGTCTGTAATATTTATCACCTAATGTTGTCGCATTTTGTTCAACAGAAAAATGACTGTGATTATGCGATGAAACTGTTGAGATAGCTGCTGAAGTGATACTTGGCAACCCAAATACTGGTAAATAAAATAAGCCATACCTCCTGCTTTGTATGGTGTGTCCAAACTCATGGCTATTCAGACTTTCGTTCTCAACGACTATGAAATTCCCAAGGGATATTCCACCAAAGAAAGAAGAAGAAGTCAAGAATGTGATCCCCTGCCTAAAAGAGAAAGAAGCATTACCATCGATGGCTTCAACTAAACTGGACAAACTGTAACCCAGTACTGTTTGAGGTAATTCCCAGGTAAACCTACTTACAAGTTGCCAGGTTCGTTCGACTGCCGAGAATGCTTTATCGGTCTGAAACAGGCCTTTTGTCGTATTGGAATTCTTAAGGAAATCTTTCACATCAGCCATGATTGCCTTGAAAGCTGCACTTTTCGCACCATTGAGGAACTTACCTCCACCGATTACTGCCTCAGTACCTCCGGCAATTGCCTTTATCGCGACGCTTTCTATGAAACTTACCTGATTTTCACTGGCATATTTTGTAAGCACAGCAGAGGCTCCTGATAGGAACCCATGTTCAAACTTACCGCCCTGGGAAACTTCTGAAATTCCTTGAGTCACTCCGCTCGAAATGATTTTCTGACCTAATTCACCAATATTCAAGGCTTTCGTTATCTCGCCAACACCAAAGGTTGCCGCCGCCATGACTCCTGATATGACTCCTTGTTTTATTCCCACTTTTAAGGCGTCACCGAGGCTTGCTCCACTAAGCAATGCCGCAGATGTGGATGAACCAAAACCAAAGCCTACGCTCGAACCCACGACTCCAGCGAAAGCTCCCCCTATAGCCTTTCCTACAACCGCTCCTATTCCACCAGTAACCAGCCCTATTCCTACCGACACAATGGTCACCTTATGCTTCTTGATAAAACTACCGACGGATTTAGCGGCACTTTTTACGGCACGTCCGACGCTTCGAACAACGTTGCTTACCTTCCTGACTACTTTCTTGAATGCTCTCTTAATTCCACTCCAGAAGTAACCACTAGGATCAATCAATGTAAGCGGATTATTTCTAACATAACTGTACCTATTGTATCCCTGTAGATCCGTGGCTCCATTAATGAATGGATCAGCGGAAATAAACCGACCAATTACCGGATCATACAATCTGCCATTCATATTGACCAGCGTGAAGAAACTCATGAACTCGTGCATGGTAAATCCTCTGGCAAATATGGTTTTGGGGTTCGTATCAAGAGGTTCCCAGGTTTCTGGATCTCTTGGTTTTCCCCATGGATCAAAAGAAAGCACTTCAAGTACCCTCCCATTAAGGTCGGTTACTGTTTGTAGTGAACCCAAATGATCTTTGTGCAGGTATTGAATATCCTTATCCTGACCATTTGTAAGGGATTGAATGGCTACAACCCCCTCAGGAGTCTGTATATAGTTTTGTTCTTTGACATCTCCGCCTTCCTCTATGCGCTCATATAGGCGACCGATATAGACCTTGATCTGACTTGTTGTATCATTAATTGTAATGGTAGATCGATAACGCAGACGATCGGGGCCATATTCATAAAGTAATTGAATTGAGTCCTTTCGTAATTCTCTTACTTTTTGGAATGAATAATAATCAATTTCTTCTACCAAAAAAGAAGGACAATCCGGAGTAGAGACTGAAGAAACGGCATGTGGCCCAGCTCCATTTTCTCCGTAGGTATAATCTCCAACATCACTTTTGCTGACAATATTACCAATGGCATCATAAGCAATTGTTACCTGGTTCTCACCTACTTCAGACGAAATCAGTCGATTGATATCATCGTACTCAAAGTCCTCGGTCAAACCAACAATTTCATCAGACCTTGAGGTGATGTTACCTAAAAGGTCATAAGTCATTTTCAGGTGTTGTCGACTTCCCTGAATATTGGAACTTTCGATCTCCTCTATGAAACCAGTCTCTTCATTGAACCGCCTGGTAATGGTCAACCCATTACCATAAATCTGCTCCGTGTTCTGTCCACGTTCATTATAAGTAGATGCTCGCCAAAAGACTTCTTCATTACTTCTGACCTCCTGTAAGTATCCAAATTCATTGTACAGGTTAAATACTTTCAAACCGGAAGGGTAACCCACTTCCTGTACTCGACCTTGCGCATCATAAATATTAGAGGTTACAAAATCTTCTCCATCCAGCGTGAGTGTTTCCTGGGAAGCTCTTCCATAATTGTCGAACTCAAACGTCTTGATGTAACCATCGGCTTCCACTTTGGATAACCTTCCAATGAAACCTACATCATAACTCCAGGTTGTCGTACCCTCCAGCTCCTGGCGGCTCGTGAGCCGGCTCATTTGATCATAGGTCAAATTAACCGTATTGCCTTCGGGATAAGTCTGTTCGGTTAGTTCGCTAAAAGCGTTATACTTATATTGAAATACACCAACATCAAGGTCGGTTAATTTAGTCCTGTTACCGCGCAAATCATATTCGGCCTTGACCTGGTTTCCAAGCGGATCAATTGTTGCAATGATATTTCCAAATGCATCATATTGATAGGTTAATTCCGACCCATCATGATCGGTCACCTTGGAAAGTCTTCCTACAACATCTTCCTCCTCTACAACTGACTGGCCCTCGGGGTTGACATTTTCTACCGTCAGGCCCATATATCTAATGGAAGACTCTCGCCCTCCGGGAGCATTCACTTTTATCGGTCGATTGATTACATCATATTCAAAAGTTGTCCATTTTGGCTCTCTACTGTAAGGGTCGCTCTCCATCTCCAGGTCTCCTTCATGGTTGTATACCTTGTCCATGAATACTTTCTCTCCATTGAAGCGTGTATTTTCCGTGCGGATCTCTCGGTCCAACAAGTCAAAATAAGTAATGGTAGGAGGACTTCCGGACACTTCCGTCCATAACAAGTGGACGGCATTAGATACGCCAGCTCCATCGGCTTTCCTATAAATGTGCCTTACAATGTTACCATCAGGTAATATTTCCCTAACTTTCCTTCCGAATCCATCATATTCAAAGAAAGTCGTCAGATCATTAGGATCTTTTAATGTACTTATCTGACCAAAAAACGGCTCTCTAACGATGGTTTCAGAGTGTCCAAGTGCATTGGAGCTTTCCGTGACGAAACGACCTTCTTCGTCGTAAGTAGTCGTTCGCTTTCTTTCCTCCTCAGATCCCCTGGAAATGCTCTGTATAATATTTCCAAAATCATCACGGGTATATTCTTTTTCGATCGACAAATCATCATCAGGTAGGAGGATTTCCTTTATCAGTACTCCTGTCTTCGTATCATATTCAAACTTAGATGTTCGGGAACCGGTACTTCCTGGGATGGTCCTGGTGATTGTTGCTTCGGTCAACCTACCGAGATGCCAAAGTGCTTCATTATCGCTGTATTCATTTTCAGTAACATCTTTATAACCTTCGCCATAATTAACCTCCAAATAGGTTGGGTTACCAAAGCGATCATACTGGTAATAAGTAGATACACTATTTACGAATGAGCCATCCAATTCATATGCCTTTTGAGTAGACCTTTCTACAAAGGACCTGTGAACATCTGTGAAACTATTGCTAGCCAGCACCAGCTCATTGTCCGTTTCTGAAATCAATACTCCAGCAGCATATTCTTCTACGCGCTCGACTTTTGTACCTACAAACCTGAAATCCCGATTGAATTTCACTACTGTTCTTCGGTCTGTCACAGCGTCAATATTTTCAGTTTTCCCAAACCCTCTAAATCCCCTGCCCTCAAGCTCAATCTGTGCATCAAAATACTTGTAGCTTATGGGGTATTTACCTCCAATCCCATCATCTGTGGTTTGTGAGGAAACGACATAAATTGGCGCCTGAAAGTCAGCATTAGGATATTCGGCCTCATTTCCACGTTCGTAAACAGTACTATCTGTCAACGGCTTATATTCATACGACAGTTCCAAACCATGCCCGTTGACCACTGATGTTAACAATGGATTCGGGGCTGAAAGAAATGAAACGTACATCTCACTTCGGCCAGATGGAAGCCAAAACTTATCGAGTACTCCATCTCCATTGATATCGCCAAATCGGTCATGAAGAAAGTTGGATGATGTGGTATTAATCCCATTCACATTACTGGCCTGCAATACCTGAGGCTGAGCAAATGATGAGCCGGTGGAATAAGCCACATAAATTTCATTATTCCCGCTTGGGACATACATGAGGTCAGACAGACCATCCCTGTTCAAGTCAATGAATGACTGGTATGTCCCATTGTTAGAAAAGACATTCAGTCCGATATCGGCTTTGTCTAACCATGGTGTAGGCGCTTCTGAGCGAAGACCGTTCCCTAGCGCAACAAATAGTTTATCCTTATTCGAGGGCTTCCATATCCTATCCTGAAGACCATCCCCATTGACATCTGCGTAGCTCTCGTACCGACCTTCAGAAGAGAACACATCGGATCCTTCTGCATCTCCCTGACTCAACCATTTAACGGCATCCCGAAAAGGATCCTGATCATCAGCAGATGCTTGAATCAACCATATATCATTGGAGCCATTTGGTCGGTAGACAAAGTCAAGGTAACCGTCATTGTCGATATCTATGAAAGTCTCGTGCTGCCCCTTATTGGATATCAAGCTATTTCCTGAAGCATCACTGTTATCAATCAGAATTTCGGAATCTCCATTTTCAAACCCATCACCTTCGCTCAACGCTAAATACCAATCCGTACCTCCATTAGGATAGAACAGGTAGTCACTTCGGCCGTCTCCATTGTAATCCAACACAAATTCATGTTGACCATCTTGTGAAAAGGGATTGTTATTTCCTGCACTTCCTGCTGGCAGCCATTCTTCTGGCGTATTAAATTGATCACCTTTATTTCCCAGCGCCACCCAGAAACTGCTCCCACCTGCAGGAACCCAGGCATAATCTGTGTAATTGTCTCCGTTGAAGTCTGCAAAATGTTCGTGTTCTGCATCTGTGGAATAGGCCTTTCCATAACTTCCAGTGCCCAGCCACTCTATGGGATTCTCTAGCCCTGAACCATTGGATATTGCAACATACCACGACTCTCGACCTTCTGGAATGAATAAATAGTCACTAAAACCATCATTATTCATATCCAAAAAGCGTTCCCTTAAACCATTAGTAGAATAAGGCTTCAGTCCATTATCAAATGACGCCAAGAATTGCTCCGGCTCAGAAAACTCATTTTCCGTTTCTCGATCTTCTTCTTGCCAACGAAATACTGTTGAAGCAAAGTTGGTTCCATCAGACCCATATTCCGTTATCGATCCGAGATTGGAAATTTTATTGAATCCGATTTCAGTATAACTCAACTCATATTTTCTGACTTGTTGACTTTTATGAGTTGCAGTGATTGTTTTGAGTCGCTGCGTCCGTTTACTGGAATCGCCAAGTATAAATTTTGTAAATGCATCAGGGCGATCCTCATACTCAAATTTCACCTGACTGGAGGGCGTCAAATTCGCATCATCATTTCCCGTATAATCAATGGTGACAGGATAGAAATAGCCATTTTCCGTATCTTCATCATAAGAAATGGTAAAGTAGTTTCCGAACACATCCTCTACTCGATTCAAGAGCCAAAACATGACTTTATCCTCATCTCCTCCCAATTCAATTTTCGAATCCTCCGTATAACCGTAGTATTTTGTCAATCCATCCTTGGTTCGTATGGTAAAGGTTGACGGTCCTGTTACTCTGCTACCTTCAGAAACCACATCCTGAAAAGTTTCCTGTTCGGTCCTATACCGGGCCCCTGACTCACCATAGTTTCCCTGCACAGCAATTAATCGCTCGCCATCAAGGGAAAACCGATCGCTCTGATCAAATAAGATACCCCGCTGAATACCATCCTGGGCATAAGTTGGAGCCGTTCGGCTGATCACAGATAAGCCGCCGATAAATGGCTCTCCACTGTTGTGACTTATGGAAATAGACAATTGAGGTTGCATACCAGAAGTCCCTGTGGCAATTGTAATAGGGATACTGGCATTTACTCCTCCGGACTCATTCACCTGAGCATTGACTGGTGTATATCCCGAAGTTGTTCCTGCCACTTCTGTGAAGGTATGGCCCGCGGTACTTTCCAAAACCGTGGGAGAATCCGGCGATTCTCCATTTCCGTTGATGGCTCTTACCCGATAAGCGTAAACTCCATTGGAATCCAGTTCTTCATGCAAAAAACACGTAAATGCCGTATCATTCAAAAAGGATCTCAATGGCACAAAATCCACTGAATCGGCTACCCTGTACTCCAATACTACAGAATCGGTATTCTTTGAAGGGGGATCCCAACAAATCTCCATTGACGTGGGACTAATTGGGGTCACCTTTATGCCTATTTCGTCAGGTAAGGTTGTATCGTAGAAGAAATTAGGGTTGAAACCAGCATGTGGCCGGGTAAACAAGGAATCGACCAGGGAGTCAGGAAGACTTGTCAGACCCCTGGCTAATCTGAAGGCAGGCAGCCAAACACCAGCCGTATCTACGGCAGTATTCGCTGGTACTTGTGCTTCAATGGCCACGTTCACTCTGAAATTACCCCGGACTTGCAACGCAGGCTGATAGGTCAACTCTTCTACACTATCTACAAGTGCAACAGAATCTCCAGCGATCGTTCTGAAAGTCAACCTTGCTCTAGTGGGAATATTTTCATTGAAAATAATACCAAAAGTATCTACGTATTGCAGTGGACTCTCGCCATAGTACACCAACTTCCCACTGGAAAGGTCAGAACTATCCAACGCGAGTTCCATGTATTCATCGGATGAAGGAATGCGGTCAATCGAATCCAACATTCCATCCAGAATGGTGTATATCGAATCGATGAGGTAATAGTGCAATCGACCTTCCCGGTCCAGACTGTCATAATGAATCCAGACTCCACCTGAATCTGTTGCCGCTAAAAACAACACTGAATCACTATCAACAGTCGAGTCTTGTTCAACAAAATATGAAAGGCTGGCTCCTCCAAAGGGCAAAGCACTTTTAGTCAATTCTATTCCCAGAGCACTCTCACTAAAGATGAGCAGTGTCCCGAAGAATAAGGAGGTTACGAATACCAGTAGCTTCCTTAGTAACTTGGGATTTTTGTCAGTGTGTTTCAAAACCAGCGATAGTAATTGTTTTACATTATTTCGCCCCCATTGTTAAGTGAGTTGGCGTGTCTTGAATTCAATTTAAGGTATAGAAGTAGAATTCAAAAGTTATCGCCACGCATATACCTAGAATCAGGTATGAAAAACATTAAAAGTAAGGACTTATGCTAACAAAACAGGTAATCACCCTGGGGCAATTACCTATTCATTAATGGCTATTTACTCTAATTTATTTTCAGCAATAACTAAGCATATTGCTTCCGGATTTCTTTCTTCAGGATCTTTCCTGTAGCCGACATGGGTAAGCCGTCAACAAAGTCGATTTTACGAGGATACTTATATGCAGCAATCCGTTCTTTGGTCCATTCACGCAATTCGTCTTCTGTACAGGTAGCCCCATCATTAAGCACAACGCATGCCTGGATCTCTTCACCGTATTCATTGTCCTGAACTCCGATCACCGCAACCAGGCTTACTGCTTCGTGCTTGATGATGACCTCCTCTACTTCGCGAGGATAAACATTGAGACCTCCTCTGATGATCATGTCTTTGGTTCGATCTACAATAAAGAAGTACCCTTCTTCATCTTTGATCGCTACATCCCCAGAGTGCAGCCAACCATTATTAATGGTCTTCGCTGTAGCTTCTGGCTTGTTGTAATAGCCTTTCATCACATTGTGCCCTTTGTAGCAAAGCTCACCCTTTTCTCCGGCAGGCACTTCATTGCCTTCATCATCCACAAGTTTGACCTGCACTCCCCAAACAGGTGTACCAATGGAGCCAACTTTACGATCTTCTTTACCGTGATTGAATGAAACCACCGGGGAACCTTCCGACATGCCATATCCTTCAAGGATCGTGACTCCATATTTTGCTTCGAAATCAACCAAAACCTGCTCTGGTAAGGACGCTCCACCTGACACGGCAATTCTTAGGTTAGCACTGACATCCCCAATGTGCGCTTCATTCGTATATTGGTTAAGTCCCCAGAACATGGTAGGTACGCCAGCGAATACGGTGATCTGGTGCTTGCGCATCAACCCGATCGCTGCGTCCGCTTCAAAACGAGGCAGCAAAATACTATGAGCTCCCCGATAGATGCCTGCATTCATCAATACCGTCATTGCGAAAATATGAAACAATGGCAACACGATCAATTGTCTATCTGTTGCAGAAGTACCTACCAGATCAGCAGACAGGATGGCATTCATCATCAGGTTGCTATGTGTAAGCATCGCTCCTTTGGGCTGACCGGTCGTCCCTGAAGTATAAATGATCACTGCCAGGTCTTCTGCGCTGGTTTCTGCAGGATCAAAAGCCGGAGATTGGCCATTCATCAATGAGCCCAACGTCTCTTTTCCCAATGGGCTGGCTGCCGCAGGATCCGGCATGATGGTGTAGAATTGTTCACAGCTAGCTACTTCGTTGAATGCCTCATACCCCATTTTTCCCATAGGTAATTCTTCGGTACCTATGAAGCAGAAAAAGGCTTTTGCTTCACTGTTTTCAAGGTGATAGGTGGTCTCATCTTTCTTAAGCAATACACTCAAAGGCACACATACTGCTCCGGCTTTCAGAATCCCGAAATAGACGATTGGGAAATAGGGCAAATTCAGGCAGTTCAAGGCAATTTTATCTCCTTTTTGGATGCCCTTAGCTACCAGACCATTGGCCACCTGATTGGCAGCACCATTCACCTGAGCATAGGTTAGTGTCGTTTCTCCAAATGTAAAAGCAGGGTGATTGGGGTATTTTCTGGCTGAGGTTTCCAGAATAACAGATAAGTTCAACATGTGCTGATTCTTGGGTTAAGGTTTGAGTTCAGTTTTTAAGCAAACAATGGTTGCTTGTCCCTAAAACTAATAAGAGAAAGGATTAGTTATTCTATCCTCCGGTAGATATTATGATCACACCGTTGTTTCCTTGCTCCCCATAAAGCGCGGTTTGTGTCAGGCTGTTGAGTACTCGTACAGATTTAATAAGATTGACATCCACACTGGCAGCAACAGATGAATAACCCCTACCCATGTTGGTATTATCCACGATGAAAATGGGTTCATTGCTTGTCAAGATAGAACCGCTACCCGTTTGTCGCACATAAACCTTCACAAAATCCCCTGCACCAGTCACGGTCAAGGTCCCTATTCGTTTCAGGTAATCAGCCAATGATCCATAACTCCAGGTCTGGTCTGCCTCATAATCTGTAACAGAGGATTTTTGTTCTTGTTGCTTTTTCTTTTTCCCGGACCATTTGAACATGGAAAGCACACCTGCCTTCGTCAGGCTTTCTTCCACTGGCGAAGAACCGTCCGATATGCCAATTTTGGCCGAGAGTTCTTCACTTGGGTACCATTTACCAAAAGAACTGGTTCTGTAATAGGTGGTGTTACCAATCTTACCAAAGATTTTGAATTTTGTGAAGTGCAGATCTATTTTATCGCTATTTACAATCAACTCTCCTCTGTCATCAAAAAACACTTCTTTCGGGTGTTCTTTCAATGCCCAGGACATGACTTTATAGATATTCTGCCGATCTTCTTTCAGGATCAAAGGTTCAAACTGAACAAAAAACTCTTTTTCAGTCAGGAACAGAAAGTCGTCTTCCAGGTCGAATTTGGTGAATCCATCGTAAGGCAATAAGTCCACGATGATCTCTTTAGGGATGATCTCCTCACCTGGCTTTCCTTCCTCATCAACACCAAGGAACTTGATCCGCATCTTCACGTCCTTTAACCTACTGGAATACCCCAGGCTGACCCAATGGATAAAAGTGGTATCGAACTCCGTCTTGACTTTTTGCGCAATGGCCGAACCTGCGTAATCCACATCGGTCATGAATCGGGAAGCGGTGGAATAGACCCCTCCTACTTTTTCGATTTTGGGCTTGTCACGTTTTTCAGTGATCACAATCTCTTGTAATTGGGAAACATTCTCCTTTAAAATCACCTCTAACTCCTGGTCCTTGATTTCCTGGATATTGAAACGCTGCCGATGATAACCGACACAGGAGACCAACAAGTTTTGACCGACGTATTCCGCCGGCACCAGCAGTTCGAATTCGCCATTGAGTTCGGAAATGGTCCCGATATGGGTGTCCACAATGCCAATATTCACAAATGGAATCGGTTCACCATCGGTTTCGACGATCTTACCCTTGAGTAACACCTGGCCCGCACTGCTCAGGCAGCTAAAAACAAGGAAACTAAATAAAACGCTTCTCATTACTTGTTGTCAAGTAAGACGTAAACCATCTGTCTTTGGTTTACCCTTAAAACCCTACAACTGTAATTTAAGCAGCATCTTCAAAATGTCCTAGTCTATCCCATTACGACCGGAATCATTTACCATATGATGCAATCTCGAGTTGAACGCCTCTTCCTCCATCAACTGTTCGGTACTCAGATGAAGACGATATCTCCAGTAATGCTGTGCAATGGCCGGTACATTGATGCGCTCTTCTTCCGGAATTTCACGTCTTAGCCTGCCATCCATTGCCAACAAGTCTTGAATGGGGAATATGGCCAGCATCCCCGGAGAATGCATGTGTTGATTGACCACCTGTTCGGCTAACCAAGGCTCGCAAAAGAAAGGTGAGCCTCCCTGATGTCCGAGAATACTGTTATAAAATCGCTGAGCTTTATCCGAATCTTCCTGCCACCACTCGCGCAAAGTCGACATGTCGTGACTTCCGGTACTACACACACTCATGTACGGATTATCAGCCGGATGCAGGAACTCACGATCATCGTTGGGCATACGCTGTATGGCCAATGACAGGATACTGAGGTCGTCCATCACCCCCGGAACAGAAGCCGGAACCATACCCAGGTCTTCGCCACAGATAAGCATATTGGTAGCTTCCTTGATGGCCGGAAGCTTTTGCATAGCACTCTCTCTCCAAAACTCATTGTGTCGATGGTAGAAAAAATGATTGTACAACCGATTGAGTTTCTGTTGGGTATCGTGATCCAGGTCCTGATATGAGTATGTGTTATGAAAAGCAATGCGAGGATTCCAGGCGACACCATCACTCAATGGTGCTTCAATGAAGAGCACTTCAGCTAATAATCGATACAGGTTTTGACGCTTCCACTGCAGGAAGTCCGTCGAATCCGGGTTCTCGCGGATCAGGCAATCAAAATGCTCTTTGACTTTTCGCTGCGAATTAAATTGTGACTTGAGTCGATAGCAGCCTTGTCGGTATTCGTCCAGGTAATGATTGAAAATATCGTGGGCATGGCTTCCGAAGATCTCATACACCATGTGCACCCGGATGTATGGTTCGCAGAATCGCTGATGATCAAAGTCGAGTCCCCAATCCTGAAATTCATTGACATGAACAGGAATAGCCGGATTGAACCGTCCCAGAATACCTTCAGCATGCTCCCAACCCATTTCCCAAATACGGAAAAAGCCCAGAATATGATCGATACGGAATACGTCAAAGTATTCTGACATTTTCACCAGTC
Source organism: Cytophagales bacterium (assembly GCA_033344775.1). Taxonomy (NCBI): domain Bacteria; kingdom Pseudomonadati; phylum Bacteroidota; class Cytophagia; order Cytophagales; species Cytophagales bacterium. The sequence continues at coordinate 770,232 of JAWPMT010000002.1, read as the reverse complement.
GCTCGCGCCACCACTTGAAGCCATCTTCGGCCATTTTCTCCCAATTGTAAGTGGGAAATCCCCAGTTTTGTCCTGAAACTGAAAAATCATCTGGTGGAGCACCTGCCTGGCAAGCCATGTTGAACAACTCTGGTTCGACCCAGGCGTCCACAGAATCACGGTAAATCCCAATTGGAATATCGCCTTTCAATACAACCCCCTTACTTCGGGCATATTCGGAAGCTTCTTTGAGCTGTTTATCCAGGTGAAACTGCAAATAATAGTGCAAGGCAATTTCATCGTAATTTTCGCTTTTCGGATCACAGAAAGCCTTGATCATTCCTGCATCTACCCGGGCATATTCTTCCCACTTTTTAAAGTCGGAAGTGCCATATTGGTCTCTTAAGCAACAAAAGGCGGCATATGACTCCAACCAGGATTGATTGTCTTTGAAGAATTCCTTGAAGTCCTTGCTCTTGAGAAAAGAAGCCTTCTGCTCATCAAAACTCAATTGAAAGAATTTGCTTTTCAAGGCCAACACACCATCGTAATTGATCTCCGGCAGGTCATTCAGTTTCTTCGCTCTGGCGTCAAATTCTGCCTGGACCTTTTTATCCTTCAGCGGTCCTATGGCTGCCATGTTGGCAAAAATCGGATGCAAAGCATTAACGGAGATCGCCGCATAAGGATAAGAATCCGTCCAGGTCTTAGTGGCAGTTGTATCGTTAACCGGTAAGATCTGAACCACTTTCATGCCAGTCTTTACAGCCCAATCAGTCAGCAGGTTGATGTCTGTAAATTCGCCGATTCCTCCACCTTTTTCAGACCTAAGTGAGAATACCGGAATCGCAATCCCGGCACCGCGCCATGGTCCTGTAGGATATTGAAAGGATTCGTCCGTTATATACGTAGCTGTCCCGGGTTTCAATGCACTTGATAAAAAGCGGCGATTCTCATTCGCATCCCACCACTGGATTTTCTTCTTTTCCTTATGGTATACAACATACTTGTACTCGAAATCCAATTTCCCTTTCGTTACCGGAACATCTACTTTCCAAACTGGAAAATCAACGTCTGACATCAAGTGAACAGATTGCTCTTTCCAGGCACCCATTTCCCTGGTAGACCCCACTACCCCAAATACAAAATCTTTATGGATGCGCGGAGCACGCAATTGGAAGCGTATGAATGCACCTTCTACCGCCTTCGGTTGTTTTTTACCTGGCGTTCTGTGACAAAAAGCATTCTGAAATGGTGAACTGTACAACACATTTTCCTCATTTTTTTGAGGACGCCAGAAATCTCTGATCAACACACGTGTCAGGTCTTTTCCTGCGGCGAAATTCCTTGGATTACCGAACTCCGTATGAGCGTACCCACCTTGCTCAGATCTCACCCAGTAGCGATACTGGAAAGCTTCCGCTTTGATCTCCAACTCCAATTCCCAATTTTCCCCATTCACTGACTGAAGAGGAACAGCTTTGGTTTCGTCCAAATCTCCCAGCTCTTTACATGACCCGGACACATAAACCACCTCACCCCACTGAGTTCTATAGTCGATACTAAATACTGCTTTCACGCTGCTTAAATGCTAAAAAATTAGAAATTATGATTGAACAACTTCGCCTTTGTCGTCTACAAATCGAACACAAAAGGCTGCTATCAAAAAAGACACACCAGCCAATACGTAGGCATAGATGGCATGAGAATCAAAAAGTCTTTTGACGATAGGACCTCCAATCACACCATTCACAATCTGCGGAATGACGATAAAGAAATTGAAGATACCCATGTATATACCCATTTTGGCTGCTGGTATTGCACCGGCAATGATAGAGTAAGGCATGGAAAGGATACTCGCCCAGGCAATTCCGATCAGCGCCATACCAACGAGGGTAAACGACTGTACAGGAATGAAATAAATAGAAAGCATGCCTATACCCCCGCATACAAGAGAAAGGGCATGGATCTTTTTCCTACCGAATCTATCAGCTAGTCTTGGCAACACCATTGCATAAAATGCAGACACAGCATTGTAAACACCAAACATGACCCCTATCCAGTTTCCCGCATCATTATATAATGGCGAATTTGTATCGTTTACTTCCGCTCCAAATACATGTTGAGCGATTGCAGGCGTACTGAAAACCCACATAGAAAACAGGGCAAACCATGAAAAGAACTGCACCAAACCTAGCTGCTTCATGGTTGCAGGCATATTAGCAATGTCTTTAAAAATGGAAAAGAATCCTCCGGACTCGTCATGAGATTCGGCATCATCAAATTTGGCCATTTCCTCCGGAGAATACTCTTTCGTTTTGGTTACCGTCCAAACGATGGTAGAAATGAATACTACCGCTCCGAAGTAAAAACTAAACTTGACATTATCCGGGACTTGTCCGGCTGCAGCTTCCTTCGAAATACCTACCCACTCCGCCAGGATGTACGGCAAAAACGATCCTATAACCGCTCCAAAGCCGATTAAAACAGCTTGTGTTGAAAATCCTTTGTTGCGTTGCTCTTCGGGCAAAACATCAGCCACCAACGCCCTAAAAGGCTCCATTGAAATATTGATAGAAGCATCCATAATCATCAGGATACCCGCCCCTACGAACATCGGAGGAATAAAAGAAGCCAGCGCCCCTGAATTGGGCATGATGCAAAGCGCCAGGGAAGCCAGGATCGCTCCAGTCAGGAAATATGGTCTTCTTCTACCCAGACCATTCCAGGTACGATCGCTGAAATAACCTACAATTGGCTGTACAATCAGTCCGGTCAAAGGAGCTGCCAGCCAAAACCAGGAAAGGTGCTCTACATCTGCTCCGAAGTTTTGCAAAATTCGGCTTGCATTTGCGTTTTGTAAGGCCAACCCAAATTGGATCCCCAGAAAACCCATGCTCATGTTCCAAATCTCAGCAATAGACAATAAAGGCTTCTTCATACTATTTTTTTAGGTTCGGTTGGTGATTTTTCTGATCTCTTCAATACCAAAATCGGCATTCAATATTTTTTTACTTTTTTTTCAAAATCGGACCCATTTTTTTCAAAATCAAACAAGATTTTGACGAATACCATCCTCAACACAGGTCGACCCCTCTTCTGAGGCTCGTCCGTCGCAAACGTTTGAAACAACACGCCAGTCCCGATTCGTAAAAAAATCCAACTTTATACAATTTTATCAACTCCGAAAAATAGCTAAAATCTGCGATTTAAGCCGTTTTTTAGCCATTAAGTGAGGAATGAGATTTATACGAAAAGCTCACAATCCAAGTGGAATCCGGATCGATAATCATGAATTTATCATTTAAATTCATATGTAAATCCACTCCAATTCCTTAAGGCACATCAAACACTAGCGAATTTTCGCTAGCCGTATTCATGTTCTGTAATGAATCCGTTTATATTTGCCCAAATTTTTAAAAGATCTAACGCTGAAGTAATTATGAAATTCAGACCTGGAGTTCTGGCCGGACAGGAAGTAACTGACTTGCTGAACTACGCAAATGAGAATCAATTTGCACTTCCAGCTGTAAACGTCGTGGGTACCAACTCGATGAATGCGGTAATGGAAACTGCCAAGGAAGTGAACTCACCAGTGATCATCCAGTTTTCAAATGGTGGAGCAGCATTCGTAGCGGGAAAAGGACTTTCTAACGACGGACAAAAAGCTGCAATCGCTGGCGCTGTTGCCGGAGCAAAACATGTTCACGAGCTTGCTGAAATGTATGGTGTGACGGTGATTTTGCACACAGACCACTGTGCGAAAAAATTGCTTCCATGGATGGATGGCATGATGACAGCCAATGAGAAACACTTTGAGCAAACAGGGAAAGCTTTGTTCAGCTCTCATATGCTTGATCTTTCTGAGGAGCCTATCGAAGAAAACATCGAGACTTCCAGACAGTACTTTGAGCGTATGCACAAGATCGGGATCACACTTGAGATCGAATTGGGAATCACCGGAGGTGAGGAAGATGGTGTAGACAATACGGACGTTGACAATTCAAAATTGTACACCCAACCAGAAGAGGTTTCTTACTCTTATGAGCAATTGAAAACCGTAGGTGATAACTTCACGGTTGCTGCAGCTTTCGGAAACGTACATGGCGTATATAAACCAGGAAACGTTCAACTTTCTCCAATCATCCTGAAAAATTCTCAGGACTACATCCAAGAGAAATTCAATACAGGTCACAACCCTGTGAACTTCGTTTTCCACGGTGGATCAGGATCTTCTCAGGAAGAAATCAGAGAGGCCATCTCTTATGGTGCAATCAAAATGAACATCGATACCGATATGCAGTGGGCTACCTGGGATGGTATCAGAAGCTATTATGAAGGAAACGAAGGCTACTTGCAGTCTCAAATTGGTAACCCTGATGGAGACGATGTTCCTAACAAGAAGTACTACGATCCTAGAAAGTGGCTGAGAGAAGGTGAAAAGACCTTCGTTGCTCGATTGAAGCAAGCCTTCGAAGATTTGAATAACATCAACAGAAACGCATAAACGTTTCTTTTAGATTTGTGGCACCAACATTTTGTGAATGCCCACAACGCTAAGAAATTAGCCCTTTCAATTGTTGGAGGGGCTTTTTTATTTCAGACGTAGCAATAAATACAAAGAATAATTAAAAGAAAGGGTCATATACTGCCCCTTAGCACCATGAAAAACAAACGCATGGTTTTGTACCACGTAATGACCCGTCTGTTTGGCAATACCAATTCAACCAACAAACCCTGGGGCACGCTGGAAGAAAATGGCGTCGGCAAATTTGATGATTTCACTTCTGATGCGCTAAAGCAACTTTCGAAAAGTGGATACACCCATATTTGGTACACTGGAGTAATCGAACACGGTGTGCTCACGGACTATGAAGAAGCGGGTATACCATTAGATGATGCTGATGTGATCAAAGGCCGGGCAGGTTCACCCTATGCGATCAAAGATTATTATGATGTCAACCCTGATCTTTCCAATGACATCAACAATCGGGTGACCGAATTTGAATCGTTGCTTGAAAGAAGTCATCATGCTGGTCTGAAGGTTCTGATCGATTTTGTACCAAACCATGTTGCAAGGAGCTACCATTCGGATAAAAACCCGGGCAACTTCCCAGATTTTGGAGCGGACGATGACCTGACGAAAAGTTTTGACCCCAATAACAACTTCTACTACTTCCCGGGACAGACGTTTCAAGTACCCGCTGGATATCAAACGCTAGGCGATTGCGAATTCCCGACAAAAACCGGACATTTCGACGAAAATCCCGCAAAGGCTACCGGAAATGATGTCTTCTCTCCTACTCCTTCTGTCAATGACTGGTTCGAGACGGTAAAACTCAACTACGCCGTGGACTATCAGGATCACCGCAAGACATACTTCGATCCAATTCCTAACACCTGGCTAAAAATGAGGCATATCTTACTCTATTGGGCAGCCAAAGGGGTGGATGGATTTAGATGCGACATGGCCGAAATGGTTCCCGTCGAATTTTGGGCCTGGGTCATCAAAGAAGTAAAAGCTGTTTATCCGAAAATCACTTTCACTGCGGAGATCTACATTCCCGATAATTATCGGAATTACATTTTCACAGGAGGATTCGACAACTTGTATGATAAGGTAGAATTGTACGACACGCTGAAGCGCATCATACAGGGACATGCCTCCACAGATGACATTACCCGTGTATGGCAAAGCCAGGAAGGCATAAGTGATCACATGCTACGATTCCTGGAAAACCACGACGAGCAACGCATCGCTTCGCCTGACTTTGCCGGGGACATGCAAAAAGGAATTCCCATGATGGCAGTCACGGCGTTCATGCATAAAGGCCCAGTCATGATGTATTTCGGACAGGAAGTTGGCGAACCTGGAAATGGCTTTTCCGGTTTTAGTAGTGACGATGGTCGAACCACAATCTTTGATTATTGGGGCGTTCCTGAACATCAGAAATGGATGAACCATGGGAAATTCGATGGAGCGATGCTTTCCGCTGCTCAAAAGGACCTTAAGCAGCGATATGAAAAGCTATTGCAGACAACTAATCTCCGCGAATCAGTTCGGGAAGGTGCATTTTTTGACCTTCACTATTACAACCGCAATGCACAATATCAAGGATACAGCAATCGCATTTATGCTTTCATTCGTCACTCCGAGAACGATCAAGTACTGATCATCGTTAACTTTGCCGAAGAATCGGAAGAAGTCGCCATCAAAATACCAGATATGGCCTGGGAGAAAATGAACATCAATACAGATACCGTAGTAATTGGAGCAGACGCAATCAATCGACAATCAACGGTAAGTTTCGATACACCCTCTGAATTGAAGCTGACCATTCCGGCATTGGACTATCATCTGATCGAAATCGAAAAGAATCTTTAACTATAACCCATCAATGAACATTAAAAACGTAGCTGTAATCGGATCCGGGACCATGGGAAATGGAATCGCTCATGTGTTTGCGCAAACCGGATACAACGTAAGCCTGGTAGACATTTCCGCTGAAGCACTGGAAAAGGCTTTAGGAACCATCGGTAAAAACCTGGATAGACAGATCAAGAAGGAATTGATCAGCGAGGCAGATAAAGAAGCCACCCTGGGACGGATCACTACCTTTACAGAAACCAGTGAAGGCATCAAATCAGCGGACCTGGTGGTTGAAGCTGCCACAGAGAATGAATCCATCAAACTCAAGATCTTTCAGGACATGGATCAGCACGCACCCGAGCATGCCATCCTGTCCACTAATACCTCCTCCATTTCAATCACAAAAATCGCGGCGGTAACCAAACGACCAGGACAGGTGATCGGTATGCATTTCATGAACCCTGTTCCGGTGATGAAATTGATCGAGGTGATCCGTGGATATGCCACAACGGATGAAACTACAGCGACCATAATGGAGCTGAGTAAAAACCTGGGTAAGGTGCCGGTTGAGGTCAACGATTATCCTGGATTTGTGGCTAATCGCATACTCATGCCGATGATCAATGAAGCCATCTATACTTTGTACGAAGGCGTGGCTGGTGTAGAAGAAATTGATACAGTAATGAAGTTAGGAATGGCACACCCGATGGGGCCGTTGCAACTGGCCGATTTTATTGGGCTTGATGTTTGCATATCTATTCTCAATGTATTGTATGAAGGTTTTGGTAATCCGAAGTATGCCCCATGTCCCTTACTGGTCAATATGGTGACTGCTGGCTATAAAGGAGCAAAAACGGGTGAAGGTTTTTGGAAATACACGGCTGGATCAAAAGAGGTCCAGGTAAGCCCTATGTTCCAATAAGGACGGATATTTGGTGGGTAATTGATATTTTATTTCGTTAATTACCCACTTCCTTTTAATTTCAGGGCTGATTTGCTGTAAACTAAGCCTCGCCTGCTGAAAAATGAAGTTCGTTAATCGGGTTTTCCTGAATGAGCAAATGATCATCTATGCGATCATTCTCAACTCGATCGTCTTATTTGCACTCGGATTCCCGGGCCTTCGAGATTCGCTTCTGTTAGAACGAGTTGATCTCTTATTCACTGTTTTTTTTGCCTTAGAAGCGATCTTTAAGATCAGAATGTACGGTTGGTACCTGTACATCAGAAATGCCTGGAACCGGTTTGACTTTATACTGGTCATCATTTCACTTCCATCTCTTTTCGAATTGACCCATCTGTTCCCGGACATAAGCTTCCTGCTGGTATTCAGATTGTTGCGGATACTTAGAATCCTACGATTCCTGCGATTCATCCCCAACATTCAGCAAATGTTCGCGGGGATCACCAGGGCGTTTAAAGCTTCGGTTTTTATTCTCATTGTCTTATTCATTTACAACGTCTTACTAGCTGTTTTAGGAACATTCCTTTTCAGCGAGGTATCTCCACATCATTTTGGCAACCCCCTACTGTCACTTTATTCCATCTTCCAGATCTTCACGGTAGAGGGATGGAATGAAATTCCTGAAGCGCTGTTGATGAATATTCCTGATGAGGCACATCTGATGCAGGGATTTGTAAGGGCTTTCTTCGTACTGGTCGTACTTTCAGGAGGTATATTCGGTTTTTCAATTGTAAATGCCATCTTCGTCGATGAGATGATACAGGATAACAACAATGATCTGGAACATAAGATCGATGAGCTCAACCGCAAAATTGACATGTTAGTACGCGATCGGAATGACAACAGCTTAGAATAAAGTACATGTAGAAATTAATACAATTTTCAACCAATATCTCATTATGAACCGCCACGCCATTTTAAAAAGAACACTTCTTTTATTCGCTTTCATTATGCTCCTTTCAAATGTCTACGGACAAGTTGATTGGAAAAGAAAAGCAGAAAAAAAAGCAGATCAAGTCGTTGACAAACTGCTGTTTGGCAAAAAGAAAAAGAAGAATGCCGAACAGAATCAAGAAGTCAATCAACCCAACCCAGATTACTCCACCTCTTCTCAAGAAGAAACATCCAATGAAGATACTTTCCAACCGGAATCCGTTGATTTTGAAAGCATTGATATGGGCAACTCCATTCCCTTTCGGACGCTCATCAATATTTTACCTGAATCAACCCAGGGATATCAACGTGAGGGTAAGCCGGAAGGCTCGACCATGAAAATGCAAGGAGTTGCCTACAGCATGGCTCAAAAATCCTATTCGAATGGCAGTAAAGACCTTGAAATTACACTGTACGACTATTTAGGGGCTGAAAGCTATGCGATGGCCATGACCTCTGGTCAGTATGAATACGAATCGACAGAAGGGTACAGTAAATCCATCGTCATCGATAGCATGAATGGTTGGATCACTTATGACAACAGTTCCAAAGAAAGCAATCTCATGCTCTTCAAAGATGGTCGATTCTGGGTAATGGTCAGCGGTGAAAACCTCGATGAAAACGCTTTAACCAATATTGCTAAAGACGTTGATTTAGGCCGATTGAAAGCCCCTGAATAATAACAAATGCAGAAGCCTTGAGCGTACTCAATTTACCATCGAGGCTTATTCTTGTTTTCACTGATCTTTTTCTTTTTTTCAAGTTTGCAACATGCAAAATATTGGAATAACAACTATCTCTTTTCTTATTGCTGTAGTGCTTATTTCACAGCATTCTTTTGCTCAAGAGAAGCAGTCAATAATTGACGTAGTTCAAAATGACAAAGTAGTCAATTCGTTCAATCCGGTTTGTGATGATATTCCTTTAATTCCGGACTATTTAGGACGTTTTAGTGAATTGAGGGCTTTGTATTTAACTTCTTGTGACCTCACCGAACTTCCCAGTGGGGTCGAACAAATAACCAGCATGTCACTACTTAATCTGGAAGGAAATCAATTGACCTCCTTACCTTCCTCTATGCTTTCTTTGAGTAATTTGAAAGTCGTCAACCTTCGAAATAATCAATTCAAAAGCGTCCCTGCTGCATTATTGTCTCTACCCATGTTACGGGAACTAGACCTGGCATTTAATGATCAACTGGACCTTACAAAAGCCATTGAAGACTTATCCAATGTAAGTAACCTGGATTTTTTATACCTCTCAGGGTTAAAGATCAACACGTTACCTACCTCGATAACTAAATTACGATCGTTAGAAGAATTGCATCTTTCTCATAATCCAAAGATGGACCTCCCTCAGGTATTTCGCGCACTATCAAGAGTGCCGAGTCTGAATATCCTGGTTTTGAGCAACAATCAATTAGTTGATCTACCTGAAGAATTGGCTTTATTGAAGCAGTCAAAGGGATTGGTATTGGACAATAATCCTGAAATGGATCTGAACGTATTGAATCATCAATTATCGAAACTACCAGCATTAAAGGTGTTGCTATTGAGAAACAATGGCCTTCAATCGTTGCCCTCCTCTTTGAATTCATTTCAAAACCTGGCCGTATTGGACCTCAGCGGTAATGAATTTTCAGAATCAACAAAAACTGCAATCAAAGATCAATTACCTGAGACCAATGTGATCTTTTGATAAAGTCGAAGAAGTCATTATCAATCTTTCCTTTTTACTAAGCCACAAAATAAGCTTCCAGGGCTTCCAGTGTATCACTATCCGTGCGTACATCCATTTTTACCTGACCTGCTTCGATCAAAACAATGCGTGAACAAACATCTACTACACTCTGCAGGTTATGGCTGGACAAGATCATGGTCACCCCTTCTTCTGCTTTGGAACGAACCATCTTCATCAAACGAGACTGAGAGGTAGGGTCCAAATGCGCGAAAGGCTCATCGAGGATAATCAATTTGGGGTTTCCCAGCAATGTGGATAGTACACCAACCCGAACTTTTGAACCTGTCGAAAGCTCACGGATCATCTTTCGATTTTCACGAATGTCATCATTGACAAACTCCGAGTATTCTTCCAGCAATTGTGCCACTGACTGCTTCCCTGCTCCAATTGTTTTACCAATGAACTCCAGGTATTCGATGGGCTTGAGGAAATCAATCAAAAAGCCTTCGTCGACGAAAGCATGAACACCAGTCTTCCAATGATCCGAGTTTTTGACGGATTGTCCGAATATCTCGACAGAACCTGTTGATGGTGGTAGTAAGTCCAGAACAGTACGAAATAAGGTCGTTTTACCTGCTCCATTATTGCCTACTATCCCGATGCACTCACCTTGTTGGAAAGTAAGTTCCTGAATGTCCAGGGCACATTTTCCACTGAACTCCTTGGTCAATTGTTGTATTTGAATCATGATTTAATCGTGAAAAGCCATTGATAATTCGTACTTCTTTTGGTCCATTCTTCTCGCCAGTGATTGGAGGATCTTGTCTTTAAAGAATAGTCCCAATACCGACACGCCGATTACTCCGAAATAAGCCCCATCATCCGGTAAAAACACATTAAGAATACCTAATAACATCATGGGAAGAATGATGGTCGCAAAACTCACCGTGAGTACATTAGCGGTCATTGATTCGGCCTTGAAGATGATGCTCTGTCCAAGAGAAAGTTTCTTCTTATTACCCAATACGCCGAACATGACCACAAACAAATTCCAGCTGATATTATAAAAGAAAGCAGCCAGTAAGGGAAGCCACTGAGAGGTCTCAATGAACAGCACTACAGAACTGAAAACCAGTCCGATACCTGTTGCCCACAAATAAAACTTGAATTTAAAATGCATGAACTGCAACGCGGTAAAGCGCGTGACAAGCATGTCAAAATAATTACCTTCCCAGGACATGGTGTAAATGCCGTGCTGTAATAAGACCAATCCTGTGGTAATGACGGCCATGAAATAGACGCCTGCCGGCAACCCTGCATTGCTGAAATAATACACAAGTAGAGGAATGGATAAAAAACCGGCGATGAGATTGGTCCGGGTTCCTTTATTACGCCAGATTAGCTTCACTTCCAGGTCAAAGAGCGGATCAGCCAATTCCCTTCCTCCCAGGCTGAATAGCCTTTTACTCAATCGAGATCGCTGAATAAAAGCTTCTGGTTGTCTGGAAACCATCCGAATGGCACCGATCAAACCTACCAATGCAATAGCACCAACTATGGGTGCCAGTTGTAAAATAGGTTCTACCCACGCCATACCCAACCAGCCTTTGAATAAGACTGCTGTCAATATCAGTAACACCCCACAAATTACCCACTTGGCCCAGGTATAGGGACGTAGGGCAATGTTCAGGTAGTGTTGCATGAGCCAAAAAGCCAGGAACGTGGGAAGGATATTCAACCCAAATTCGGCCGATTTGATCAACATAACAACCTCAGAAAATAACCAAAAGAAATTGGCTGGTTTCAAGTGAGACAGTAAAACATACTGAATGGCCAAAGATCGCTTGTTGACAGGCCACAATTGATAGGATTCATAGTGTATGGGTGCTGCTGAAATGTTCAATTTAATGGCGGTCATTCCTATGAAGGAAAGGGCCAGAATGAATTTGAACGCCTCCAACTCACCGATCTCAAATTGTTCGCTAAGCTGCGTTACCCATAGGCTCAGCTCGCTTAGAAATGCATTTCCTAAGCGGAAAACAAACATGGATAAGATAAATCCTGCTACTAGTATTTTCAGATGGTCGCCCTTCCTGATGAAGTTTAGCCAACGATGATGAATGTAAAACAATCCCATATCGTTCCCTTAGTGTTGCACTTAGCTAGCTTTATTACAGACCCTTTTCAGAAAACTTGATTTTTTTGCTCTAAACAAACAGGAGTAACATTTGGAATTATCCGATAAGTCTTTGAAATTGAGCACAGTAACAGCTAATACTATGAATAAAATCGACATCAAACAAGAAGCATATTTTCCTTTTACATTTAAGTTGTTCGGTATGATCCTGTTTGCCTTTGGTTTATTGATCTGGACACAACGGGAGTGGCATTTCATAGTAAAAGCACTTGGTATGGTTGTTTCCTATGCGCTGGGAGGTTCGATCGTTACAGCCCGATATGGTTTATTGATTGATCCATTGAAAAAGACCATCAAAGAATACGTTCAAGTCTTGTTTTGGAAAAGTGGTGAGGAAAAGACTTACGGAGCGATCGAGAAGATATTCATCAATGAAGTAACAGAAGCGGCTACTTTCCAAACTCGTACAGGATCCGTACACGACGTGAAAAACAAAGCTTACAAAGCATTCCTTAAGCTGGATGATGACGAGAAAATACAGTTAGATCGGGACATAAAAAGAGATCGACTAGAAGAACGAGTTCAAAATTATCGTGACATGCTCGAGGTTCCAGAGTAGTTAGATTGCCTTACTTTTCATACTTACCCAACCATGAAGTACCTCAAAAAGCTCCTGATCGTTCTCATAATCACTATTATCGCTACAGGGATAGTCATTGCTATATTTTTCGGCAAACGAGATATTCCTCTGGATGACCTTAAAGCCAAATATGCGGGAGCTCCTTCGCAATTTATCTTAATACAAGGCATGGATGTTCATTTTCGTGATGAAGGTAATCCGAATGATTCGTTGCCTTTGGTGCTCTTACACGGAACCAGTTCCAGCTTGCATACTTATGATGAATGGACAAAGGCCCTGACCCCTTCCCGCCGTGTCATACGGATGGACTTACCCGCTTTCGGACTTACTGGCCCTCACCCAACACGTGACTACTCCATGGAGCGTTACGCAGATTTTGTTCACGATTTCCTAAATGCGCTGGAGGTAGAAAAGTGCATTTTGGGTGGGAATTCACTTGGAGGAAATATTACCTGGAATTTTGCGCTGAAATATCCGGAAAGAGCCAAAAAACTGATCTTAATTGACGCTTCTGGCTATCCGATCAAGGCAGAAAGTGTACCTATTGCCTTTACGCTTGCCAATACCCCTGTAGCCAATAAACTACTCACATTTATTACACCAAGGTTTATGGCAGAAGCCAGCGTATTGAATGTTTATTCCGATAAAGCCAAAGTAACTGACGAATTGGTAGATCGCTATTTTGAACTCACTTTACGCAGAGGAAACCGACAAGGCCTGGTGGACCGCATGACCATGGCTGTGGACTCAGAGGCCCATCTTCGCATCCCGACAATCGAGCAACCGACATTGCTACTCTGGGGAGGCGAAGATTATCTGGTTCCAATAGCCAGTGCCTACAAGTTCCAGGAAGAATTGCCAAATGACACGTTAGTCATCCTCCCGAATTTAGGGCATGTCCCTATGGAAGAAGATCCTGTAACGAGCCTGGAACCTGTATTGGCGTTCATTAAATAGGCTAGTCAATCCTTCAGAAATCGTCTAACAGCTTCCTGAAAATCAGTCCGATAGGCCGATGAAATAGGTATTTCTACCCCTTCAAAATAGACAAATTGCTGATCTATTTTCTCTACCAAAGACAGGTTGACAATGTACGATTTATGTACCCTGAAAAATTGATTCCCAGGTAAAGATTCAATGATCCTTGTCATGGTCATTCGTGTTAGCACTCGTTCTTTCAGCGTATAAATGTTCAATAAGTTGGCATCAGATTTAATGTACTGTATGTCTTTCAGGCCGATCTTTTTCAATTGATACCCATCTTTCACAAAGATGAAATCAGGCGCATTATTAGTCGGCATATCAGCCTGTTCTTTTACTTTCAGACAGGCCTTTAAAAACCGATTGAAAGAGACAGGTTTCAATAGATAGTCTACCGCTTGCACTTCAAAACCTTCTAAGGCATAAGTTGCAAAAGCGGTAACGAAGATCACACTGACCTGATGGCGATCAAGCATTTTAGCGACCTCTACTCCATTAATGTCAGGCATTTCGATATCCAGAAACAGCACATGCACCTCATTTTCCTGCAAATAGCTCATGGCCCTGGAAGGAGACACAAAAACGGCTTTTAATTCTAAGAAATCTACCTTGGCGGCGTATTGCTCAATGATTTCCAGTCCATTGGGCTCATCATCCAGAGCGATGGCGGTAAGTTTATTCATGAGCTTTCAAGTTTAATGTGAGCGTTACCTGATAGATGTCATTTTTGATATCAACGAGATACTTATGACTCGGATAATGTACCTGTAACAACTTCTCTGCTTGTTCCAGGCCGATGCCCGAGTTGTCCTTACCTTGTTTGGGATGATTGGAATTTCGAATGATCAGTCTCAAAAAAGGTGATTCCTGTGTCATCGAAATGTACACACTGGATGCTTTTTCACGACTGACCCCATGTTTGAAGGCATTCTCAATAAAGGTGATCAATATCATTGGATGGATGGGGTATTTGGGATCTGTAATGGTCGTGTTTATTTCTATTTGCACCATTTCATCCGATTGCAGTCGATGTTTTTGAAAATCTACATACTGTTGAATAAAATGTACTTCTTCTTCTAATGAGATCACTTTTTGGGAAGCATACTGTAACTGATACCTTAATATATCCGTCAGCATTTCCAGGTTAGAAGTCATTTGCTCCGCACCTATTTTCAAGGCATCATTGTAGAGTGTATTCAAGGCATTGAATAAGAAGTGTGGATTCACTTGCGACTTCAACAGGGTCAATTCCGCTTCACGACGATCCTTTTCGTAGGTCAATTGCAATTGTTTTTGTTTGCTCGCTTCGAAGAGTTTCTTAGAAATAATCACTACCACCAATCCTACTCCTGCCAGCAACATGTTTTCAGGGACAAATTGATCCTCGGCAGAAAAGGCAGCACGTACGATCCACCAGAAGACCAGAAACAACGTGAGGTATATGGTCAAAGACATCAATCGAGGAGACTGTTCATTCAACCGAATTGATAACCGATTCCGAAAGAAAAACACCGACCAACCTAACGATACAAGTACAAAAAGAACGAGACAGTAACTACCGACAAAGAACAAGAATCCGACAAACTCATGATCCTGAGCATCGATTCCATTGAAGAACAGTACCCATTCATAAGAGAGGTAGCCTACAATCAGTAGGCAAATAAGTATCAACAGGGCTCTAATCATGCTCCTTAGAAGATCTGCCAGTGGAAATAACAATCTTTTCCAATCTAGCTTCAACCTTAGCGTATTCTTGTGAATTGGAAACCTCCAAACTGAGTCGAGTCGCCGGAAAAACGTATTCCAGGTCTGCTTTCAAATAGTAGGTATTGCCAGCCTCAACATTGATAAGATAATGATTGTTTCTTAGAAACGGGCTTTTAACCCGCACCTTCGTAAGAAGAGAAATCTCTCCCGCCGGGACCTGAAAGGTCACACTGCTATTTCTTCGCAAGGGCTTTGCCAATGGAATATTATCTAACCAAAGGTCAAATCGGGTGCTGGAATAGCCTCGCTGATGATAAACGATCACAGTGGCCATTTCCTTCTTTTGCGCTTCCTTTTGATAAGGAGCTCCAATGGATAGCAATAGTGTTAACCACAAAATCATTTTAAGGACGTTTTTTCAGGTCAACACCAAAACCAATAACGAAGCTGAAGTAAAGTTGACCTGATCGGTCAGATAAGCCAGATGTTAACGTTGCATGATCAGACCTCCATGGACGATCTTGCCAACCTCTCTGATAACCTATCCTACTGCGTTGCAATACAAAATTACGATTCTTGTTCTGGAGACCGTAGAATAAATCTAAGGCAAATTGATAAAAGCCACTCCTATGAAACAATTCCGGGGACCCTTCGATACTGAAGCTATTTGGATCTGAAAAATCAAATGATGTGGAGGTATCAAAAGTATACTGGACAGCATACCGTACTATACCTAATCCTGCACGCGGCACGATAGAAATTCGTCTATTGGAAAAGACCACATATCCAAGCGATGTACTCCATGAGCGGTAGGATTGTTCTACAGTAACATCTCTACCCCCGATTGTAAATTCTTCTTCACTAAATAGCCTGACATCTCTTGCCGTTACAGCATCCCACAAAAATCGGTTTCGCCGTATTTGCAATCCAAATTGCATCAGTTCAAGGTCTCTATCAATGTCCAACCCCTGCGCATCCAAAAAATCGTACATTTCATTGTAGTTCAGGTTGAACGACGGGTCTGAGATCACAGAAGCGGTCACCATTAACCCCCATGGGTTTTCTTTGAACCAGTCAGTATTATCAACAGAATCAGCCGGTTCCAGACGTATCTGCCCAGACAAGTCTAAAAACAACAGCATTGTTAAGAAAGAAATCAATATTTGTCTCATCAGAAATGGATTAAATTTTACCTGATGCTAAGCAACAACAAGTAATCATCTCCTGAAAAAGGATGATTCAATCAGGATGAACGATGTGATGAAATCCAGCTATTATGGGATATGAAGAAAATAGGGGAATTAAGACGTAATCGAAATGTCGTACTTATCCAACAACGTACCGACTTCTGGCCAGGAGAATTTCGCTTTTTTGATCTGATTGTCATCGGGATCAATTCGATAGTTCGTTGCCGATCTAAAATCGGCTTTTTGCAGGTTGGTCCGTTCAAACAAGGCACCCTTGAGATCACATTGCAGAAACTTCGCCTCTGTCAGGTTAGCTTCAACAAAATCCACCTCTTGCAACTGACATCCTTTGAAGATCGTCTTTTTGAGATTCAATGCATAGAAAGTACTTAAGTTGAGGATACAGTCCTGAAACTGGAATTCAAGCAAAAAAGTATTGCAATGATCGAATCGAAGGCCTAGCAACTTACAGGTGTGAAAACTGACATCCCTTAAGCCGGTTTCTTTCAATTTCACATTGCTTAAGTCACAATTTTTAAACTCACATTCAAGAAAAATAACCTCAGAAAAGTCAGCTCCTTTAAAATCACAATCGACAAAACGGCAAGATTCAAATTCACCTTTCCCAAATATATGATCAGCATAATTGGATTTGGTAAACGTTTCGTCCGTTGTTAAAAAATCACTCACTGTCTGAAGTATTTCGGTTGATGATCAATGTAATTAAAGAAATGATTTCGGCTCGAACAAACAGAAAATGCGATGGCCTTAAGAAAAAAGAGCGAGCCGATAAAAATCGGATCGCTCCCAAAACAACTAAAGGTGCGGTCGGGCGACCGCAGTACTTTCTTAACGTGAGAAGCAGGTGCTTAGTTTGATCTTTTCAGAAAAAAAATTAATTCTTTTTTACCATGGTTCAAGTCATTAACTACACTCCCATACTCATGCTCTTATCTATGGAATCTACATTCAAGCAATGGAAGTATTTTAGTGATATATAAGCTAAAGACTGTAAAACTTACTAAGCAATATTGCTTTTAATGCAACTACTTCCGAATCTTGAAAACATTAGACCGCATCTCAAAAGTTATTTTGCCTGACACACAGGAGATCAATGAAACTATCATCCAGCATTATGAACAGCATCCTGATGAATTGGATTTGATCATCGATCGTGAACATTTCTATACATTCTATCTTACGCTGGTTTTTCTGTTAGGAATTGTCACTACAGTGGGTGCCAGAAGGATACAATTCTTCTATTGACAAACGCTGGGGATTTCTTCAATACCATTGTTTTAGACGTTCTTTCAGAGTTAGGAATTGCCTTTTTTGGAGGTGCGGTGGTTAGATACTTGATAGAATTTTTGAATAAGCGCCAATTTCAACAGAACATCAAGTTCCGTAGAGAAATCAAAGCGATCCTGGCTGAAAGGCAAAAACACAAATCGGTACCTGATTAAAAATAGCTATCTTTAATTCATGAGTACATTCAAGACTATCCTAATTGCATTCAATCGCCGAGTTGATCAACTCCTGTATTTTTTTCGTACCAGAGAAATTGGTAGCATTTGATCTCTATTAAAAGTTAATTTTTCTGATGCTACTGTCTTCTCTTTTCGTAGGTTTTTGAGTAAGTAGGATAAGTGGAATATTACCTTTTGACTTTATAGGCTCCTTTCAGGTACATATCTCCTATCTCTTCATTGTTGTAAGAAACCACGCGAAAAGCATAGGTTTCATCATCGAGGTATTCCCATATATCAGCAATGACCGTCTCCCCATAGTTGTAAACAAACCAAAGGTCCCTGCCATTAGCGATAACCTCTCCTTCTGTTACCCCTCCGAATGCGTCGAACTCCCAGAACAGGATTTTGCCGCTCTCTTTGTCGAATTTTCTTATGCCAAAATTGCGGTCGCCAAATTGGGTACGCTCAGCATTGATAAAGCCTTTTGTATAGCAATACACCACCTGGTTCTGAAGTCCATATTCTAAAGACAACTCCTGTTTGAAGACTGATCCATCGCCCCATTGGGCATCTATGGCCCAGGTTTTGCCCATGAGCGGCTCCAAAGCAGTCAATGGATTCTCTTCTTGTGCAATAGCCGAACCAAACAGCAAACAAGATAAAATCAAGATCAAAAAATACTTCATGGGTTTAAAGATAGAAAAATCATCAAGTTTATGATTGTATAGCAAAGTTGGAAGAAGAGGTAAAATTGGTTTATTTTCATGTCCTTGAAGAAGATCAACTTGCAAACCCTAACCAGGCGCTGTATTCCTTTTCTGATGCTTGCGCTCATTTCATTGACCACTCTGGCCCAGGAAAATAGTCGAAAGAAATCCTTCTGGTCCAACCTGGATTCCATTCGTGCGGCTAAAATTGAATTTGGTCAGTCACTATTTACGCCATTTGTCGCCCCAGCTTTTTCTCCGGAACTAGGGTTCCTGATCTCTGCTGGGGGTTTATATACCTTCAAAGTACAAAAGGACAACCCAATTCTTGAACGGTCTTCCATCCCATTTGCGGCCGGGATCAGCTCCAACGGGTCAGTACAATTCAATGCACGTCTCACACTCTACGGAAAGGATGATAAGCATCGAACTTCAGGTGAATTATGGTTCAAGGACATGCCAGACAACTACTTCGGTGTAGGGTATGACAATGGAAAGAATACCCCACTCTCGGACAGCACTACAACCTATCAAAGAACGTGGTTTCGACTCTATTATAAGTTACTTACCCGATTTGGTCCACATGTGTTCTGGGGAGCGGCCTTAGATATTAACCGCACTACCGGTAAGGACCTCAATGATTACATCCTTGCCGATCCTAATATCATTGAAACAGGTAATTTCAGTAAGAATGCTGGCCTGGGGCTCTCCGTACAATACGATAGCCGCGACCTGATCGTCAATGCCTATGAGGGAATCTTTCTTGATTTGAATGTCATGTTCTATGGTCGATTTCTGGGAGGGCAAAGTAAATACGAGGTGATCGATTTGGACTACCGGCAATACCAGCTTGTCGGTCATCGAAAAGTGCTGGCCTGGCAAATCCGCAATCGGAATGCATTTGATGAAGTACCCTGGCCGGAAATGTCCCAATTAGGGACTCCATTCGATTTGAGAGGCTATCGTTGGGGACGATTTCGAGACAAGTCCATGCTCTTTGGTATCCTGGAGTATCGCCATATGTTCGGAAAAGGAGACAGCAGTAAGAAGTTCAGCTTAAAAGATCGATCTGGGTTTGTGGCATGGATAGGTGGCGGCTCCATTGCCCCAGATCCTGTCTCATATGACAAATGGCTACCCAATTTTGGAGCGGGTTATCGCCTGGAAACAGAACCCAGAATGAACATTCGGGTGGATTTTGGATTCGGCGCGGACAGCAGCTTCTTTTATATTTCGTTTAATGAGGCATTTTAGGTTTCGAGAGCCTCAACCTTACACTTGAGCAGACTCAAACATGCAATCATTCCTCAACCTAACACACAAATCATAATTCAAAGTCGGATTGAGTCTGCTTTGTTCGGTAGAAAGGTCTGTTGAAATCAATATTGAGTTACAGCTACTTCCCCTTCACGAAGGAACGATCATACTTCACCCCACCGAAGGCATGGAGCATGATCAATCTGGAAAGACGAACATTGAACGGATAAGCAATCGCTGCTAATACCACGACAGTAATGATGTAGGTCCAAATACTGGCATCCTCAATCAAAAGGGTGATGCCAATCCAGGTTGCCAGGAAAATACCTACTGAAAACCCGTAGCTGACATACATTGAACCATAGAAGAAACCAGGCTCCACTTCAAAACGGAGACCGCATACTTCGCAAGTCTCGTGCATCACATTGAATGATCTGATTTTAGAAGCAGGATATTTGAAGACCTTCCCTTCCCTGCACCTAGGGCACTTGCCGCCTAATACGGCTGATAATGCTTTCTTTTCGTTCACTGACTTTACTGTGTTTGAACCACATGAAGGCAACAATGCCAATTAAGATATAAGGTGTGAAAAACAGGTAAAGAATTCCCATGTTGAGTCCTGCTGCGAATGTTGTTTCACCCGCGCTGACGTTATTGACCACCTGTGTTCGACACATGGCACATTGTGCTTGTGTCAAAATAGGCAAAACTGCAACTAAGACCAACAACCCGTATTTCCTCACTCCACTCATAATGCAAAAATAAAGCTACCAGGGATAATATTGACTGATCATGAAGTAAACTATCACCCCAGTGACAGATACATATAACCAGACCGGAAAAGTGAACTTTACGATCTTTTTGTGGCGCTCAATCTTACCCGAAAGCGCGAAATAGAACGCAAATAAAACAAACGGCACCACCACTATTGAAAGCAGAATATGAGAAGCCAGAAAAAACAAATAAATGCTTCTTGTCCCTCCTACCTCTAACTTTTCTGCTTCTGACAATACACCATCTGCATTCAGATCCCCAAACTTCACGGAATCAACAGAAGCGTGATAAACGATATAGGAAAGCAAGAATATAAATCCTAACACCAGCCCACTCAACATCAAAGTTCGGTGCGCAGCAATGTTGCCACGCTTGATCATGACGAATGCCAGGATCAACAATACGGAGGTCAGCGAATTAATTACTGCATTCAGATCCGGTAGGAAATAAACCCAACTTCCTGCATCTATCTTTTGCGGCAATAAAATCAATGCTGCCACCGCCAAAGGAATCACCACAGAAATACCAATGATTACATTGGTGTTCCGGGAATTACTTTGAATCACTTGTTCCATTTCTCTCTGCTATGGTATAATACAACTCTACTTCTGTGATCAACCGATCAATATCCGCAATTTCCCATAGGTATGCGCCTTTGATATCGCCAGTTGGAGCCACCAGGATCAAGTCCCACGCTTCGAAACTACAACCCTGATTGTCCTTACTTATTAAAGCTTTTGTGAGTTGATTTTGTTCAATCCGATTAGATTGATTTCTGGCTTCAGTACTAATCGGTGCTCTGATGATTTGCACCGTAAGTTCAGTTGGAATACAGTCGTCCTCTGCCTTACCTAAGGTCGGCAATTCAAACTCATTCGTACCGAATAGTTGTAAAAAAAGGTACCAGAAGACTGGTACCCCAAATATGATGATAAGGACAAATGCCTTGAGTCCTTTTTGCAATGTATAGATGCTTAGAATTCCGGATAAAGCACCTGGAAAATCGCTGTTCCCTGGTACCACAAAATAAAGATCAGGAAGATCACAAAGGTGATCGGCAACAATATTGACATGATCAATGATTTTCTCTCATGACCTAAGTGCATGAAATCAGATACGATGAAATATGCCTTGAAAATTGTCAGGATGATAAACACCCAGTTCTTGATCAAACTTGCCGGGAAAATAAATGCGATGGCAAATTCTATGGCTGTAATCAATGCTAGGATTCCAGCAATCTTCCAAATTTTTCTGGTTTTCGCCGGATCTTCCGGGATAACTACTACTTCTGGATTTTCTTGCTCCATGATATCGATTGATTAAAAAGTTAGACCAAATAAAAGAAGGTGAACACAAATACCCACACCAGATCTACAAAGTGCCAGTATAATCCTACTTTTTCTACCATCTCGTAGTGTCCGCGCTTCTCGAGCTTACCTACTACCGTCTGATAGAATATGATGAAATTAATGACCACCCCACTGAATACGTGGAATCCGTGGAATCCTGTAATGAAGAAAAACAGTGCTGCAAAGTTGCTTGGCCCATATTGGTTAAGGACAAGGTTCGCACCAAAGATCACTGATCCGTCACTCAATCTACCTCCATCTGCAGTTCCGTGAATGAAGTGAGACCATTCCCATGCCTGGCAACCGAGGAATGTCAATCCTCCAACGATAGTCCAAAGCATCCATTTCTCTACACCACGCTTATCCATTCTGTGTCCTGCTTCCACTCCTAATACCATGGTCACACTACTCAGGATCAGAATAAACGTCATGATTCCCACAAACACCAACGGAGCATGTACTCCATGTAAGAATGGCACCGCTTCAAATACTTTTTCAGGAATTGGCCAGTAGTCCTGAGAGAATACGAAATCTTCAGGATTCCCTTCGTATGCCGGATGCTTGAACCGGATCATTCCGTAAGTGATCAAAAGAGCTGAAAAAGTGAATGCATCAGACAGGAGGAAAAACCACATCATGAGCTTGCCGTAGCTAGCTTTCATGGGCTCAACTCCACCGGCCCAGAGGCCTTTCTTCGACTCGTCTACGACAACTGCAGTGCTAGACATGTTAGATTAGGAATTTTAATTATTCAGGATCAAAAATAAATATAAATACAACCAAAGTCCACCGAGAAAATGCCAGTATGTAGCACAAAGCTGAATACTCAACATACTTTTTGAATGAACCTTGTATGTAAACGCCCTTCGCAACACGATAATCAGGAAGATAAGTCCTCCAAAAAGGTGCGCCACGTGCAGGCCAGTGAAAACATAAATAAAGGAGCCGGCAGGATTCCCAACAAAAAACACCCCCTGCTCTACCAACTCTCCCCAGGACCAGTATTGCCCTACTGTAAAGGCAATGGCCAACAGTCCGGTGATACCGAGACCCAATCTGATATTGAACAGATTATTCTTCTTAGACGCGAGGTACGCGAAGTGCATACTCAAACTACTCAGAACGATCAAAACAGACGTAATCTTAAACATCTGCGGAAACTGGATCAGCAACCAGTCTCCTTCAGCTTTCTTAACGATGTAAGCGCTGCTTAGGGAAATAAAAATCATTACTACCGTAACCATGAAAATCCACAAGCCGAATAGCTTGGGGTTCACCGATCTTACTTTTCCCTGTTGTTGACTCATGACATTCAATACGTTATCCATCCCCTCAAATTTTATCAATTAAAAACGCAATTTGGACTACCGGGAGGTACATGAATGAACCAAACATGATCCTAAGTGCTGACTTGCGACTGTTGTCTTTCAGCAATTGAAACGTCTGCGCAAGGAATAATACACCACATACAGTAGCCACAACTCCGCTACCTATGCCGGTCAATCCGAAATAACTCGGCAACAACCCTAAAGGCAGCAGGAATAACGTGTAAACCACAATATTGATGGCAGTGTTCAAGTCTTTTTTACCGGCACCTGGAAGTAGTTTAAAACCGGCCCGTTTGTAGTCTTCATCAGAAACCCAGGCAATGGCCCAGAAGTGCGGGAACTGCCAAATGAATTGGATGCCGAATATGATCAATGCATCATGAGAGATAACCCCTGTAGAAGCTACCCAACCGATGAGTGGAGGAAGTGCGCCGGGAATTGCGCCAACAAATACTGCGATTGGTCCTACTCTTTTTAAAGGCGTATAAACGAAAGCATACAATACCAGGGACACCAGCGACAACAGCACGGTCAGGCTATTTGTAGCGAAAGCCAATAAGGCTGACCCTGCGATGGTTAAAAGCACCGTATAAATAATCGCTTCGGATTTACTAATTCTTTCGGTCGGTAACGGACGCTTTTGCGTACGACTCATCACCTTGTCATAACCGATCTCCAGTAATTGATTGATAGTCACTGAAGCGCCACTGATGAAGAATCCGCCTATGACAAATTGCGCAAAGTGAATCCAGTCTATGGGACCACCCGCAGCAAGAATGTATCCAAATGCCGAAGAGAAAGCTACGGTCATGGACAGTCGGGGTTTTAACAACTCCCAGTATCCTGACAACTTCTCTTTCCAAACCCAATCACGTGTTAGCGAAATCATGCTTTTGCAGCTTTGAAATTTGAGATCAAAGTTAAATAGTATAGCGTTCCAAACAGTATCGATGCTCCAAGCAAATGTAAAGGTTGCATTGATCTTGGCACTTCAAAATAGGTCATGATTGCACCACCTATGGCTTCTGCAATGATGATCCCCAAACTAATCAGCCAGAACAATCCAAAATGGCTACTCAGCGCTTCGACCTTATAAAGTCGATAAGCTCCGTAGATCGCAATGATCAGGATCAATAAAGAAAAAGACCGATGGATGTAGAAGATCACAGGCATTTGACTGATCAGAGCCTCTCTTCCTACTTCCTGATTCAATAACATATCAATGATCTCACGCACCTGAGTTCCCATTAAAATTTGAGGCAATGACAGCACAAAGATCACGATTGCCATCACCTTAAATTCTCGGCCCAGATCTCTGGAATTAACCCTATCAGAGGATTTGTAATTGATGTATATCAAAAATGCCACTAATAGCAAAGCCAACGACATGTGGAAAGAAATGAAACCAGGCAAAAGATTGGTAGATACTACGAGCGATCCAATCCAGCCTTGAAACAATACCAAAATGAAAGCAAATACAGCAATCACTGGAATAATTGGAGCAATCCTTCGATAACTGAAGGACCAGATCATGTTCGCTATGATAAAGAATCCAATCAAAACACCAATCAAACGGTTAATGTATTCTATCCAGGCCTTGGTACTGCTGTAATCTTCTTCAATCTGAATATCCGGATCGTTTATGATTCTATTGGCTAACCCTGTCAGGTTAAGTCGCATCAACAATCCGGATAGTCGTTCATTTTTTGAAAGCCGCTTTTCGAGATATATCTCTTTGTAGTTTTCTGGAAGCTGACTGACATGAGTCGGAGGTGCATATCCACCGAAACATTTCGGCCAATCGGGACACCCCATTCCAGCTTCCGTTACTCTTACAATGCTACCTACCACGATCAACAGGTAAACCGCAATGATCGTGTAGGTATTGATTTTGCGAAAAGTACGCTTATTCAGCATTCGCCACTTTGGGCTCCAGGTCAGTTTGCTCTTCTGCTGCTAATTCCTTTTCCTGCTCCGTATTAGATTCCATGGTCTCTGTTAACGGAACGTCTTGAGGAATGAAGTCAGGGTAATTATCAATTTCTTCCTGAGACATACTCGCCTTCGCTTCTTCCGTAAGGGGCTTACTGTAATCATATGCCCATCGGAACACTTTAGGGATCGCTCCTACCCAGTTACCGTGTCCAGGGAATCGAGGAGTAGTCCACTCTAATGTGTTAGAGTTCCATGGATTAGCAGGTGCCAACTTACCTCTGAAAATGCTGTAGAAGAAGTTGAACACAAAGATGAACTGTGCAAAGAAGGTAAATACCGCCGCGATCGTCACGAATGAATTCAGATCCGTGAAAGATGAGAATGCATCAAAGCTTGTGAACGAATAATATCTTCTTGGGAAACCTGCGATACCAATATAGTGCAGTGGGAAAAACACCAGGTAGATCCCTACGAAGGTGAACCAAAAGTGAATGTGGCCCAATCGCTCATCCATCATTCTTCCAAACATTTTAGGGAACCAGTGATAAACCCCTGCAGCCAGACCAAAGGCAGATGCACTACCCATTACCAGGTGGAAGTGAGCCACTACAAAGTAAGTATCGTGCAAATTGATATCAATGGCAGAGTTACCAAGGAAAATACCAGTCAATCCTCCTGAGATAAAGAAGGAAACCAAACCAATAGAGAACAACATCGCTGGAGTAAAGATGATATTACCTTTCCAAAGCGTGGTGATGTAGTTAAATGCTTTTACAGCCGAAGGAACCGCAATGATCAAGGTCAGGAACATGAACACAGATCCCAGGAACGGATTCATTCCCGATACGAACATGTGGTGTGCCCAAACAATGAACGAAAGGAACGCAATAGCCAGCATAGAACCAATCATTGCACGGTAACCGAAGATAGGCTTACGTGAATTGGTCGCAATGATTTCCGATGTGATCCCTAGTGCCGGAAGCAATACAATGTATACTTCAGGGTGTCCAAGGAACCAGAACAAATGTTGATAAAGGATCGGGCTACCTCCTGTGTGTGGCAACGCTTCTCCTCCAATGTATATATCAGACAAGTAGAAACTTGTTCCGAAAGATCGGTCAAAGACCAACAACAATGCTGCAGCAAACAATACAGGGAACGATAAGATACCGATAACCGCCGTAATGAAGAATGCCCAGATTGTTAGTGGCAACCTACTGAAAGTCATTCCCTCGGTTCTGAGGTTTATGACGGTTGTCACATAGTTGATTCCTCCAAGTAATGATGATGCAATAAAGAACACCATAGAAACCAACCACAAGGTCATACCCGCGGCAGATCCCTGAATTGCTTGTGGTAAAGCACTAAGCGGCGGATATACGGTCCAACCACCGGCTGCCGGTCCTGTTTCGATAAACAACGAAATGAACATAACCACACTGGACAAGAAGAAGAACCAGTAAGACAACATGTTCATGAAACCTGAGGCCATGTCCCTCGCACCAATTTGCAGTGGGATCAGGAAATTACTGAAAGTACCGCTCAGTCCAGCCGTCAATACGAAGAATACCATGATGGTACCATGCATCGTAACCAGGGCCAGATAAAATTCGCTATCTAGTTTTCCTGCAGGAGTAATCCATTTGCCAAGGATTGGGCGAAGCCATTCCATGTCCATGTTAGGAAAACCAAGCTGCAATCGGAAAATAACAGATAATGCAACACCAATCACTGCCCAGGCAATACCTGTAATCAGGAACTGCTTAGCGATCGTTTTGTGATCAGTAGAAAAGATGTATTTGCTTACAAAACCTTGCTCATGATGCTCATCGTGGTGATCATCATGTCCTGCGTTATGAACTTCTGACATCTGTGTTTTTTTAATTAGTAGTACTTATCAACTTCTCTTCGGCAGTTTCATCTACTTCAGGGTTATCGATTCCTAAAGTGATCAAAGCCTGCTCCCTCAACTCCGCCGGAACTTGCGTGATATAATCGGGATTTGCTTTTAGCCAAGGCTCTTGTGATTCATACCACTTTTCGTACTCAGCCGGCTCATCCACTACAATCAAATACTTCATTCCGAAGTGTCCTTTACCACAAATCTTGTTACAAACAAGTTCGTAGTTGAAATCGGGATTACCCGTTTCCGCTCTCATTTCTTCTGTCGACTTGGTTGGTGTAAACCAGAACCTTGTCGGCATACCAGGTACTGCATTCATTTGCAATCGGAAGTGTGGGGAATACACACTGTGGATTACATCTCTTGCTCTGATGTTCAGTAATACCGGCTTTCCTTTAGGAACATGAAGCTCACGGCCGTAGAAATCATCAAAAGATGCTCTGTCTGAATAGTCTACACCAGACACATTAGAAACATCAATCTTTCTGAAATCATAACTTCCTAGCTTATTATCTGCTCCAGGGTAGCGAACTGCCCAGGAATATTGATAACCCATTACCTCAATGACCTCTGCATTGTCTGGTGCCGGACCAGTAATATCTCTCCAAGCCTGCCATCCTGTAAAAATCAGAACAGCAAGTACCACAGCAGGTACAGCCGTCCAAATCAATTCCAGTTTGTCATTGTGAGGATAAAATGTAGCCTTATTTCCTTCTTTATGCTGGTATTTCCAGGCGAATCCGAAAAGAAAAATTTGTGTAATGATGAATACTACACATGTAACCGCCATTGTGATCCAAAACAAACGGTCAGTTACTACACCATGCTCGGAGGCGATGGGCTGGACGTAGCTTTCGCTAAGTCCTCCAAAGGAATAATAGAAAAACCCTGCAATTCCTGCAACAAGAAACACGATCATCAATGCAGCCTGCACTTTGTTTGCTGACGAAACACCCCCCTCTTTCTGCTCCTTAGTCACGTTGATCAGCGTCGATACCCGGAAGATAATTACCAGGATCGCCAGGATCAGGATTACCGCTACTAATACAACTAAATTCAACATTGCTCCGCTCTAATTTTAAATATGGTGATGCAAACTTTCTTTCAACATTGGATGGTTCTTACCAAACAATGGGACTTTTGACAGTGAGTTGAGAATCACGTAAGTAAACGCCCCTGCGTAAACGAACATAACTCCCAATTCCAAGAGGCCGTAACCTCCATGTTCTTTCAATGTTCCCGGCGTGACCATCAAATAGAAGTCAAACCAGTGACCGAGAATAATGATTGGTGCTATCACTTTAATAAACCTCGCATGCCGCTTTGCATCCCTTGTCATTAAGACTAAGAAGGGCAGGAAGAAGTTCAAAAATAAATTCATGTAAAATACCGGAGCATATTGGTCACTTTTCCAGCGCTCAACGAAGTAAATGGTCTCTTCAGGAATGTGTGCATAATAGATCAACAGGAACTGTGAAAACCAGACATAAGTCCAGAAAATGGAGAACGCAAACATGAACTTACCCAGGTCATGAATATGGTTCTGATTAACAATTGACAAGTAACCTTTGTCTTTCAACAATACTGCGATTAGTGTGATCAACGCAAGACCACTAACCCACCAACTGGCAAATACATACCATCCAAACATGGTACTGAACCAGTGTGTGTCGATGGACATGATCCAATCCCAGGCAGAAACAGATGAAGAAACTGCGAAGAATAACAGGAAGATCGCAGACCACTTTCTCATTTCAAACCATCTTGCGGTGCCGCCTTCTAAATCTTCCGAGACTGCCAGGCCTCTCAGTTTCCTAAATAACCAGTACCATACACCGAAAAAGATCACCATTCTTGCCAGAAAGAATACTGGAATACTTGGATGATCGGTCATAGGCCAAAAGAAATATGCCTTCTTTCCATCGATGATAGAATCATATTTCGGATTAACGGATCCATCTTCTAGAAATTTAGCATAAAGATCATGGTGTGTCCAATGAAAGATGTCATGACCAAATACTAAAAAGCTCACCAAAATCAATACTCCTGCAATCGGCAGCCAGGAACCGAAAGACATGGCAATTCGCTTAACTCCTACTGACCATCCCGCTTGTGAAGCATATTGAATCGCCACAAAGAATACTCCTATAACTGAGATCCCTGCGAAAAATACGTTGTTGATCCAAAGGTTTGCAAATAATCTTTTTGTCCAGTGGAATGCGTGATGTCCACCATCAGCGGCAACTCCATGAGAGGCATCACCATGGCCACCAGTGTTCATCATGATGACACCAACGATAGCCATTAATAACCCTACAGCGATGAAGATGAATAAGTTCTTCTTAGTCTTCGCCGTAAATTCAAATTTCTCTTCTGTGATTTCTACAGATGCCATAGGTTATTGATTTTGCAGGGTTTGAACGTACCTAACAATTTTCCAACGGTCTTCGACGCTTATCTGAGAAGCATGCGCTCCCATACGTCCTTTACCGTGTGTGATCACATGAAAGATGTGACCCCCTTTTTTATCTTTTACCGTAGATGAGGTGTAAGAGGTAACGCCTTTGTAAACCTGCCCTACCAGACCATCGCCCTGCCCTTTTTCTCCGTGGCAATGCTCACAAAAACGCTCATAAAGGATTTTACCATCCTTGATCACGACTTGTGAAGAATCTAATGGATTGATCAGATTAGCTTCAGCAGTTTCATAATCTGCCGGGTCAATGTGATTCGGAAGATACTGACCTCTTTTCACTGTATTGGCCACAGGTTCACGCATGGTCATATCGAAAGCATTGTAAGGATTGGAATTGTAGAATTCCGCATGTTCCTCCAATTCAGAGGAGGTTACTCCGCGACCTGCTTCTGTGTCCTTAATTTGTGATAAAGGCTCGTATGGCGTAGAATGATACATTTGAGGTGCATACTCCAGTCCCTGGTTGTCACCTGAAGCTGCACATCCTGCCAGCAACACGGCCACTACGACCACTACCAGGGAGTTGTATAACTTCTTATTCAGCATTTCCGTCATTAAATGATTTTGGGTTCACTTCAGAAGCTCCGCTGGCATTCAGGATAGAAGTCAATTCTTCTACACTCTTATCATTAGCTGATAAATCCAGCGCCATTACATGCTTATCGTCTGTAATTCGCTTGTCAAAAATTCTTGGTTTGCCCCATGGCTTCAGGTTGGCTGTTACAAAAAACGTACCCACCATACCGAATGAACCGAGTAATACGGTCAACTCAAATGTCACAGGAATGAATGATGGAACCGGAATATAATCCTTACCACCGATGATCATTGGCCAGTCAATCCCCATCATACCAATTTGCATGGTCAATGCAAGGCTGGTACCGAGCAATCCGAAGAGGAAAGCCGCGATCGACATGTTTGATCTTTTGTAGCCCAATGCATGCTCTATGCCGTGGACGGGAAATGGGGAATACACTTCGTCTATCTTGACGCCTGACTCACGTACTGACTTGATCGCGCCAAGCAATACATCTTCGTCTTCGTAGACCCCCAGTAAAAATTCGTTAGACTGTGACATATTTATGCTACTTCCTTTTCGGTTGATTGATCTGCTGCAACTGCAGGCTCTGTGCTTCTTTCACCAGTTACTTTCACAATACTCTTGACCTCCGCCATGTTGATGACCGGGAAGAATTTTGCAAACAGGAAGAAGGCTGTGAAGAAAAGCCCGAACGTGAATATGTATACTCCCACATCGTAAAAAGTAGGATAGAACATTGCCCAACTCGAAGGAATGAAATCCCGGTGTAGTGAAGTTACAATGATCACGAAACGCTCAAACCACATACCGATATTCACGATTATCGACAGTACGAAAGTTGAAGCGATGTTCGTTCTGATCTTCTTGAACCAAAACAGTTGAGGAGAAAATACATTACAAGTCATCATGGACCAGTAAGCCCACCAGTAAGGACCGGTCGCCCGGTTGATGAAAGCATATTGCTCCGGCTCTACACCTGAGTACCATGCAATAAAGAACTCAGTGATGTAAGCAATACCAACAATGGATCCAGTAATGATGATCACGATGTTCATCAGCTCGATGTGCTGGATCGTGATATAGTCTTCTAATTTGTAAACCTTTCTGGTGACAAGCAACAGCGTCAATACCATGGCAAAACCAGAGAAGATCGCACCTGCAACGAAGTAAGGTGGGAAGATCGTGGTGTGCCAACCAGGAATTACGGATGTTGCAAAGTCAAATGATACAATAGTGTGTACCGAAAGTACCAGTGGTGTCGCTACACCCGCCAATACCAACGCTACTGTTTCATAGTGATTCCAGTGACGAGCAGCTCCTGTCCATCCAAAGCTCAATGCGCCGTAGATGGTTTTTCTCAATCCTGTAGCCCGGTCTCTGATCGTTGCAAAATCAGGGATCAATCCAATGTACCAGAATACCAGGGAAACAGAGAAGTAAGTACTGATCGCAAACACGTCCCAAAGCAGCGGGGAGTTAAAGTTCACCCAAAGTGATCCGAAAGTGTTTGGTAATGGCAATGCCCAGTAAAAACCTAACCAGGGACGTCCCATGTGCAAAACAGGGAACATCGCTGCACAAATTACCGCGAAGATCGTCATCGCTTCCGCAGCACGGTTGATGGACATTCTCCATCGCTGACGGAACAACAATAGTACCGCAGAGATCAACGTACCTGCGTGACCGATACCTACCCACCATACGAAGTTGGTGATATCCCACGCCCAGCCTACAGTCTTGTTCAGTCCCCACATGCCAATACCTTCCCATAGGAGCTTACCGACAGCATACCCGCCGATCGCTAGCATACCCAGGGATACGGCCATGGCCATCATCCAGGTGAGGTGTGGTTTCTCTTCTACCCTACCGGCAATGTCATTCGTTACATCGTGCAACGACTTTCCACCGGTTACTAATGGTTCTCTTATTACAGATTCAGAGGTCATCAATCTTTACAATTATATGATCAGGCGTGCGCATCAGCCGTTTCCGACTTCTTCACTTCGTCTTTGTTTCTAACTTTTGTCAAATACCAGATGTTTGGCATTACTCGCAATTCTTCTAGCACGTGGTAAGCTCTAGGCTCCTGCGCTTCAACCCCTTTGTCCATTGACTTGATTTTCAACAACTTAGAGATTCTACTGTTCGGATCTTTCATGTCTCCGAATACCAATGCTTCAGAAGGACAAGACTTGGCACAAGCTACATTCACTTCACCATCCACAGGTCTTCTGTTTTCTTTCTTGGCTTCTAGCTTACCAGCCTGGATACGCTGCACGCAGAACGTACATTTTTCCATTACCCCACGAGCTCTTACCGTCACGTCCGGATTCAATACCATTTTACCAAGGTCATTGTTCATAGCGAGGTTATCACCGAACTGCTCATTGTCGTGGTACTTGAACCAGTTGAATCGACGTACTTTATAAGGACAGTTGTTCGCACAATATCTTGTACCGATACATCTGTTGTAAGTCATTTGGTTTAACCCTTCGGAGCTGTGTGTAGTAGCAGCAACAGGACATACCGTTTCGCAAGGTGCATTATTACACTGCTGGCACATCATCGGTTGGAACGTCACTTCAGGATTTTCATAGGCCGCAAATTCAGCATAACGCGTGGAAAGCAATCCTTTCTGCTTTTCCGTCATTTGCTCAGGATCGTGGCTGTAGTAGCGGTCGATCCGGATCCAGTGCATCTCTCTTCTGTTCAGTACTTCAGACTTACCAACAACAGGAATGTTGTTCTCTGTCTGACAAGCGATGGTACAAGTACCACAACCCGTACATGAGTTTAGGTCGATGGCCATCCCCCAGTGGTGGTTGGCATATTTGTGACCTTTCCAAAGAGATACTGCAGCGGGCTTCTTAAATCCTTCTGCAGTGGCAATATGAGGGAAGTTACGTCCGGCACTGGCATCTTTCTGATAAGCCTTCAATACAGTCTCCTGTACAACCGTCTGTCGTCCCAAGTAAGTTTGAGCAGTTTGTGTTTGAGCAATTTGATGATCTTCACCATTTGGCTCAGCACTTACTCCTGAAGTAATACTATAACTCAAGGAACCTCCGGCAGTCTGAATCAGTGGATAGGCATTGACTCCTACACCATTGGCTACTTTCCCTGCCTTTTCTCTACCGTATCCCAATGCAAGACCTACGGTATTGTAAGCCTGACCAGGTTGAGCAAGAACAGGAACAGAAACAGTTTGTCCTCCTACAGAAAGATTTACTTTCTG